>JBASAY010000213.1:0-11708 GCA_049650865.1 Tunicatimonas sp.
ATTGCTTTTGGAAGCAGGGACTGCCGCGGTGAAGTCAATCTCAAACTCAGGCTCTTGAAAATGTGTCAGGATGTAATTGATTTGCTCATGCAGGGTCTGTTTACACTCAAAGTCTTCTGGTCGGAGCCAGTGGTATTTCATCATACGCCAGGCGATTTCAATAAGATTTAAATGTGGGCTGTAAGCAGGGATATGGTAGATGAACAACTGCTGATTTTGCCATCGGGGCAGCTGGACCATGAATGCTTCGGATTTGTGCCAGGGCGCATTGTCTAGCACAACCACGGTAGGCTTTGACAAAGCGTTGGCAAAATCATCCAACCAGTCAATCACCTGCGCGGTGTCTACCCTACCCAGAGTAGTGTAGCTGCGCAGACAGCCATGATGCACATCCAGAAGGCCAAACACATTGAGATTGCCCCCCTTCCGGCATTTAATGCCCTGTTGCTCGTTAATAGGGTTCCAGCCATAAGGGATGTTGGAAGTTAAGGAAAAGGCCGTCTCATCGCCAAAACGCAGATCAATGAGGCCATAGGCGGCCAGTATGGAGAGCCTACCCAGTGTCTTGGTGGCCAGAGCAACTTGCTGCGAATCAGCTTTGCGCGGCACTACCGCCCGTAGTCGCTTGTAGGACCAACCGTTTTTTTTAAAAAGCGCACCAGCGTTGACTTGGAAGTACTGATCTGGAGTTCTTTCTCAATGAGGGGAAGGGCTTGCTTAAGCTGTTGAGGGTGTCGGCTGACGATCTCTTTGACACGATCACTCTCGGCCTGGTTCTCTAGCTTGAAGATGGGCGGGCGCCCCCCACCCGGGGCGGTATCCAAGCCTTGGATGCCTGAGGATTCATAGCGATTGAAACAACTGTATATGCGCTGACGGCTACAGTTGATAATCTTGCTGATCTCAGCAATGCTATATCCTTGGGCACTGAGTAAAATGATGTGGCAGCGTTGACGATACGAAGATCGCTTCCCTTGCTTGTAGCCCTGTTCAAGCTCTTGGCGCTGCTCGGCTTCTAATTGAATGTAACGTCTCTTCCCTTGCATTTATGTGAAACAAAAAATTGTCAAAATAGTTACGATCCGCTACTTATTCATGTCTTTACTACTAACCGGAGCTAATTCGTGCCCAAACATTTGGAGAACTAAATTAACCTTATCCATATTCAGGTTTGTCTTGCCTTGTTCAATTTTACGTACCACAGTGAGGGCAACACCCGTCCGCTCAGCGAATTCTTCCTGAGTGAGACCGACTTCTTTCCTTCGTTCTTTGACGAACACTGCCAACTGCTTCATTATATGCAATTAAATATAAATTTCAATGAAGCCAAGGTATTATATGTATTCAAATATAGTTAGTTGAGTACGGAATGCTAGGAATTCCAAACGGTTTGCGAAAGGAAGGGGGCTATGAAAATAGGGGTAGCAAACACGTATCAAATATTCCTCGAAGCCTTTCGCTAAAGCTTTTATAGTTTGCAACTATCCATCTTTCCAGTTACCAAATTGTAGTATCAATCGGACCTCGTTAATACGTTCAAGTCGATGGGTTCGGCAATCGTCTTACCTACCATACTACAGACTTTGTTATTGTGTGATTTCACCCCAAAAACTGCTTAATATTGGCTACAAAATCCTGAGGATTGTCTTCTTGAACATAAGTTTTTGATTTCTCTATTTCTACGAAAGTTGAATCAGAAAATATTGACACTAGCCTTTTGCCCAATTCAATTGGAAATAATTCTGAATCGTCCACACCCCAAGCAATTAATACCGGTTTCTGGAATGCGGTAAGTTCAATAGCAGCATTTTTAGTATACTTTGGATGCCACTCTACTGCTAATTTTTTGAAATCACTCCGGATTAATTTACTTTCTACAAAGTGTTTCACATAGAAATTAAATAGTTCCTCCTTTTTTAAAGTATGGCTTAGAAGACCAAACGTTATATCCCATTTTAATGACGGCTTAAAGCTAAAAATCCTAGCAAGAAGCCATAAGTAACCCGGTGTTTTGACCATACTTTGTAGCGACTTAAACTTCTTTGGTGGAAAAACATCGAACCCTTCACAGTTACTTAAAATCAGATGGGATACTTTTTCGCCGTACTTAGTGGTAAAAACCTGCGCGTAGGCTCCTCCAGTATCGTTAGCAATGATTATTACATCTTCCAAATTAAGAGTTCTTAAAAACTCAGCCATCAAGTCAGCAATTCCATTAGGTGAGAAGTCTAGCTTATTAGCAATAGGGATTTTGTGACCACCAAACGGCCATTCAGGTACTATGCAACGATAATCTTCGGATAGTTCCGGTATCACCTTTCGCCAAGTCTTCCCGCTTGAGAAAGCACCATGAATAAAAATCATGGGTCTTCCTTTGCCATACTCCTGATATTCAACTGTATTTCCTGCTATCGCAACGTTCTTCATTGGGCACAAAAATTTTGTCAATTGCAAATTACTACTCCTCAAAACCAGCAACCGTTAGCATCACTCCCTCTTCACCTCCACCTCCCGAAACATATAGGGATTATCGCTTAGCCGCAACGCGTGGCCGCTGGCCGTGGTCACGTTCTCAAGGACGACTTCCTCGGTTTTAACGTAGGGAAACTTTTCCCGGTACGAAGCGTCGGTCATCCGGGGGTTGAAGTCAGCGAAGATAGCCGGTCCCGGGTAGTCCGGCGGATGGTGACGATCATCGATGCGCAAATTCTCAATAACAATTCGCTCGGGCATGTAGCAGACGTAGCCGAAGTCGTGCTGCCCGGAGTACGAGCCGCTGATCAGGACCGGAGTGGTAGGGCGGCCCCCATTGGGGACGAACGTGCAGTTGCGGATAATAAACTCGCCCTGCCAGGTACTGCCGTAGTCCGACCGTAGATTTACCAGGCTTCTTCCGCGCACCGTGGTGTTCTCTACGGTGAGGGTGCCGCTGCCGATCGCGTTGATGCCCATGTGCCCCAGGGTTGAGTTGCGGATGGTGGCGTTGGCGACCCCTTTGTGGGCATCGAACCGAGACAGCGTGCAGTAGTCGTAGAGTAGATTCTTGGAGTAGTTGGAACCCAGGATGCCCCAGTAGGTGCGGTCGTCGATGTCGTTGGACTGCGTGCAGTTGATAAACGAGACGTTGAGCGCCCGGCCCACCGACAGATCGTACGAGCCCATTGAAACGGGCTTCCCGGCCCGGCCGATGGTACGGTAGGTCTTGTGGCCGGTGAGCCGGGTATTCTTCACCGTTACGTAGGCACAGTCGCGGATCGTGATAAAGCCGCCGTAGGGCGCTCCCTGGTCCCCCTCGCCCGTGATAATGTGCTCCAGCCCGTCCACCACCACCCTAGAGCGCCGGATGATAATATTGCGGCTATAGTACGTATACTTCGATTCGGCCTGGTTGGCAATGGTGGTAAACCGCCCTCCCGTAATCGTCAGCGTATCCTTGTCCAGAGGGAGGGCCGTGGCCTCCGTAATCTGGTCGAAGTCCCAAACAATGGGAGCGTACGGTGCTACGTTTCCGTCTTTATCGATGATAAAAATATCCGTTTGTTCCGATCCGTTGTCTTGGTTTAGCCCGAAGCGGATGTAGTGCTTTACATCGGAGTTTGTGACGGTCACCAAGCTGGCAGTGGGCACCGAAACGTTAAGTTTCTGCTGATTTCTGGCAAGCGATGAAACCCCCTCCAGGGCAAAGGGCTGCTGACTAGAAGTAACCAAAAAGATTGGGGCATTGCGATCTTGCACGTCGGTATCGTCGATGATGAAGGCGGCGGTGCCGAAATCAGTATCGGTTTGGATAACTGCGGTACGCTTTTTCCCGCTCAGGTAGTAGGTGGCGCTATCGTCGGTCCTCACCGGGAGGCCGTGCCGGTTGGCAAAGGCGTGGGCCGCCGCGATGGCGTCGGTATCATCGGTCTGGCCGTCGCCCCGCGCCCCGAAGTCGTGGTAGCGCACCCGACCGTTGGCCTGTAGAGTACGGGCGTTCTGGGGTGAGACGTTCACCAGCAGCCTTCCTTCTTCGTCAACGCGAACCTGCGTTTCGCCCGGCTTGGAAGTAATCACAACCTCACCGAGCGGATCTTCGGATTGTCCCTGAGCGACCAGGGTGCTTGCGAACATTAAGATGCACAGAAGCCGGTGGTTCATCGTAGGCATACTTTTCAGAATTAGGTGTTAGTAGTACTTGCGTCCCTTTCTGCCAATATACAAACAATCTTACGAGAAAAGATTTAGGTGGTGATCAGACTATCCAAAACCCGTAGGTCCCATTGTATGCGCCTTCTCTTTTTCCGCCTGGCTTTCCGTTTTTCGTTCACTTTTTTGCTTCTTTGCGTAACCACATTTCCAATCAATCCGCCGCCTCATGTACCGACTGTTATTTCGCCCGCTGCTCTTTCGCCTGAAACCCGAGACGGCGCACCAGCTTACCGTCGCGTTGCTTCGGCTGGCCACGGCCCTGCCCGGGATGGCTACCCTGCTGCGTCGGTTCTACCTGGTAGACGATCCGCGACTGGAACGCCGCCTGTTCGGACTGCGCTTTGCCAATCCGGTGGGGCTGGCTGCCGGATTCGACAAGGATGCCCGCCTTGTAGACGGCATGGCAGCCCTGGGCTTTGGTTTTGTGGAGATCGGCACCGTGACGCCCCTCGCACAGCCAGGCAATCCGAAGCCGCGTATGTTCCGGCTTCCGGCCGACCGCAGCCTCATTAACCGCCTGGGCTTTAACAACGACGGGGTAGACCGGGCCGCGCAAAACCTGACGCGCCGCCGCAGTACGGTGATCGTAGGGGGCAACATTGGCAAAAACAGAGTAACGCCCAACGAACACGCCCCCAACGACTACGAAGCCTGCTTCCGAGCGCTCTACAACCAAGTAGATTATTTCACGGTGAACGTGAGTTCGCCCAACACGCCCGACCTGCGCGAACTACAGGAGAAAGAACCTCTCACCGAACTGCTGCGGGGCCTTCAGGAGCTCAACCGACAGCAACCGTACCCCAAGCCAATTCTCCTGAAAATTGCTCCCGACCTCACCGTGGGCCAGCTCGACGATATCGTAGACATTTGCCAGTCGCTGGCCATCGATGGCATAATCGCCACCAATACCACCATCAGCCGCGACGGGCTGACTACCGAAGCCCCGCAGCTTGCCGCTACCGGGGCAGGGGGGCTGAGCGGACAGGCGCTGCGCCAGCGGGCTACCGAGGTGATTCGCTACCTGCACCGGCGCTCCGACGGGCAGCTTCCTATTATTGGGGTAGGGGGGGTGGCCTCGCCCGAAGACGCGCAGGAGAAGCTGGATGCGGGTGCCAGCTTGGTGCAAATCTACACCGGACTGGTGTACGAAGGGCCTGCCCTGGTAAAACGTATCAATAAAGCCTTAGCCAATGCCCCCCAGCCCGTTTTGTCGTAATGCCCCTGTTCTATCATCCTGCGCTAGACCTTACCGACCCGGCCCTTTCACCCGACGAGTCGCGGCACGGGGTGCAGGTGCTGCGCTTGCGGGCGGGCGATCCACTTACGGTGGTCGATGGGCGGGGCACCTACTACGAAGCGGTGGTTAAGGAAGCCAACGCCAAGCGTTGCACGCTAGCTATCGAGCGAACCCGAAGGGAAGATTCACGTCCCCACCGGATTCACCTGGCGGTGGCCCCCACCAAAAATATTGACCGCACCGAGTGGTTGGTAGAAAAGGCGGTTGAAGTGGGGGTGGATCAGTTAAGTTTCGTGGTCACGGCCCACTCCGAGCGGCGGGTGCTCAAGACCGAGCGCCTGATGAAGAAGGCCGTGGCCGCCATGAAGCAGGCGGGCCGCGCCACACTCCCCACCATCAACGATATCCAAACCCTCAGTGCTTTTCTGAAGCGCCCAACTGAAGCGCAGCGCTTCATTGCCTACGTCGAGGCCAACAGTAATATTCACCTGAAACAGTTAGCCCGTCCGACAGGCTCGTACGTGGTGCTGGTGGGTCCCGAGGGTGGATTTAGCCCGGCCGAGGTAGCTCAGGCTGAGCAGTCCGACTACCGCCCGGTAAGCTTAGGGAGCTATCGGCTGCGCACCGAGACCGCCGGACTGGTGGCGGCGCTCACGCTGAACCTGCTCAATGAGTAGGTGGCTGACTGGCTAAAGCTGGTCGTAGTACTCGATGAGTCGAACTAGATCACTCGGATATTCCGGGTTGATGGCTTCTACGGTCATAAACTCGTCGATGGCTTTCTTCTTATCCTTAAATAGTCGGCGAACCGCCCGCTGGGTTGGCTTAAAGCGCTCAGTCTGCCCATTGGGTTTAATCAGGTAGTACGATGTCATAATGGGGCCAAACGCATCATAGCGCCGGTCGGCGCTATACGCTCCTTCGTAGTCGGCCTTGATAAGTTTCCGGGTGTGCGTAGCCAGCAAAGTGGAGTTCTGTGAATCGGTGAAGCTGCCGTAGAGCACTTGGGCGAAGTGATTGGACGGAAACTTTCGGTTATTGGGTAAATAACTGACGAATACAAAGTGAAGCGAGTCGCCGGTCTGGGCCGAATCTAGCACAAACTGGGTGATGGTGAGTTTGTCGGGAATCACTGCTCGGTCGTAGGGGTGCTTCACCACCAGTTCGTCCTGGTACGCATCGTACTTCAGCTGAACCTTATCGTGTACCTTGCCATCGCGTAACGTCACCGTACCCGCCGCCCACTGGTCAGACAAAAAAGGCGTTCCGCGCACTCCTTCGTAACGCTCATCAAAGGTCTGCACGGCCGCCTGGCTGTTATTGTTGCCTACCCCATCAAGGATTTGCTGCCGCTCGGGCGCGCTTTTCGTCTGAGCGTAAGCAGTGAGTAGTCTGGTAAAGAACAAAAGTAGAAGAAACGTAGCTCTCATGCGTGAAGGGGTCGGTAACTTAGTTTATTTACCATTAAAAATAGGCTTTCTTTTTTCTACAAACGCTCGGATTCCCTCAGCGTGGTCGGCGGTGGTAGCGGCAATATCCTGATTCTTGGCCTCTAGTTCCAGCATCTCTTCCAGCGATAGCTGCCCCGCCTGGTTAAGCATCTCCTTGATCACCGCTACGGCCACGGTGGGAGCGTTGGCGTAATGGTCTACGTAGCGCTGCACCGCTTCATCGAGCTGCGCGTGCGGCACCACCTCGTTGACCAACCCCAGCAGCAGCGCTTCGGAAGCGCCCACGCGGGTGCCCATGGTGGCCAGTTCGAAGGCTTTCAGGCTTCCCACAATGCGGGGCAAAAAGTGCGTAGAGCCCGAGTCCATGATCAACCCGATGCCGATGAACAGCTCGGACAGATACGCTTCTTCCGACGCCACGATGATGTCGCAAGCCAGCGCTAACGAGCAGCCCGCTCCGGCCGCAATGCCGTTGAGTCGGCAGATGATGGGTTTGTTAAGGCGGCGCATTGCCAGGATCAGCGGGTTGTAGTAGGTGCGAATGGCCTCTGAGTAGGGCTTCCCGTCCATTTCAGTCTGAGCCGCCTTAAGGTCTTGTCCCGAGCAGAAGGCGTTGCCCGCCCCGGTAAGCACCACCACCCGCACTTCAGCGTGGTCGTGCAGAGCTTCAAATACGCTACGCAGTTCGGTTTTGATGCCGTTGTTCAGGGCGTTGAAGACGGCCGGGCGGTTCAAGGTAACGGTGGCCACCGGTCCGTCGTGGTGCATTGTGAGGTGCTGGTGCATAAGAGGAGAGCTTTGGGGGCAAAACTTTCGGAAGCGGTGCTTTGTTTCCTGCGGGGGATTTTTCTAGTTTTGCCAGACTACGCGCACGTGGTGAAACCGGTAGACACGCTGTCTTGAGGGGGCAGTGCCCTTACGGGCGTGGAAGTTCGAATCTTCTCGTGCGCACAAAAAAGAGCAGCTTTTTCGGTTGCTCTTTTTTATTGCAGCGAGCTTATTAATTGACCAAACACGGCTTTTTCATAAAACTTGTTAAAGAAGATGCCGTAGCTTTTGATTAAACTTATCGGACCGCAGGCGCAGCGGAAGCAGCAACAAGCCTTCGGCTATCCGGTGGTCAAACGTTTGTAGTCATTTGTAAACGTTTAGCTAATTACCAACGTTTAGTCTGCTTTCACAGGCAGTCTACTTGAAAAGTACTACGGAAGGTACGAATAGAACAACAATTTAGCAATTTTGGGCTTATTGTTTGTGTAATCATACAAATGCTATATGATAAATAACGGAGACTGGTCTCCGTTATTCAATTGTTAGGGTCAAGCTAAAAAAAAGAAATGACACTTGGGATTTTTGTATTAACAGTAATTCTAACCTCAGTTTACCTCTATAAGGTGTTTCTGCATTATAAATTACTGAGGATTGAAAACGACGGCCAGTTGAATGAAGATGAAGACTACTTTCTCTCATTTTGGTTGAAAAATGAAAACTGGATATTTAAAGCCAAAGGGGGATCAATCGAAAAAATAACAGATCATTTTCATCTCAAAGAGAGTGTTCAATTAAAAGATAAAATTAACAGCCTGATTCAAATAGTTTGGACTGGATCAATTGTTTTTCTGATCGGAATATTAATTTATCAGCTAATTTGACTCGATGGAAAAGGAAGTAAAAAGCCTGCCCCTAACATCACTCAGCCTTCACCCTGGCGAAATGGATAATTGCAGGTTAGTTGCTCCAAGTAGCCAGAATGTGAAGCGAAATATAAATGCCACCAGGTCGGACGACGGCTGCATTAATCGTTGCCCCTGCTTTTTTTATAAAAAGGCCGTGGTTGAACAAAAAAAGGCGATCCAGTTCGGATCGCCTTTTTAGATTTATAAATAGGAGGATGAATTACATCATGCCGCCCATGCCACCCATTCCTCCGGGAGGCATTCCGCCGGGGGCACCAGCACCAGCTTCTTCGGGCTCGTCGGCAATTACGCACTCGGTGGTGAGTAGCAACGAAGCGATAGAAGCGGCGTTCTCTAGCGCCAGGCGGGTTACTTTGGTCGGATCGATTACTCCGGCCGCAAACAGGTTCTCGTACTCGTCGGTACGGGCGTTGAAGCCGTAGTCATCTTTGCCTTCCAGCACCTTCTGGATCACAACTGATCCTTCTTGTCCGGCGTTCTCCACAATCACGCGCAGCGGCGATTCTAACGCCATGCGAATGATGTTGACCCCGGTTTTCTGGTCAGCATTGTCGGTGGTAATGTTTTCCAGTGAAGAGATAGCGCGTACCAGGGCAACTCCACCACCGGCTACTACGCCTTCCTCAACGGCGGCGCGGGTTGCGTGCAGCGCATCATCAACCCGGTCTTTCTTCTCCTTCATCTCTACCTCGGTAGCCGCACCAATGTACAGAATGGCTACTCCACCCGATAACTTCGCCAGTCGCTCTTGCAACTTCTCGCGGTCGTAATCCGAGGTGGTGTTCTCGATCTGTGACTTAATCTGATTGATGCGTCCTTCAATTTCGCTTTTCTCACCAGCACCGTTTACCACAATGGTATTGTCTTTGTCGATGTTGATCTTCTCAGCAGTACCCAGGTAGTCGATCGTTGCGTTTTCCAGCTTGTAACCGCGCTCTTCCGAGATCACGGTACCACCGGTAAGCACGGCGATATCTTCTAGCATCGCTTTGCGTCGGTCACCGAAGCCAGGAGCCTTAACGGCCGCAATTTTCAGCGAACCACGAATTTTGTTCACCACCAGGGTAGCCAGCGCTTCACCGTCTACGTCTTCGGCAATAATCAGCAGGGGTTTGCCAGTTTGCGCTACGGTCTCTAGTACCGGTAGCAGCTCCTTCATCGATGAGATCTTCTTGTCGTAGATCAAGATGTAGGGCGACTCCAACTCAGCTTCCATTCGCTCGGTGTTGGTCACGAAGTAGGGAGACAGGTAACCGCGGTCGAACTGCATACCTTCTACGAGTTTCACCTCAGTTTCGGTACCCTTGGCTTCTTCTACGGTGATTACTCCATCCTTACCCACTTTGTCCATCGCGTTGGCGATCATCTGGCCAATTTCCTGGTCGTTGTTCGCCGAGATAGAAGCTACCTGGGTAATTTCGTTGGAGCTATCAATCGTTTTAGACTGCTGCGCCAGCGCTGCTACCACTGCCTCAACGGCTCGGTCGATCCCGCGCTTCAGGTCCATCGGATTGGCACCGGCGGCCACGTTCTTGATACCGTGGGCGAAGATAGACTGCGCCAGTACGGTTGCCGTGGTGGTACCGTCACCCGCGCTGTCGGCGGTTTTAGAGGCTACCTCTTTTACTAACTGAGCGCCCATGTTCTCGATGGCGTCCTTCAGCTCGATTTCTTTGGCAACAGATACTCCATCCTTAGTAACGGTAGGAGCACCGAATTTTTTGTCAATTACTACGTTTCGTCCCTTGGGGCCGAGCGTAACTTTTACGGCGTTCGCCAGGGTGTCGACTCCCTTTTTAACGCGATCGCGCGCAGCAGTGTTAAAATATATTTCCTTAGCCATGATGTTTTTACTTTTTGTTTTGATTAGAAATTAGAATGAACTGCTTACCTACAGAACGGCGAAAATGTCAGACTCCCGCATGATCAGGTAGTCGTTGCCATCTACGGTAATTTCAGTGCCGGCGTACTTTCCGTACAGAATGCTATCGCCTACCTTTACGGTAAGAGGCTCATCTTTCTTGCCATCGCCTACTGCGATAACGGATCCTTTCTGCGGCTTTTCTTTGGCAGTATCCGGAATGATAATACCAGAAGCGGTCTTTTCTTCGGCAGCAGCGGGCTCTACCAGAACTCGGTCTGCTAAAGGCTTGATGTTTACTTGTGACATTGTGTTGTTGGTTATGTTTAAAGTGTAACAAACTGTTAACGGTGCTAAGGGTACACTTCCTGTGCCATCCCCGGCAAACGGCAGTATCCGTCCGAATTCCCGCCAATTTTGCCGACTTTCACCAAAAGGTACGCGTGTACTACTTGATTGTCACTGACATTATTGCAGACTTGCGTACTGCCTGCTTGCTCGGTATATTCCGGCCGACAACTATAAACCACGTTCCATGATAAGCTTGCACGAAGACTGGCTCACCAATGGCCTCCTGGATTTTGAGTACAAAAAGTATATGGCCCTGGCGTACATGCAGGGGGTGAAGCAAAAGTTTGCCGAGAAAAAGCTCTATCCTTTTATGTCAGATTTGGTATTCCACTATAACAATCTGGCCACGGTGAAGCAGAACAAACAGCTGCTCTTCGAAAACTTCCCGAAGGAGTTATCCCGGGCCGACTTTGAGCAGCTTAAGCTAGACTACCGGCGTATTGTGGAAGATGACCAGCTGATGAGTACCCTTAGTGAGATCGTAAACTTTGCGATTCCGCGCTTTAAGGAGCGAATGGATGAGGGTATTATCTTGTACGAAGACATTGCCTACCACATCAGCATTGAGCCGATTGGAATTACTCCGCTTTACAAGGACGAGGGCTACTTACTGTTGTTCGTTGATAACACCAAGACGGTGTACGTGCATCAGTACAAGATTACCGTGTTTGAACAAGCCAACGAATCGTATCGGGCGCTGCGCACCGAACTGGTGGAAGAGGTGCCGTGGAGTTTAGCGAACACCTTTGAGCAGATCAAGCGCCAGCTCATCAAGCAGAACCGCGACCTTCCGAATCCGGCGGCCTACCTGGCCCTGTCAAAATCAAACTACCCCCTGCAGGAGACGCTGTTGCCCATCACCAAACGGCTGCTGATGCAACACATCGGGCAGGCGGCGGCGTAGATGCCGGTCGCGTACGTGC
>JBASAY010000214.1:0-10265 GCA_049650865.1 Tunicatimonas sp.
CGAATCAGTGCCTATTCATGCTTCCAGATAGGGCTACGGGCCTTCCAATTCTTTATCAAGCAGCACCTAAGAATCCTTCCTCAATTTGTCAACAACTACCAGCAATTTATTTGTGTACGGCAATGAACAATTGTTTACCCGGAGGTTCGTGCCGACACGAACCATAAGAAATTATCAGAATAAAGTTTATTCTTTTGCAATCTTTCCTAAGCTACCCATCACCGGGCATTCTTGGGCAACCAATCCAAATTGTAATAGGTGAACGCGAACAGGTCGGTCCACTCGGCAATCTGCATGCTGGTGGGCTTACCGGCCCCGTGCCCGGCCTTGGTCTCAATGCGGATAAGCACCGGATGGTCACCGGCTTGCTTCTCTTGCAGGGTAGCGGCGAACTTAAACGAGTGGGCGGGCACCACCCGGTCGTCGTGGTCGGCGGTGGTGACCAAGGTGGCGGGATACGTGGCCCCTTCCTCTACGTTGTGCAGCGGCGAGTAGGCCCGCAGGTACTCGAACATGGCCTGACTGCTGTCGGCGATGCCGTAGTCGGAGGCCCAGCCCGCCCCGGCCGTAAACTGGTGGTAGCGCAGCATGTCCAGCACGCCCACGCCCGGCAGGGCCACGCCGCACAGGTCGGGACGCTGCGTCATGGTAGCTCCTACCAGCAGTCCGCCGTTCGAGCGGCCCGAAATGGCGAGTTTATCGGTCGAGGTGTAGCCCTCTTGCTTCAGGTACTCGGCCGCGGCAATAAAGTCGTCGAACACGTTTTGCTTGTTCAGTTGCGTGCCCGCCTCGTGCCAGGTTTCGCCGTACTCGCCGCCGCCCCGCAGGTTGGGCACCGCGTACACGCCCCCGTTCTCGAGCCAGTAGAGGTTGGTGACGCTAAAGTAAGGACTCAGGCTAATGTTGAACCCGCCGTAGCCGTACAGATAGGTTGGGTTCTGGCCGTTCATCTCCAGTCCTTTTTGGTGCACGATAAACATCGGAACCTTCGTGCCGTCTTTGCTAGAGTAGAACACCTGCTTAACTTCGTAGGCATCCGGATCAAAATCGACCGTAGGCTGGCGGAACACAGTAGACTCACCACTGGCGATATCGTAGGCGTAGATGGTGGTGGGATACGTAAACGAAGTAAAGGCATAAAATACCGTATCGCTGTCTGCTTTTCCGTCAAATCCGGTGGCGGTGCCCAGCGTGGGCAAGGTGATGTCGCGTTCTTTGTTGCCCTGCAAATCGTACTGTTCCACGCGGGTGGAGGCGTCTTTTAGGTAGTTCAAAAATATTTTCCCTCCGGCAAAGGTAGGATACTGCAGCACCTCTTCCCGCTCGGAAATCAGGTCTTGCCAGTTGTCGGGCTGGGGCTGGGCAGCATCAACGGTTACCAATCGCTGGTTGGGGGCATCTCGATTGGTAAGGATGTACAGCGTAGAACCTTCGCTGTGCGCTACGTAATGCTCGCTGTCGAAATCTTCTACGATTGGAACAATCTCGCCGTTGGGCTGATTCAGGTCTTTTACGTAAAGCTCGTTGCCGCTGGTGCTATTGGCTGCGCTAATCACCAGGTAGCGTTGGTCTTCGGTAACGTAGCCACTTATGTAGCGTCGGGGCTGGGCTTCGCCGCCGAACACCAGCTGGTCTTCGGTTTGGGGCGTGCCCAGGCGGTGATACAACAGCTTGTGGTTGCTGTTGCGCTCCGATAATTCGCTGCCGTTTTCGGGCTTATCGTAGCTGCTGTAGTAGAAGCCTTCGTTGCCCCGCCAGGAGATTCCGCTGAATTTGGCATCCTGAATCGTGTCGCCCACCAGGGCGCGCGAGGCTGCGTCCATCACCAAAATCTTGCGCCAGTCGGAACCCGATTCGGAGATGGAGTACGCCAACAGCGAGCCATCTTCGGTAAAGCTGGTGCTCCCCAGCGATACGGTGCCATCGTCTGAGAAGGTGTTGGGATCGAGAAAGACTTCGGGATCAGCATCCAGTGCCGCCTGCTTATACAGCACCCCCTGGTTCTGAAGTCCGTCGTTCTTGTAGAAGTAGTAGGCATCACCCTCTTGGGCGGGGGCCGAGTACTTTTCGTAGTCCCACAGCGTGGTAAGCCGCTCGTTGATCGCTTCGCGGAAGGGAATTTGGCTGAGGTACGCTTCGGTGACCTCGTTCTGCGCCTCTACCCAGGTAGCGGTTTCGGCCGAGCGGTCGTCTTCCAGCCAGCGGTAGGGGTCGGCCACTTCGGTGCCGAAGTAGGTATCAACCTGATTCACTTTCTCGGTAGGGGGGTACTCAACGGGCATATCGGTGGCTTCTTCGGTGGTGGCGCAGGCGGCCAGCAACGCGGCCAGACTGCAAAAAACGTACTTCATGGGGTGTAAGGTTTTCTTCGTACAAGCAGCTAAAGTACGACGGATTCGTTAATTTGCCAGGGATTACAACGCCAGAATTAGCTGATTAGTCCATGGTCATTATCGCAATGGGAGTATCGGGATCAGGAAAAACGCACGTGGGTACCCTGCTGGCCGAGCGGCTGGACGCGCCTTTCTACGATGCTGACGACTTTCACCCGCCGCGCAACGTGAAGAAGATGCAGCAGGGGCAGCCCCTTAACGACGCCGACCGATTGCCCTGGCTAACCAGCTTGGCCGATAAAATCACGGAGTGGAACGCCCAGGGCGGAGCGGTGCTGGCCTGCTCGGCCCTCAAGAAGAGTTACCGCGTTCAGCTATCGGCCGACTACTCTGCCAACGTGCGCTTCGCTTATTTGAAGGGAAGCAAGGAGCTTATCCTGAACCGGATGCTGGCGCGCGATCACTTCTTCCCGCCCGAACTGCTGGACTCGCAGTTCGCCGACCTGGAAGAGCCTGGTTCATCCGAACCGGGTTCGGATGAGTCTCAGCACACGATCGTAGTTTCTTCCGAGCGTCTTCCCGAAGAGATGGTAGACGAGATTGTGGAGCGCTTGGGAAAGTAGCGCTATGAAGTCGCATTAGCCGATGCTTACCTTTCTAACCCAAAGTAGCCTACTAAACCAATCAGTAAGAGCATCAAGATAACTGTACTGACGGTCGCAATTAACCTTCCCCCGAAGAGTCTTGAGGTCCAGTAACTGATGAACGCAATTTGGATCATTAGAATCAGTGGCCAGACGAAGAATACCAGATATTCTAGACTTCCGATAACCGTAACCAGAAGTAGAAGTCCAAGAATAGTACTCACTGCTCCTCCGGCTAACTTATTCCCACTTTTTACTGGTAGCCAGTAACACAAAAACGTCAATCCGACGAGGATAAGGGTGACTGTTACTT
The DNA here is from genome assembly GCA_049650865.1 of Tunicatimonas sp. GTDB lineage: Bacteria > Bacteroidota > Bacteroidia > Cytophagales > Cyclobacteriaceae > Tunicatimonas. Next base: position 3,291 of record JBASAY010000214.1, read on the forward strand.
GAAAGAACATCGTCTATTTCTGCCAAAGTCACCCTAAGAACCAAGAGATATGCGTGCACGCTGCGCAGACGAAGCAGGTGGCACTCCGATTGGCCCAATCTAAACCGAAGAACGAAGCAATGGATGAGTTAAGTTGCGCTCTTCTGTGCCAGAACAAAGTGTTCTGGCACACTGGGCAACGTAGCGGACGACCAGCCACTTCAATCGGTTGGGGTTCTGGACTCTTAAATAGTTTCATATCCGTGTTGATAAGTAAAATTCTAAATATTCCTTAGGTTTAGCGGTCTAATATAGTGCTACAATCGTTCACAAACCAAAGGTGCCGCACTTATAGCAAGCAAAGCATCTCGGTCTAAATAGTTTGCAATAGAATTGCGTTTGTAACTACCGCTTCACTATCTTGCTGCGGTAAGATCATTCAACCGCCCCCGCGTTGCGCCTTATTAGCCAATCTTTATCGGTCTACCTGCTGGCTTTGTACTTGGTTGCTGCGCCCTTGCACCGCCACCCGGACGCGACGCCAGAAAAGGATTGTATGGCCACCGTTACCACCGCTGATGCTTGTCAGCTCTGCGACTGGCTGGTGCAACCGGCGCTAACCCTGGCCGACGTCGGCTTCGTTGAGGATACACCTCGGCCGCCTAAGCTGCCCGACGTGGTGGCCCCTTCGCCGCGCATTGCGGGTTGGGCAGGCTTCTCCGATAGCTCACGCGCCCCACCCGTCGCCTAGTTTTTTCGTCTTTTAATAGTTCCCACGCGCCACCGGCCCTGGTATGCCAGCGGCAGCGTAAAGAACCGTTTTTTTCATACCTGTACTTCCGACCGTTGACTTCCCGTCGTCATCCTTAGGGTGGCTAGTGACTGGTTGGTGTACCCCTTGTTACCCACTCAAATTCTTTACAATTATGAAACTGATTTCATTTGCTCTCTATACATTACTATTCTCTTCCTTTTTACTGTTCTCTTCGTGTGTCGACGACGACGTACCGCCCGAAGAAAACGAGGAAGAGACCATCACCAACGTTACGCTTACCTTCACTCCCTCAGCCGGAGGAACCGCAGTAACCGCTACCTGGGTCGACGCGGACGGCGAAGGAGTTAATCCGCCAGCGTTAACCCCCATCTCCTTAACTGCCAACACCACCTACACCCTTACCATTGATCTGCTTAACGCCATTGATCCTAGCGACCCGGAAAGCATTACCGAGGAGATAGAGGAAGAAGACGACGAGCATATGTTCTTTTTCGGCTGGACCAACGGGCTGTTTAGCAGCCCTACCGGCGATGGTAACCTGGGGGCGGGCAACCGCCGCGCCGATGCGGTGAACTACGAGGACGAAGATGACGCCGGTTTCCCCCTTGGTTTGGAAACTACCTGGACCACCGGCGACGCCACCACCGGAACTTTCCGTGTGGTGCTGAAGCACCAACCGGACATTAAGTCAGCCACTTCCGATTCTACCAATGGCGAGTCGGACGTAGACATTATCTGGGAGGCCACGGTGCAGTAGCACCCCATAGGAGCACATTAGGTTAGTGGGTCGGCGTGCCATTGCTCTGACCCGCTAACCGTTGTTGCTGTTCTATGGTCCAATTTGGACCCTCGTTAAGCTGCGCCACCACAACGCACCTTACATGCTAAGGCTGTCGCGCCGCGCGTGGAGCGTACTGAGCTATTAGAAAACTGCTATCTTGTAGTAAATCGTCTAGCTTCAAGACATCCACGCATGCTTCAGAAAATCGACCAAGAGCGACTTAACAGCTTTCTGCTGGGACTCGTCGCCCTGCTGATTCTACTCAACGGAATGAGTTCGTTTCGCAATAATCAGATTATTGTACAAAACAATCAGCTTAAAGAACAGATTGAATTGGCACAGAAGACCACCGCCTCTATTCTTACCCGCCTGGTGCAGGCCACCGACGTGGCCGTGCGGGGATACGCCATCACCGAGCAGGAAATCTACGTGAAGGCCTTCGACTTCCTGTACCAGAAGCAAAAGAACATCTATCCCCCCCTAATCGCCTCCCTGGACAGCCTGGGGGTTGACCTATCTGGCATTAAAAGACTGGAAAAAGGTACGTTGGCCTATATCGATTTCTCGATGCAGATGATCAATGAGGTAAAGGCGGGCGATATGGATAAATTTAAGGCGATGCTGGCCGAAGGTCGGGGCGACCAGCTGTATGAGGTGTACGTGGCAGCTAGTAATGATATACTTGCTCATACGGACCGCCTGAATGAAGAAGCCATGAGCAATTACGCCGCCGCTTTGTGGTGGAATAAGTGGCTACAAGTTGCGCTGCTGGTGATTAGTCTGCCTACCATTGTCTCGGTAATTTTAAGGACAAGAAAGGAGACTAAAACCAGAGTCAAATTGTACAAAGAACTAGCTCAAAACAACTATCAGCACCTGTTTAATCCCGGTCAATCGGCAGCTGACCACCAGGATTACCAGCTTACCGACGTACTCAGCACTTCCATCGAGAACATGCGGCAGGCCTCGGACTTCGTAACCCACATCGCCGAAGGCAACTACGACGTTCGGTGGACGGGACTCAACGAGGAGAACCGCGTCCTGAACCAAACCACCTTGGCCGGCGCCCTGGTGAAGATGCGTGAGAAGATGAAGAACGCCAAGGAAACTGACCGTAAGCACCTGTGGGTTACCGATGGCCTGGCGAAATTCTCTACCCTGGTGCGCAACCACCAGCACGACCCCCAGCGTTTTGCCGACGAGGTGATTGCTTACTTGGTAAGCTACCTGGGCGCTCAGCAGGGGGGGCTGTTTGTAGTGGATGGCGACGACGAAGATGACTTATACTTACGACTAGAGGCCAGCTACGCTTTCGACAAGAAGCGGTTTGTAGAGAAAACAATCAAGATGGGTAATGGCTTGGTTGGGCAGGTTTACCTCGAGAAGAAACCAATTATGCTTACCCAGGTACCAGAGGGGTATACCCACATTACCTCCGGCCTGGGCGATGCCACGCCCCGTTGCCTGATGATTGCGCCCTTTGTGTATAACGAGAAGGTTGAAGCAGTGGTGGAAATGGCGTCCTTCAACGCCTTTGAAGCGTATCAGCAGGAGTTTCTGGCGAAAGCCGGGGAGTTTGTTGCCTCAGCGCTGATTAGCCTGAAAACCAGCAAAAAGATGCAATTTTTTGTGCAAGAGACGAAGGAGAAAAGTGACCAGATGCGTGCGCAGGAAGAAGAGTTGCGGCAAAACATGGAGGAAATGGCCTCTACCCAGGAAGAGATGCAACGTCGGGAGCAGGAGCTTCTGCAACGGTTGGCCGACCAGGAGTAGAACACGCCCCTCTACGTAGTGAGCGCCGTAACTGGGGCAATTAGCGCAGGTAGTAACCGTGCTGAGCGGCAGTCGAGCGAACTATTGGAATAACCTTGACTAGATCGGCTTCGCTCAGATTTTCCTTCCAGCGGTCTACCCGCACCGTATGATCGGCCCGAGCGTACTCCCGCGATGTTTTCGCCTCCTTAAAATGCTTGTTGTTGGTGTTCTGCACCCGCTGCGCCCAGGCAGCTAGCGCTGCCGCGTGCTGCGTTGCGTCCGGTTGCACCCGCTGGGCCACTCGGTCAGCGAACATGCGCGGGTTGGCCAGCATATCCTCGAAGCGGCTAATCACTACCTGCTCCTTCACCGTAGCCCATCCTACCGAATTGATGTAGTCCCAGTGGTGGGCGCAGCGTTCTAGCAGCGGCCGGTGAAGCCACGCTCGCCAGTCGGGAGGCTTAGGGTGGTGCCCCCACTGCTTAGCAATGCCCACCCGCAGCGAGCAGATGGTGTCTAGCGGGTGACGCACCTGCCAGTAAACGGTGCGGGGCTCCGGCACTATCTCCAGCAGCGTTGGCCAGGGAAACGATAGGCCAGGTGAGCATGTAAAACCCGCACTTTCTTTGGGCACCTTAATCGCTACCGGCGCAGAATAATCATAAGAAGATAGATCAGCAAACGGAGGTTCGCTGTGGTAGGTGTAGTGGGGCAAGTGCTCAAACAACTCGCCGAAGATGGAGGTGCCGCTGCGGCCGCAGCCAAGAATAATGACGTGGTGGGGGATAGGCACCGTGCTGAAACAGAACTGCCGAGCTTTTAGGGCCCGGCAGTTGTAAAAATTTGGTTAGCTGATCTCTCGCTTGTTGTAGCCGGTGTACACCTGACGCGGGCGGCCAATCGGCTCCTTGTTCTCGCGCATCTCTTTCCACTGGGCAATCCAGCCCGGCAGGCGGCCAATGGCGAACATCACGGTAAACATGTCCGTGGGGATGCCCATCGCACGGTAGATGATGCCCGAGTAGAAGTCTACGTTCGGGTACAGCTTACGCTCCACGAAGTAATCGTCTTCCAGCGCCTTGGCCTCCAGTTGTTTGGCAATATCGAGCACCGGGTCTTGGATGCCCAGACCAGAAAGCACCTCGTCGGCGTTCTTCTTGATGATGCGGGCGCGGGGGTCAAAGTTCTTGTACACCCGGTGGCCGAAGCCCATCAGGCGGAAAGGATCGTTCTTATCTTTGGCTTTCTCGATGTACTTCTGAGCATCACCGCCGTCGGCCTTGATGTTCTCGAGCATCTCGATCACCGCTTGGTTGGCCCCGCCGTGCAGCGGCCCCCACAGGGCGTTGATGCCCGCCGAGATAGACGCGTACAAGCTAGCCTGAGAAGAACCCACGATGCGTACCGTAGAGGTAGAGCAGTTTTGCTCGTGGTCGGCGTGCAGAATAAGGAGTTTGTCCAGCGCATCGGCTACTACCGGGTCGGGATCGTACGACTCGGCGGGCAGGGCAAACATCATCTTGAGGAAGTTGCTGCAGTAATCGAGTTTATTATCTGGATAGTTTACCGGGTGGCCGATTTTGTGTTTGTAAACCCAGGCCGCAAAGGTAGGCATCTTGGCCAGAATACGCATAATGCTCAGGTTCACTTCTTCCATCGAGCGGTTGGGATCGAGCGACTCGGGGTAGAAGGCGGTAAGGGAGCACACCAGCGACGACAGCACACCCATGGGATGGGCGCTGGCCGGAAAGCCATCTAGAATCTTCTTGTAGTCTTCGTGCACCAGGGTGTGGTGCGTGATCTTTTCTTCGAAGCTGCTAAAATCCTCCTCGGTGGGCAGGTCACCGTGGATGAGCAGGTGCGCCACCCGCAAAAACGACGACTTGGCGGTAAGTTCTTCAATGGGGTAGCCCCGGTAGCGTAGTATGCCTTCCTCTCCGTTCAGAAAGGTGATCGAGCTGCTGGTAGAACCGGTGTTTTTAAACCCGGGGTCCAGCGTGATGTAGCCACTCTGGCCGCGTAGTTTGCTGATGTCTACCGCTTTTTCTTGTTCTGAACCTTCCACAATGGGGAGGTCGTAGGTTTCGCCTTCTATGGTGAGTTGAGCCGTGTTGTCTGCCATGGTGCTAGTGGTTTTATTGTTCGGTGAGAATTTGGGTTAGTGCTTGAGCTATCTCGCCACCACAGCGCAGGGGCGGCGGCAGAGCGCTTTCACGGTATCAACCCCGTTACCGGTTAATTGTTACCCAAAATCAGGGGTAGTCCGCCTTCGCCCCCCCCAATCACCACTACCTTTGAGTTAGACGACTGCGACAGCTGGGTAGTGGCCTCGATGCCACGCATCTTGAGCAGTTCGTCGGTTAGGCTGCTGTTGATAATTTTGTTGGCGGCGGCTTCGCCCTCGGCGGCGATGCGCTTGCGCTCGGCCTCACTGGTTTCGCGCTCCAGGCGGAAGCGGTAGGCCAACGCCTCCTGCTCCTGCTTCAGTTTGCTCTCGATGGCGTTGCGAATCTCGTCGGGCAGGTTAATCGAGCGGATCAGCAGCGCCTTCATCATAATGTTATTGTCTTTGCCTTCCAGGATTTCTTCGGTTTCGCGGATGATGGCGTCCTCTACCTCGCTGCGCTTGGTGGAGTAAATCTCTTCGGCGGTGTAGCGCCCCATCACCCGGCGCACCGTAGAGCGCACCTCGGGTACGATAAGCTGCAAAACGTAGTCCTTACCGAAAAACTCGTGCAGGTAGCCAATCTTATTATACATAGGGTGGAAACGCACCGACATGTCCACCTTTACCGACAGGCCGTTCTTGTCGAGTACGTCCATGGCCTCGTCGATGGTGCGTTCGCGCACGTCGTAGACGAACATCTCGTTCCAGGGGGCTTTCATCACGAAGCCGGGCGTGTATATCCTGTCTTTGTCCAGGCCACCGCCGAAGCGCTCGAAGAGCACGCCGCGTTCGCCCGCGTCGATGGTCATGAAGATACTGGAGGACAGAAGAATGACGGCAAAGAACAGCGCCACTCCCATCACGATGAAGGGGAGAAATTTACGATTATCCATAAGGTTAGGTTTACTAAAGGTTTATTTACCAGTAGGCTTTAGATCTTGAATTTTGATCAGACGAAGCCTTGGAAATTTAATATAGGGCTGAATGTTTGTCAACGTTGCGGAGCCCAGTGTCGTTTCAACAGCTTGACTTGCTTATACGCTAGAACAAAACCAAAGTTCTTCTTCCGGATTTGCCACCCTTGGCTACAAGTTTACGTAAATATTAATAATTTCGCACCAAAGAACGACCTATGTACTACAACTCTATCATTGAGGCCATCGGCAATACCCCGCTGGTGCGGCTCAATAGGCTTACCGAAGGTATCGAGGGCACCATTCTGGTTAAACCGGAGTACTTTAACCCCGGAAACTCGGTCAAAGATCGTATTGCCCTAAAGATGGTTGAGGACGCCGAGCGCGACGGTAAACTGCGGCCGGGCGGCACCATCATCGAGGGTACCTCGGGCAATACGGGCATGGGCCTGGCGCTTACCGCTATCGCCAAGGGCTACAAGTGCATCTTCACGCTGGCCGACAAGCAGTCGCAGGAGAAGATTGACATCCTGCGCGCCGTAGGGGCTGAGGTGATTGTGTGCCCTACCAACGTGGCACCCAACGACCCCCGCTCTTACTACTC
>JBASAY010000215.1:0-4462 GCA_049650865.1 Tunicatimonas sp.
GGGTGCTACTAAAAACGAAACGGTCGCCCTGGTTCGACCACGTTCCGTTGCTGTTGCGCGACTCACCGTCGGACAGCATGCGGGTGCGTCCGGTTTCTGAGTCATACCAGAACAACTGCGCAAACTCATTGCCCCCCTCGTCCTTCGTGAACAAGAACCCGGAGTAATCGGCGCCGGGGCAGTAGGAGCCGTCGCCCACCGGTTCGTCGAAGAAAGTGATCTGCTGCCGCATACCCATTGGCTGGCTTACCCGGTGCAGCTGGGTGGTTTCGCCGAAGCGGGTGCTGATGAGCAGTTGATCGCCGTCGGGGTGCCAGTCGGCTACCGAGGCGGAGCGCACGTTCTGGTACTGCGATAGGCGCTGGGCTAGCGAGTCGGGAATTTCCGGAATGTTTTCGATCACTAGGTTGCCCTGCTCGCGTTGCTGCGCCACAGCGACCGTAACGGACAGGAGGAAGGGTAGTAGAAGCAGTTTTCGGATCACAGGAAAAGTAGGGTAGGTTTTGAGTGGCTAAAAGTACGGATTTTTCGACGTGCTCCCTTCGTTGCGCGACTAATAAAGTCCGCTAACTGTGGATCGTTCACCAAACTCGGTCGCATAAACTCCGTCGGTACGCGGATTTACCGGTGTCTCAAATTGGGAACTGCTCCCTAAACTATGGAATCCCCCCCTAGTGAGAGGAATGAGTAAAAATGACTAGTTATCGGGTAATCTTACGTAACCAAGGTCTGCCAAGATTCTACGTCTTCCTTATTAGTGGATCGTTCTATTTTCGCTCGTTCGCATAATTCCCCTATTCGGGCGATTGTATACCGAAAAATAGAGGAAAAAGCGCCGCCGATTCCTGCTGAAGCCATGTAAGGTGCGGCTGGCTTTCATTTAGGGCACTATTCTTACCGGTAGTAAGTGTCTAGTGCCAAAAAACCAGTACGTATGCATTCTCTTTACCGTTCTATTTCGCTCCGTAACCCCCTCTGGCTACTTACCTTCCTCTTCGGCTGGCTAGCGCTGCTTCCTCTGGGTGTCGTTCGGGCCCAAACCGGTCCGGGAGGAGTAGGTAACGGAGCCGGACCTGGCTTACGCAACATCCTGTGGTTAGACGCCGCTTCACTTGGGTTAAGCGACGGCGATGCGGTAGGCACCTGGACGGACCGCTCAGGTAACAGTCACAACGCTACGCGCACTAACGCTGCTCAGCAACCCCGGTACACCACTTCAGTACTCAACGGCCGCCCCGTAGTTCGTTTTGATGGTTCAGACGATGAGATGAACCTTAATACCGCAATTGGCACCAATAGCGACGGTATTGTAAATCGCGACTATTCATTCATTTTTGTAGGTGCCCGGCGCACTACAGCTAGTAACGATGGCTGGTTTTTGTATGGATCAGGAGCCTTTGATGGGCAATCTAACCTCTATTTTGGGTGGAGGGACGGTGCTTCCAGCGCTTTCCGTTTCTCCCAGTTTGGTTCTACCGAAATGCAAGTTAATAGCGGAGACTATATTAACAATGGGGTAAATCAGTACGCTATCTTTACTGGAACCTTTGGGCAAACGGAGGCCATTCCTCGCAAGCTGTATGAAAACGGCGATATGGTTGGAACCAATCCTAGCACGCAAGTACTAACCAGCTATGCAGGTGCCGAACTAGCGGGATTAAGGTCCTCAGTAGACATTGCCGAAGTCATATTTTATCAGGGTGATCTTAACGAAGCACATGTAGTTATCCTCAACAACTACTTAAGTGCCAAGTATGATCTTTCTTTGGTGGGCTTTGACGGAACCAACCGAGACTTCTACGCAGGAGACACCCCTATTAACGGCAACTTTGACTACGACGTAGCGGGCATTGGTCGCCAGAATGGTGGCGATCACCGCAATGCCAGCAGTGACGGACTAACCCTCTCGGCAGATGCTTCTGTGTTACAAGACGGCGAGTTCCTTATGGCCGGCCACGATGACACTCCCCACGGCACCACCACTGCCAACTTACCTACAAACGTACAAGAGCGCTGGGCCCGCAGTTGGTTCGTCGACAAAACCGGTAACCTTAGCGCCAATCTAACCTTTGATCTGCAAGCCGTTCACCCCGGCGAGACGTTTAACGGCGACGCCGACCGCTACGTGCTGCTGCGTTGGGATGGTGCTACCTACCAGGAGGTGCCCATCAGCAATGCCAACAAAAGCGCCACCGCGACCAACGTCACCTTTACCGTAGGCGATAGCGATCTAGTGGATGGCATCTACACCATTGGTACGCAAGCAGCCGTATCTGCCCCGCTTACCGGTATCTCGCGTAGGGGTACCGGCCCTGGCGGAGTGGGCAACGCCCTCGGTACCGACGGCCAACCCGAAAACGCCATGTGGCTCGACGCCCGCGCCCAGCCCTACGGCAACGGCGTGCTGGTCGACATATGGCACGACCAGTCGGGCAATAGTAATCACGCCACGCAGAGTAGCTACTCCCGTCGTCCCGCACTACGTACCGATATACCCAACGTAAACGGCAACCCTACGCTTCGCTTCGACGGGAGCAACGACTTTATGGATATAGATGGTAGCCTACTGGTAGGAACTGACTATACCGTAATTGCCGTGGGTGCTCAGCGCAATAACAGTGGCTTCGCACGGCGCATTGTCGGTGGCGGTAGTGGTACCTCTAACAACAATTTCTCTCTTCAATGGAAAGGAACTGATGAATTAATGGTGAGTCATCTTGGTAATGGATTTGACAACAGAGGAAGTCTCAGCAGTGATGGTATTACAGCGACGGCAGTCGGAACGTTTGGGTTTCTGATGGGTGATTACAACTCGGCGCTCAATAACGAAAGTGGTCTATACTTAAACGGCAAAAAACTGCGAAGTTACGATATGCCTCAACTGGTGAGCAACAATAATTCTCGTATCGCCCGTATGTTTAACTTCTATCAAGAGATAGACGTTGCCGAGCTTATTATCTACCCTACCGCTTTAAACAGTGTGCAACGCACCATCGTAAATAACTACCTAAGTGCTAAGTATGATATTCCACTGCTCAATCCGGATACTGACAATCGGGACGTTTACGCCGGAGACAACGCTGCCAACGGGCACCACGACTTCGGGGTGATTGGCGTGGGGCAGCAAGACGGGCACCGTCACCTGCAAGCCAACGGCCGGGGACTCGCCCTTACCGCGCAGGCGCCTAGCTTGTCCAACGACGAGTTTGTGCTGGTAGGCCACAACGACGCCAAGCCGGAGGGCACCACCGCTAACGTAGGAGTAGGAATCGCCGAACGCCTCACCCGTACCTGGTACGTCGACAAAACCGGTTCGGTAGATGCTTCGCTGACCTTCGAGCTTCAGGAAATACTGACCAAGCATACCTTCTCAACGCAAGCGAGCGATTACGTACTGCTGCGCCGCAACGGGGCTACCTTCGAGGAGGTGCCCGGGACCACCGCCCAGCTTAGCAACGACCATCTTACGTTTGAGCTTACCGATGCTCAGCTCACCAACGGCGTGTACACCATCGGTACCCGCAGCGCCACCGCCACCCCCATTGCCGGTTTCGCCGTGCCCGAGGTCACCGAGTTTTGTGAGTACCGGGCCAACTTTAACGATGGGCAGCTACCCGGCTTTTTGGAAGAAGGAAACTTTAATCCTGGCAAACCTACTACCATTACCTATACCAACGGCTACGCTGAGTGGGGTACTGAAAGTAATAATGATCGTCGGAAGTACATCCGTACGAAAGATGCCTCGCTCTTTGACAATAGCCTATTGTTTGAAGTAACGGCTCGGACCCCGGCTAGCACCAGCCACCGAGCATCCTCTACTCCTTTCGTAGGTTTGGGTTCTGGAAATGTAAATACGAGCGCTTCCCAAGAGCCAGAGCACCCTATTTTAGGAATGAATTACCGGCTTGACGGAGGGCTTAGAAACATCTACTTCCATGACAAAACGCCCGGAGATTCCTATCCAACTGATGAGAAATACAAGACTCCCAATTCGCTTGATGAGATCGTACGCTTTCGCATCACCTGGAATGCCACTACCCAAAAAGCGTTACTCGAGGCCGACTACCGATACACGGGCACCTTCGTCGCCGATGCGCACCGCGTATACGATGGTAGCGACAACGGATTCAACCTTACTAACATGGCGGTCTACTTCGGCGGCGGTAAGGGTATTGTTTTCGATGACTTCCTCCTACAGGTAGACTGCGATACGGACAATGATGGAGTGAACAACACCGCCGACCTAGATAGCGACAACGACGGCATTGTGGATACCGATGAGTGCCTACCCCAGGTGCAGCCGCTCAGTGTCGGCAGTACCCTTACCGCTCCCCCCATCGACCGCAACCTCACCGCTTACGAACTGAATGCCATAGACTCGCAAGACGGCATAGCTACCTTTTTCAACGCCGACGATTCGTTTAGCCCCACTACCTGCGCTACCCCCGGTGATGTATCCGCG
>JBASAY010000216.1:0-19936 GCA_049650865.1 Tunicatimonas sp.
GTACTATGGTACTTCCTACTACTATACCAAAATGAAGTGGTGAGGCCAACCATTGCTTTATATCGTCGGCTAGTTTTAAGGTTCCTTCCTGTAGGTAGGATATTCCAAAAGCTGATGGAATCAAGAAAGCTACCGATGGCCAAAACCATTTTAGAAAAGGGAATAATCTTCTCATCTATGAGTGAGCGACACGCGTGAACATTATGCCCTATCGGGCGTTTCACGGTAAGAATACGTAGATGACGGTAGATAAGCAAGCCGGGTCGGTATCGACTGATTAAGTACATTTTACTTTGTTAATAGCTACCAAAAGCTTTATCACCGATATTTGGTGGCATTACCGTAGCAAGGCCATTTGCTATTTTACCTTTTTGTCGCCACAGGCAAACTAGGTCGAATACAGACAAACAAAATCTACGGCTTTAACCACACTTAGCTACTGGAATGTCCTGAAACCGCGTAGTATAGCAGGGAGAGAGCATGTTGCTTTTCATTCGCCAGGAGGAAGTTTGCTCGGTACTCATGGTAGCCGCTAGTTTGATTGAGTCCGCTCCGTATCGCTTATTTATTCCGTCAACAACTCCCATCAAGCTTGTGACTGGCAACCCGGCCGGATAGGTAACCTGAGAAGACGGCTTATCGAACAACGCTAGCTGTTTGCTATCTTCGGATACCATGCCCGAGACGATCACCCCACACTTGTTATAGTGGAAGCCAGGGCGGAAGATTTTCTCGACCCCACGTAGGGCAATGCTAACCAAATCGCGCCCGTCACTGCTCGCTACTGGTAATGTCATGGTCAGGCTACTACTGTACTGAGCTTGCTCCGGACGGTGCTGATTTCCGTATCCACGGCGGGTACACAAAAACACCTGGACGAAGTTAGCGGCGGTACCCTGATTACGCAACTTTTCAGCACAGCGAGAGGCGTGGCTAGCCACTGCTTCTCGTAGGACCGATAGATCCGTTTGCGTTGCCCCAAAGCTTCTTGAAGTACAGATATTTTTTTTGGGTCTGCTTATCTGCTCCAACGGCAGGCAGGGACGGCCGTGCAACTCGTGCCAGAGCCGCTCTCCGACCACGGTCATGTGTTGCTTCACAAATCGCTCGCTCTGTTGGTACAGATCCAACGCGGTGCGCACGCCTAGTCCGGCAAGCTTCTGTTCGTACTGTCGACCGATGCCCCACAAGTCACCTACCGCGGTCAGGCCCAAATGAGCTTCTACCAACGCCGCTTGGTCCAGCACGTAGATCCCCCCGTGGGTAAGACTCTTTTTGGCAATCCGGTTGGCTAGCTTGGCCAGCGTTTTGGTCTTAGCAACTCCCAAACAGGTAGGAATGCCCGTATGCTGCCGCACGCGGGAACGTACCTCATGGCCCAGTTGCCGGGTATTCGTGGTAGTCAGCCCTCCGAAGTCCAGAAACTGCTCGTCAATGCTGTATATCTCCACCTCTGGCACTACCTCGCGGGTAGCGGTAACGACCCTTCCGGATACGTCACCATAAAGGGTGTAATTTGAAGAATAAACATGAATTTTTTCCAGTTCAGCCAGCGTTCGGATCTGAAAGTAGGGCACACCACGGACTATTCCGAGTGCTTTAGCCTCGTTGCTTATGGCCACTACCGCCCCATCGTTATTGCTAAGCACGACTACCGGCTGGTTTTCCAACTTGGGATTGAAAACACGCTCGCAAGAAACGTAAAAATTGTTGGCGTCCAAAAGTCCGATCATACTAGGTCGCGCACCGCGTAGCGAACCACTCCCCAGATCGTGCATTCTTCGTTCTGGACCGGAATATCGGTGTAGTCCGGATTCTCAGCGCACAGAACCATTTGCTTTCCGTAAGCAGTAGCTTGTATCCGAAGGCGTTTCACCGTCAGCTCACCAAACACAGCTGCGATCACCACCGAGCCGTCCCGGGCTTTTAGGCTACGGTCCACCACCAGCAAGTCTTTGTCGTAGATACCCGCCCCGATCATAGAGTCTCCGGAAGCCCGCACCAGGTAGGTGCTGCTTGGATGGGCAATCAGTTCGCGATTTAAATCAATTTGATCTTCTTCGTAGTCAGTGGCCGGCGAAGGAAAGCCAGCAGAAATGAAGTCGGTATAAAAGGGAAGGAGTAGGGGGGCACCCAAGGTGGGTTGACCCAGAACAGAAGCAGTCATAAATAGGTAAGTTTGGCTAGTCGCCAAACGATGTAAACAATTCTGCCGAACTGGTTTCCTGATTCTGTACAAAAACGCATGAAAACGCACGAAAACGCATGAATTTGCAAGAAATCGTACTAAATGCCAGGCAAGACAGAAGGAGTTGTCTATGGGATAAGGACTTCGACTACATTACGTTCACTGATAGTATCAGAGCAGCTATATTCTAAGCACATAGGCTATTTTGCAACCCTTATTTTACCGAGCGTCGGCTGCCTTTTTAAGGGCTAGCGAGACGTTAGAACATAGTCCCCCGGCTCAATTGGTCATGCTGTTTTACTCTCGTTCGTGCTTTCAATGGAATAGATTCTGACTTGTGTGTTCATTTCTCCATCACCCAGTTCAACAGATTCACTTGCATCTGGTAGAATAGAATGTTCTCCATTTCGGTCTGCTCATCCAAACCACGTTCCCGGGTGGCCTCAATTTGCATTTCCAGTTCTAAGAGCTGATACTGATAGCCGCTACGTGCAATCTATCGAAGCCGGAGAACAGGTGCCTAGTGTCCTGATCGCCTACCGGTTGGCCGAGGCTTTGGATGTTACCGTCGACGCTTTATGTCGATGAATAGACCGCTTGTAGTTGTGAGTATTTCAGTATAAATGAAAGGAAGAAAGCAGAAAGGCATATCCCCGATTTCCTCTCCTAGTTAATACGGTAACTTTTGAGCTTGTCGCCTTGGGTTTTCACGATAGGTTAGTTGTTTTCTGGGTCACGCTTTGCCCAGCGGCTAATGAGTCCCAGTCGGGCATGAGGTCAGTTTCGTGCTTGATGCATCGTCATTAGCAGAGTCAGGGCTAGCACAATGCATGGATGGTTTTTTTGACTGCTCTTCGCTTCCAGACAAAGGAATACGAAATTCAGCTACATCGGCACTAACTATTTTTTCTTCCGGATACCAATCGATAGTAGCTCCCAATTTTTGGTATAGATAAGCCAAACGATCATGATTGGCATCGTCATCCCCCTTCGCAATCCGCCCCCGTATCTCCGCAATTTCTGGCTCTTTATCTTTCAACCAATCAAAAGCTTCTTGAAAGATGATCTGCCCAATTCCCTGATTTTGATATTGGTGGCTTACCTGGAAGTTTGACAGAAACAAGTATGGTTCCGAGTTAACTCGCATGCTATAAACATTAGCAAAAAATTCCCCCACCCAATGGTATTTCTTTCTCCACAAGTCGTACACCTGGATATGAAGGAGGAAATAAAAATCTTCACTTCGTTTTACTTCCAGCCAAAGCTTTCTTCCGGCTTTAGAGGTCACGATTGCTTTTTTTTTAACATCCGAAGTTTCCTCCTTCAGCCGGGCTTCCATATTAGTTATGAAGATCTTTAGTTCAGCTACCTCATTTTCCAGCTTCTCCTTTTCCCTTTTGTAAAGAAGCTTTTTCTCAACCTGTTCAGGGAGCATCTCAGCCCGTCGGTGGATACCAGGATGAAGCAACTCAATAATGAAGCGTTTCATAGAGAAAAGATAATTTTGCTACTCAATGTAGGCTTCTATAATGATATTATCAAGTGGATACCAATACGGTTCATTTTCAGTGATAAGCAATAAAATTGGTCTATTTTTTACGGCATATCGCGACAAGTCTACGTAGCTAGGTGACCAACCAGAAAATACATGGAGATAGATTGTATGTCTAGCAGGTTGGTGCAAAGGTACGAAGACAGACGGCGCGAGACGCAAGGGTGCGCTATCGCCCGCTCGAGAAAAAATCTTCCTTTCTCTCCAAAAGGAGAAAGTGTATTTTTTCTCGGCGGCCCTTGCATCAGGCTAGCTGTTTCGGGAGGAAGAGGCAAAACCTGACTAGGCCAAGGCGGCTAATACAGTCAGGGTTCACTTAACCTCCTTAATTATGTTTGGATCTGAATTCTTTCCCACCCCAGAAGCCATTATCAAGAAGATGCTGGCCCCGTACGAACACTCCCGTTTTAGTCAGGACAAAGGTGATTTACAATACAGTCGCCTGGGCGGACTTACCATCCTGGAGCCTTCCGCGGGCAAAGGGGACATTCTGGATTTTATCAAAGAGCAGAAGTATCAGACTGAATTGTACTGTTGTGAGCAACATCCGGACCTGCGTAACATCCTTCAAAAGAAGGGTTACCGAGTGATTGAGAACGACTTCTTATGCTACCAAGGCGATTACCTGTTTGATCTGATTATTATGAACCCGCCATTTAGCAACGCTGACGAGCACGTGCTTAAAGCGTGGGACATACTGGAGTCTGGAGAGATTGTCTGCTTACTCAACACCGAGACATTAGCGAATCCTTATACCAAGCGGCGGCAATTGTTAGCCAGTATCATAGAGCAGTACGGAGAGCTAGAGCCGGTCGGGCAGGCCTTTCTCAGTGATGCAGAAAGAACCGCTGCGGTGGATTGCACAATTGTTAGACTGCACAAGACCGCCGATGAGCGAAGCCGACTACACTTTAGCTTCAAAAGTGCCACCGGTGAACCCCTTCAGGACCTCAGCGAAGAGTCGTTCCGTGACCAGGTAGCCAGCCGAGACATGGTGGGCAACATGATGCTCCAGTACGGTGAACTCAAAAGTGCTTTCGTAGACTATCTCAAAGCGCAGGCACGAATGGAATTCTACAGTCAGGGCCTGCTTGATGACCGTAGTAAAATTACTGACCTGGCCGACTTGGCAATCAAAGAGCACACCGGTTATGGTAGGCCGGTGAACAGAGCCGGGGCGTTCAACCATTTCTGTGATGATACCAAGCAACAGATTTGGTCCAGAGTACTTTCCGTGTTAAACATAGACCAGTATCTAACCCATCAGGTACAGCAGGATTTCAAGCAATATTCCAAGCAGCAAGGGTACCTGGACTTCACGAAAGAAAACGTAGCTGAGTTGATTGAACTGATCTTTGAAAACCGGCATACGATACTAGATAAAGCAGTGATCAGCGTCTTTGACCAGTGTACTCAATATCACGCTGAGAACCGGTGCCACGTCGAAGGATGGAAAACCAATGACAAATGGAAAGTCAACCGCAAGATTATCATGCCTTATTGGATAACGTTCGGCGAATATGATACGCAAGACTACTACCGGGAATACGGCAGCCGATTTAGTGAAAGTTTCAGGAGGAGAGGTCAGTATGATGACATTGACAAAGTGATGTGCTATTTGGCAGGAATACCCTATGAGCAGTGCCGAACCATTTCGCAAGCACTCTCTGATACCTTTCAGTACCTGGGACAATTGAAGCCGGGGGACAAGTTCGACAACACCTGCGGCAGCGAGTTCTTTCACATCAAGTTTTTCAAGAAAGGAACGGTGCACCTGGAATTCAAGGATGTTTGGTTGTGGGAGGAATTCAACTTGCGGGCCTGCGACGGCAAACAGTGGCTTCCGGAAGCCGAGCAGCGTCACGCTCGTAAGCATACCCCAAAAGGGGGGCAACCCGATCCGAATACTCAACTCTGTCTGCTGTAGATCAACAGCTACCGGGGCAACGGTTGTGACAAACCCGCCTCGGTAGCTACTGTTATTGATGGCAGCCGTGGACGAAGCACTACTCGAGTAATTAGCTGGTTGATTCTAGTTTTTTTGTTCTTCAATTCAGGTCTTTCTTTGCTATTAAAGTTCGCTCACTATGAATATTTGCATACTCTTTTCTCCCTTTTTGTGGCTGCTGATCCTTTTCCAGATCATAGGTACCGCCTCAGTAATCGACGGTGACACTATTGAAATCCGTGGCTCACGTATCCGACTTCATGGCATCGACGCTCCGGAGAGCAGCCAGTGGTGCACGGATGCCTCCGGTACTACCGTCCGGTGCGGTCAGCAGGCGGCCCTGGCCCTGGACAGCTTGTTGAACGGGCGAACCTGCCGGTGCGAGGTGGTAGACACCGATCGGTACGGCCGGGCGGTGGCCACCTGCTACGTGGGGGAGATTAATATCAACGCCTGGCTGGTTCGGCAAGGGTGGGCGCTCGCTTACCGCGAGTACAGCACGGACTACGTAGCGGATGAGCAACAGGCGCAAGCGCAGGGGCGGGGGATTTGGCAGTATGACTTCGAAGAGCCCTGGGCATACCGGACTTCGCGCCGCAGAGCAGTCATGCCCGACCGGGACCGCTCTTCATCAAAGGTGATTGCTGCCAGCAAGGCGAATAATACCAGATACAAGCAATCTCATCCGACCAGAGAAACGACTACCTCTCAGCGATCCGGCCCGTGCACTATCAAAGGAAATATCAATAGCGACGGTGAACGTATCTACCACACTTCGACCAGCCGGTGGTACGAACGGACACTTATTGATGAATCTAAGGGGGAACGGTGGTTCTGCAGTGAGGAAGCCGCCCGATCTGCAGGGTGGCGAAGTGCTGAGTGATGAGAAATACTGACTATTGATCGGCCTCAAAGGGCAACCAATCGGTCAAGCATTCCGGGCATTTTCCCGTAGTACAATCATCGACTGCTTTGTAAGCGTAGCCGCAGCTCCAGCAATCATCCGGAAGTAGGACCTGACTAACCGCCAAATGCTCAATAACCCGTCGCCGGTCGGTGAGGTCTAAGGGAGTCAAAAGCCAGAGACACCTTTGTGCCGCCGCGTACAGCACTGGGCGATTAGCGAGCCGGGCTTTCAGTACCGCTTCGGGGCACGACAAGTGGGCGATGACACTCAGCTGATCCGCGTAGGGGAGTTCAGTGATGATATCAGCGCAGCGCCTGGCCGGAAGTTTCCAGCGGCGGGAGGGTAGACTCATGAATTCTGGATGATTAGCTTGCCAAATAAATTTGTTGTCTAAGGTAGTAGAAAGTTTGGGATGCTTGTCTTAAAATTCAAGAGAAGGGACCATTAATACCAACCCGTTTTGCGATTGGTGGTACATCGTACCGATACGTCCTTTTTTTGCTAAGCTTTGGCAGGCTGAGACGGAGCAGCTGAAAAAACTGCAAATTTTCTTACCAGGTATAACTTTTCAAATACTTGGTTTCTAAATAAAGAAAAAGGGAATGAGCTTGCAGGGAGCATTTAGTCTCAGCCCTTTAGCAAAATATTACAACTCGTTTTCATCCCAACTCAAGCAGAAAAAATATGAATCGGATAAGTATTCAAGTTCTTAGCGCGGTTTTGATCACCCTGTCGGCCTGTAGCAGCGTCAAAGAAGTCGGCCGGGTAAATATGATATCTACCCGCAATGTAGACAGTAGCTTTGATTACGAGCGGTTGGGTTCTTTTGTGGAGCTTACCAAGCGGCAGAAGAAGAAATCGCGCAACGAAACAATATCGGCGGCGATCAACTCCACGGTACAATCGGTACCGGGCGGTGAGTTTATTATGAACGCGCGGGTCTATCTCATAGATGGCAAATATTTCGCCGTTGAGGGGGACATCTGGGGAAGTAAGTCCAAAGAGTACCGTGGTTATGAGATTGGCGATGTGGTGCAGTGGTCAACCGTGACGGGTAAAAAGCGGGGAGTGATCACCGGATTTGCCAATAAGGAAGAGTTCATGGTTCAGGAAGATGGAGAAGACTTCTCAGACAAAGTGAAAATTGAGAAACTCAATAAAGTGTCAGGGTCAAGTGATGCGAACCCGCCGAGCGGGCGCTAAATTTACCATCTCTAAAACCACTGATCTCTCACTTGTTCAACTGGTGTTGATTGGGTCGAACGAGGCTATTTTCCGATGAATACTCAACCAACGCACGCAGAGCGCTTTTTTCAAGCCTGGATCAAAGTAACAACTGCCTGGCACGATCAGCTTGTTGAGTCGTGGCAGGACTACGCTGGCTACACCAATCTGATCATCAATGACTACTCCGTAATCAGTGAGGTGGCCACCCAATTAAACCTGCTTTGTTACCCGCATGAATATTACGCTCTTGATGCGGTGCTGTACGAACAACATCAAATAGTTCCTCGGACCGATCAACACACTTGTTGGCTTCGCGAAATATCCGTTGCCTTCGAAAACGAAAACTATTTCAACCATGAACTCTATCAAGAGGTTGCCCACCTGATGCTCACCCAGTGTGACCTACGGGTGCTGGTAACATATTCGTGGGCGCAGGTTGATCAAGGTAAAGTGACCGGTGATAACCATATTCTGAACTATCTACACGAAATTATTGACGGATGCCGCTTGGCAAGCTCTATTGACGTGAACCAAAGCTTTTTACTCATCTTGGGGGAGCAGTTTAATGGAAAGATCTCCTGGCAGGGATTGGTGTATCGAAAGAGTGGGTGGCACTTATTCAGCTAGTCGCTTAGGCGAAGTCTAAGCATTGAGCGGCTAGATTGAATGTAGGGAACGAACCCTCAAGAGTAACCTCTAGGCTAGTAAAAACCGGAATAAATTTCCCACATTGCGGTAAGGAATAGCGTATCATCCACTCGCCCGCTCATTATTTATGACCACCGTTGAAATTGAACAAGCAATTTCCCAGCTCGCCGAAGCACCTTTTGATCCCGAAACGTTCCCCTTTGATTTTCTAGAAGCCTTCGGCAGCAAATCCACCACCATCAAACGCCTCAAAAGCAGCCGTAGCAGTTCCAACCAATCTGATGTAGCGGGCGTGCTTCAGCGCAATAATATCCACCTCAAAGTGTGTTCAGCAGGGGATGTACCCGCTACCCTGACTGCTTTACGCGAAAGCCCCGCTACAAGGCGTCACAAAGCCAAGATCATCTTGGCTACCGATGGCACTATCTTAGAAGCAGAAAACATCAATGATGGTGAAACAGTAGCTTGCCAATACGAGGAGCTTTCCGATTGCTTTGGTTTCTTTCTAACGCTGGCCGGAATCAGCACCGTAAAGCAGATCCGCGAAAATGCCTTTGATATCAAGGCCACCGGGCGGCTCAACCGCTTGTACGTGGCCCTACTTCAGGAAAATCCGGATTGGGACGGGGCAGAACGCCGCGAGGCTTTCAACCACTTTATGGCGCGGCTGATCTTTTGCTTCTTCGCCGAAGATACCGGCATCTTCCCGGAAAATGGTTTGTTCACCCGCACGGTAGAACAGATGAGTGAACGCGACGCGTCCAACACCCATGAAGTCCTTGCTGAGCTATTCCGGGCGATGCGCACCCCCCACGACAAGCGCGATGAGGCTCAAGTAACCCGGTGGGCTGGTAAGTTTCCGTACGTAAACGGGGGACTGTTTGCCGGAGAAGACGCGGTGCCTTGCTTCAGCAGGATAGCCCAGCGGTACCTAGTGCACGTTGGTCACCTGGATTGGACCAAGATCAACCCCGACATCTTCGGCTCCATGATCCAGGCAGTTGCCGACGAAGACGAGCGCGGTGAGCTGGGAATGCACTACACCAGTGTGCCCAACATTCTGAAAGTGCTCAATCCGCTGTTCCTGGACAGTCTACAAGAGCAACTGGACAGCGCCGGTGACAACGGCCGTAAGCTGCTCAACTTGCGCCGCCGCTTGGAGAGGATTCGAGTGTTTGACCCCGCGTGCGGGTCGGGTAACTTTTTGGTCATCGCCTACAAGCAGATGCGAGGTATTGAGGACAAAATCAACCTTCGGCGGGGAGAAGCCGGTAATCCATCGGTCATACCCATCACCAACTTCCGGGGCATTGAGTTACGCCATTTCTCAGCGGAGATCGCCCGGCTAGCCCTCATCATTGCTGAGTACCAATGTGATGAAATTTACCGGGGGAAGCAACTCGCCATTGATGAGTTACTTCCCCTTAAGTCAGAGAACTGGATTACCTGCGGTAACGCTCTGCGGTTGGACTGGCTCAGCATCTGCCCGCCCACCGGGGCGGGGGTGAAGTTGGTGGCCAATGATTTATTCAGTACTCTGCTAGACATTAGTTTCGTGATAGTTAAGCGGCTTTAGCTGTTGCTTGTGAGCGATTGGGATTAAATAGGGTTACATCGTCTATAAACGCAGGTGTTGGGGTAATTGCCTGTTGAGCTAGCATTTCTTTGAACATCCACTGCACATCTAGTTGCGTAGGATGCCTTTTTTTGCGATACCAAGGTCGTCCCTTTACCAAGTTGATGTACTGTTCGGCTGAATGGTCTGCTTGTTGAACAAACCACAAGGAACGACAAGCGGCTAACAGTGCCCGAAAGGTGTTTACCCCTACGACACAGCGGTAGTTCTGGCACTGATCCTGACCAAAGCCATAAAAAGCATTAGCATCGCGGATGTTGATTTCTACGTTCCATCGTTGGGTGTATTGAGCTAAAAGTTCTTCGCAGGTCGTAGAAGGATCGGTACTAAAGAAAGCTTCTACGGATTTTTGTCTACCCGTGGGTTGATCACGCTTGAGAATAACTACGCTGATAAGTCTGCCAGGTAATACGCTGTGCCAGAGTCCCTGATAGCTTTTTATCCAAGTGTGCTTCTGGTTAGGGTGAGGCTGCCAGCCTGCTTCATTAACCAGGGTTTTCGCCGTACCGATCAGGGCCCCTTTCTTAGGTTTGGGTCCGCGTTTGCCTTTGGGCCGGGGGCCAGGTAGTTGATGCAATTTGCTAGAAACTGAAAAACGGCCTGTTACCCCTACATTACTAGGAAGTTCACGCAGGAACTCTTTAGTTGCATATCCCCCATCGGCACTCACTATGATGCTACGTTCCGACAAGGTAAGCGCTAATCTGTCTATGATCTGCCGAGCTAAGGCAGAGCGGCTGTAGTAAGACTCTTGAAGTTGTTGAGCTACCGGCTTCTTAAGGTAGAGTTTCAAACCAACAGGAAGGCACAAATGATAGCCCGGCCACCGCTTCAAAGGAACCGATAGGGTAGCCCATATCCAATTTAGCCCCCATAGACTACGGTATTCTTGGCGAGCAGTGCCCGCCCCGTTACGGTAGTGGCTAGCCCCTTCTATACAGCGTCCGTTCTTCTTACGAGTGCCATCGTCTACTTGAACGTAGAGCACCTCATCTTGCGCAATTAAGGAAGTACTTAACTGGATAAGGGCTACCCAAAGCTGGTCAGTAGCGCGGTAGAAAGCCCCCCCGAAAAAAGCATAAAAACGTGAGAAATGCTTATACTTCACCGCCCCGCTCAGTCGTAGGTACGTAGTAATGGTATGATGTGAACCGGCTAGCGACCAACCCTGCGCCAATAACATAAAGCTTTGTAGAGAAGGGGCAGTAAAGTGGCTACTAAATAAGCTTACTAACATTTGGCCGAATGATGAGTTGATGAAGTATTCCATGGTTATGATTCTTGATGATGAGTGGGATACTTATACATCAAAATTATACCATGGATGTTTTGCCTTTCTTGACCGATCTGCTAGCCGAAAAACACGAAACTAATGGCTAGACCAAGCTGAGATTGATTTTAAGAACGAAGGAGGCGAAACTTATATCTGTGGGAATCCGCCTTACCTGGGTTCTACCTGGCAATCAAAGGGGCAAAAGGATGATCTAAAACAGATTTTCAGTGGACGTACCAAAAAATGGAAGTCGTTAGACTACGTTTCAGGATGGTTCATGAAAGCGGCGGACTACGGGACCCGTACAAACACTACAGCCGCTTTTGTCTCCACCAACTCAATTTGCCAGGGGCAGCAGGTGCCCATTCTCTGGCCACTGGTCTTCCAGACCGGACACGAGATTGCTTTCGCACATACATCCTTCAAGTGGGCTAATTTAGCTAGCTACAATGCCGGGGTAACCGTGGTAATTGTAGGAATCTCAAATGATGCTGATAGCGTTCGACATTTGCTCTCAGCAGAAAATGATGATAAGACCGTAGCCAAAGAAGCTGCGAATATTAACGCTTATTTGGTTGCAGGCTCAAATGTTGTTGTTGAACCAGCAAGAAAACCATTAAATGCTCTATCTGAAATGAGCTTCGGCAACAAACCAGTTGACGGCGGAAACCTGCTTCTTTCTACCGAAGAGCTGGAGGCAATCGGTTTAAACAAAGGACAGCGTAATAAATTTACCCGAAGAATCTATGGGTCGAGAGAATTTATCCAGGGACTGTCTCGCTACTGTCTCTGGATTGACGATGAACACTTGGAAGAAGCATTGACCATTGATTCTATTCAAAAGCGAATAGAAGGAGTTCGGATCATGCGGCTGGCCAGTCCGGACAAAAGCGCGAACACAATGGCAGAGTATTCACATCAGATGCGTGAAATGAATATCGGAAAAGAACAGACAGTAACTATGCCTTGTGTTTCTTCTGAGAATCGTCCTTACCTTCCGGTTGGGCTTCTTGATAATAACGCTACCGTGACCAATCTCTGTTTTGCCCTCTACGACGCGCCTATTTGGCACATGGCACTAATAGCTTCACGTCTTCATCTTGTTTGGATCGCCACTGTTTGCGGCAAGCTAAAGACTGACTTTCGCTACTCTAATACCCTCGGCTGGAACACCTTTCCCGTGCCCACCCTGACGAAGCAGAACAAAGACGACCTCACCCGCTGCGCCGAAGATATCCTGCTCACCCGCGAGGCGCACTTCCCGGCTACCATCGCTGATCTCTACGATCCAAATAACATGCCTGCCGACCTGCAAGCCGCTCATGAGCGCAACGACGAGACGCTCGAGCGCATCTACATGGGCCGCCGGTTCAAAAACGACACCGAGCGCCTGGAGAAACTCTTTGCCCTGTATACCAAAATGACTACCCAATCGTCCAAATCTTCCGTCCAATCGGATGCTTCCTCGAACCAAGCTACTGCTTCATGAACAACACCCCGTCCCCTTCATCTTCCTCCGTGCCCTCCGTTTCAGTAAACTACGCCAGTGACGGCACTTCCACCCGGTCCAACGAGCTAGGCATGCGCCCCATGCAGGAGCGCGCCTACCAGAAGCGCGGCGAGCAATACCTGCTTATCAAGTCCCCCCCGGCTTCCGGGAAGAGCCGGGCCCTGATGTTCATCGCTCTAGACAAGCTCGAGAACCAGGAGCTCAAACAAGCGGTCATCGTGGTTCCCGAACGATCCATTGGCGCGAGCTTCCACGACGAGCCCCTGAGCAAGTACGGCTTCTGGGCCGACTGGCGGGTGGAACCCCGCTGGAACCTCTGCGACGCCCCTGGCACCGACGGCGGCAAGGTGGCCACCGTTCAGAAATTTCTTAACAGCGAAGACAAGGTGCTGGTCTGTACCCACGCCACCTTCCGCTTCGCTCTGGACAACTACGGCATTGAAGCCTTTGACGACCGGCTGATCGCCGTGGATGAGTTTCACCACGTCTCGTCCAATCCGGATAACAAACTCGGTGACCACGTCCGTCAATTGCTGGCCCGAGACAAAACGCACTTAGTGGCCATGACCGGCTCCTACTTCCGCGGCGATGCCGAAGCGGTGCTGCATCCCGAAGACGAAGCCCGCTTTGAGACGGTCACCTACACCTACTACGAGCAGCTCAACGGCTACGAATACCTCAAGCAATTGGACATCGGCTACTACTTCTACTCGGGAAGCTATACCGATGAAATCAAGAACCTGCTGGACCCCGCCGAGAAAACCATCTTGCATATTCCCAACGTGAACTCGCGCGAGAGTACCAAGCAAAAACACACCGAGGTGGAGCACATCATGGAAGAGCTCGGGGAATGGCAGGGCACCGATCCACTGACCGGCTTCCAGCTGGTACGCACCCCCGCGGGGCAGGTGCTGCGGATCGCCGACCTGGTGGATGATGAACCCAGCAAGCGTGACAAGGTAAGTGCCTCCCTGAAGGACCCGGCCCAGAAGAACAACCGCGACCACGTGGACATCATCATTGCCCTGGGCATGGCCAAGGAAGGCTTTGACTGGATTTGGTGCGAGCATGCTCTAACGATTGGCTATCGCTCTAGTCTCACCGAGATCGTACAGATCATCGGCCGGGCCACCCGCGACGCCCCCGGCAAGACACGGGCCCGCTTCACCAACCTGATTGCCGAACCCGATGCCACCGAGCAGGCGGTCACCGAAGCGGTTAACGATACGCTAAAAGCGATTGCCGCTAGCTTGCTTATGGAGCAGGTGCTAGCCCCCCGCTTTGAGTTCAAGCCCAAGCACCCCAACAACCAGCCTACCCCCGGCTATGACTACGGCGAGGAGGGCTACGACCCCAACCGGTGCAACGTCGGCATCAACGCCCGCGGTGAAATTCAGCTAGAGATCAAGGGGCTGGCCACCCCGAAGGGTCCCGAGGCGGCGCGCATCTGCCGGGAGGACCTCACCGAACTGGTGAGCGCCTTTGTGCAGGGCAAGGCTACCCTGGAGCGAGGCTTGTTTGACGAAGAGCTCGTTCCGGAAGAGCTTACCCAGGGACGGATGGGCAAGATCATCCAGGAGAAATTTCCCAATCTGGAATCTGAAGACCAGGAAGCGATCCGGCAGCACTCGGTAGCGGCGCTCAACCTGGTACAGAAGGCCAAAGAGCAGCTAAATACGCCTACCACGTCAGGCGGTGAAGAGGGAAGCCGGAACACCGCGCTACTCGACGGGGTACGCCGCTACGCGCTGGAAGTAACCGAGCTGGACATGGACCTCATTGACCGGATCAATCCGTTCGGCGAGGCCTACGCGATCTTGTCCAAGTCGATGAGTGAAGAGCGCCTGCGGCAGGTAGCCGCGGTGATTGCCGCCAAGCGAATCAACCTGACTATGCCTGAAGCCCGCGAGTTGGCGGAACGGGCGGTACGCTTTAAGCAAGAGCGCGGGCGACTACCCTCCCTGACCGCTGCTGATCCCTGGGAGAAACGAATGGCCGAGGGCGTAGCGTTTATGCAACGCAAAGCCAAACAAAGTAATAGCTAATCCTGAATACCCATGAGCAAAGAATTTTCCGAAGCAGACCAAAAGCTGCTCGATGCATTAGGGGTAGACACCACCCCCGATAAGCTCGTCAAGCGCTCCGCCCGCGAAGAGCGCATCATCGCGGGCTTTGAAGAAATCCTGCGCTTCGCCGAGACCCACGGCCGCTCCCCGCAGCACGGCACCCAGCGCGATATCTTTGAGCGGTTGTACGCAGTGCGTCTGGAGCAGATCCGGGCCTCTCAAGAGTGTCGCACACTGATAGCTCCCCTGGACACCCGGGGGTTGCTGCAGTCTGCTGATCAAGCTGCGCCCGCTGGTGGGGAGTCTGAGAATGATACGCCGGTGTCGGACGAAGACCTGTTGGCTTCTCTGGGTTTAGATGAGAACCCATCCGAGGATGACATCACGCAGCTAACGCACGTGCGCTCGCAACAGGAGATCAAAGCGGCCGAGGAGATTGCCCAGCGCACCCCTTGTGAAGACTTCGCTGCTTTCAAGCCGGTCTTTGACCAGGTGCAGCAGGACCTTGACCAGGGCGAGCGCAAGACGATTCGGTACCGGGATAACGCTGGGGTGAGTCAGGGAGATTTGTTTATCCTCGACGGACAGAAGGTGCTGGTCGCTGAGCTAGGCGAGCCGTTCGTGGGCGAACACGGCCGCTCAGACAGTCGGCTGCGGGTGATCTACGACAACGCAACCGAAAGTGACCTGTTGCTACGCTCGCTACAGCGGGCGCTCAACAAGGACAAGGCCAGCCGCCGCATCACAACCCCTGATCTAGGCCCCCTGTTCGGGGGTGAAGTAACGGAAGATGACGTGATCAGTGGCACCATCTACGTGCTGCGAAGCAAGTCTGATCATGCGTTTATTGCCGAACACCGGGACCGTATCCATAAAGTTGGGGTGACCGGCGGACCGGTCGCCAGCCGGATCAAGGGGGCCAAAGGCAGTGCTACCTACCTGTTTGACGAAGTGGAAGTAGTAGCGCAGTACCAGCTAGCCAACATTCACCGGTGGAGACTAGAGACCCTGCTCAAGAAGTTCTTCGCTCCCGCGCAGCTCGACATTCAGATCACCGATCGTTCCGGCAGGCCGGTTAAGCCGAAGGAGTGGTTTCTGGTTTCTCTGGAGGTTATCGAGGAAGTCATTGATAAGATTAAATTGGGAACCATTGATCAGTTTCGGTATGATCCGGAAGGAGCACAATTAGTTGTCACGCAGCATTCATCATAATTAGATAGCATGTTCGCATCGTTTGATTTTCCAGAGTCTTTTGACTATGCAAAGCTATTGGTGGCGCTAACTGCAATATGTAGCTTTTTCATTCGCTTGGTTCAAGAGCTGTCCCCCCGAAAAAATAGAGAAGAGATCAAGCTTGAACTAGAGATTTTTGAGTTGTTGAAGAAAACTGGACTTGAGAAGGAAAGGGTCGCAGAATCAGTTCAAAGAAAATTAACAGAATTATCAATAGATCATCAGAGCCGTTTTAGAGGTTTTACAATCGGGACAGCCTTTTTTTTGGGATTCGGCCTTTGGACAGTAGATATTTACCGGCATAATGAACAATTCTCCGGTTGGTTCATAGTAACACTTTTCATGGCTTTAATTGGACTCTCAAAGATGCTTGGTATTGGTAAGGCTACGGATGGAGTTGAAAGAGAAGCATTTCTTCGTATTGATCTGCTAGGAGGGAATATCTTTTATATAGTATTATCCTTAGTAGTGCTTTCATTGGTTAGCTTAGCTGTACTCTTTATAAAATTAGATGGATTTTCGTATTGGTACATTGTACTAGTTTCTCTACTACTCGTGGCATTATTTGGTTTAAATCAACTAATTCGTATCACCCGTTTATAGAGTAAACTTCAATAAGCATAAGGGACTTACCCAAGCTTTCGCAAGGGCCGGGCTCTCACTACTCGCTCTACAAAATTACATTTTTTTCAAAGGAGGTAGGAGCTCAAACAAACCGTTCCATCCCTAAGTTGGTATGCAATTCCAAAACGATCGGTACCAGTTGCTCAGCAGATGAATTTCACCTCGCTAGCAGTAGTCGGTATTGGAATAGAACGATAGTAGGGAAGCGGAGATTACCTGCGGGATGACTCCTTTGATGCTGCAAAAGTAGCTCCTACGCCGTAGCCGAGCCTCAAAAGACTACGACATAAAGCCAGCCCAAACCCCCTTACGCACAGTTTATTTCGTTTCCTTTTGCTGCTCAGCCGCACGAGGCCTGGATAAGGTAGGAGCTGTCGGTGAAGCATATCAAATGTTTCACTCCGCGGGCAACCGCCTAACCCCTACTTCCATGTCTCTTACCCAACTCTCCATCTTCAACCAGGTCGCCGAAATTCAGGTAAGCTACCGCAACGAAATCCCCGCCTACCAACGTCCCCAGGTTACCTGCTCGGACGATGCCTACCGATATTTTCTCTACCACTGGGAGCAGGATCAGCTAGACTACTGCGAAAAGTTCAAAGTGATGCTGCTGAGTAGAGCCAATAAAGTCTTAGGAATTGTGACAATTTCCTCCGGAGGATTAGCGGGAACAGTAGCCGATCCTAAGATGGTTTTCGGTCCCGCGCTGAAGGGAGCCGCAGCCAGTGTGATTCTGGGGCACAACCATCCGTCAGGAAACTTGACAGCAAGCGAAGCTGATATCAGGTTAACCCAGAAACTCAAAGAATGCGGGCAGGCCCTGGACCTACCGGTGCTCGATCACCTCATTGTCACCCGAGATGGGCACTACAGTTTTGCCGATGAAGGAATGCTCTAGCGAACTCACTTCTCTAGATTATCACCTACCGGTCAATTTGGCTGGTAGGTTTATTTATAAATCTGGGTAGCTTGAGACCCCCCCCAACAGTTCATCAGTAGTAGTCTAGTTCTACCCTCCCAGAATAGGAGAGTCGTCAGAAGACTATCAAAATGGTTGACGACTACTTGTCTGCCCACCCGAATACAAAAGATCGAGATCGAGTAGCTCGGCCGACAAGATGAGGTGATTTGCCCGACCATTGTTGACTACATAATTTCGTCCTGAGAATCATTACGTGAATGCATGATTCGCTTTACTTCACGCCATCCTTGTCCGGCACTCAGTTGGTTGTTAGCCACGCGATGAATTACAAGGTCAATTTGCGACAATAACAAATCTGATTGGGTAGTTTGCGCAGGACCTTCTGTATCATTACCTGCAAGATTGTTCTGCGGAAATTGCAAGTCAAGAACTTGTGTTTTCATGATTGAGAAGGTCAGGTATTAAAAAAAACGAATACTTTGATATCTCAATTAGAGCACTTATCGCGGAATTGTCAATGCGTATTTCTAAGAATTTACATACTTAATTTTAAGTATTTATGCCCCCCTATATGGGAATAAAAGGGTTATTTACTATACTCAAACGCTTTAATGAATGAACAGAGTAAGTATTTGAAGACGTAGAATTATGATAGTACTTTGGACAATCGCCACGAGAGCAATAGCCCCGAAAAGATATCCCATATACCCCACCACCCTGCTAGAAAAGCCATGCCCCCCCAACCATCGAAAAAGTTGTAGATAATAACTAAGGCAAGACCTGAATTTTGTATTCCAGTCTCCAAAATAATTGCTTTCCGATCCTTGCCATCCAACCGAAAGCTGGTACTTACTACGTAACCCCCAACGTAAGCTATGGTGTTGTGAGCTAGGACAATAAAAAGCAGAAGGTGAACATAACGGAGAAATAGCTGAAAGTTGGCTGAAAATGCAACAACAATAAATGATATGAAAATACCTACCGACAGAATACGAAAAGGGCTACGAATAAATCGGGTGAGATCGGGAAACAGACGAGCACAAATCATTCCTATAACTAAAGGAAGTACGACTATACTTAATAAGGTGCTGATCACAGGCCACAGGGCAAAAGAAATTGTCTGAATATCCGAGTAAGACTGAAGATATATTCCGCTCCACAATGAAAAATTTAAAGGGAGGGTGACAGCCGACAGAAGTGTAGTCAAAGAAGTGAGGCTTACTGACAATGCACCATTTCCCTTGGCCAATACAGTGAGTAGGTTAGAAAGATTTCCACCTGGGCAAGAAGAGACCAATAGCATTCCTAATGCTACGCTGTCGGTAGGTTTAATTAGAATAGCTAGTATGAAAGTTAGTAAAGGGAGTACGAGAATCTGAGCAATGAGTCCAATGAGAAGCTTCTTCGGCTGTTTAAAGAGTTGCCTAAAATCGTGAACTCTCAACTCTAAGGCAACACCAAACATTACGGTAGCCAAGCAGAAATTCATGACTATCAGGTCATCCTGATCAAAATGCAACGTTAGCTGGTCGAGTACCTCCATAACTGCCCCAAAGTAGGGAAAAAACGCGCTATTTTTTAAGCGAATTTATAAGCTCCACTTTATTGCTCACCCCCACTTTAGAAAATATGTTTTGGGTGTGCTTTTCTACGGTAGTTTTAGCAATAGATAGCACATCAGCAATCTCCAAGGCGCGCCGACCATCTCCGATAAGTTGGGCCACCTCAATTTCACGGGGCGATAAATTATACTGCTGAAACTTTTTAGCCATTCCGTTAACTGGACTCGAGGGGCGTTTCAACGTAGTCATTCGGTTTACCTGCTCGGCGAAAGCAGCCCTCTGCCGCTTAGCGCTATCAAATAAAGTAGAAATCCTTAGCTTGAGTTCATGAACCTTGAAAGGTTTGTTTAGGTAGTAGATAGCGCCTAAGTTAAGACCCTGGTGACGAGAGCTTTCGTCTGTTTTCGCTGTTAGGAAAATGAAGTGTATGTGGGAAAACCGTTCTTGAGTAGTCAGCGACTTATAGAATTCAAAGCCGTCACGTCCAGGCATCATAACGTCGGAGATGACCATATCAACTCGATCAATATCATCCTCTAATCTATCTAAAGCTTTCTCCGCACTATCAGCCACGTATATATTATACTGCGAAGATAAACTACGAGAGAGTAACGAAAGAATATCATGGTCATCCTCCACT
>JBASAY010000217.1:0-7731 GCA_049650865.1 Tunicatimonas sp.
ACGGCGGGCACGCCCCCGAGAAGCTGATGACCTACGAGGGAACCCAGACGGTCGGCGGCATCACCCTGCCCGAGCGCTACCGCACCTTCTGGTGGAAAGACAAGCAGCGGGGCGAACACATCACCAACATCACCCTGTCGGAGGTATCCTTTCGCCCCGACGTTGGTGCCGACTACTTTGCCGTTCCGGCGGAGGCCGTCCGCATTGAAGATATTTAAGCCGCTCGCCAATGACTCCTACCCATCATCCCCTGGTGCTCACCCTCACGCTAGACGAAGCAGCGACGAAGTTCTTTAACGAACTGCGGCAGCAGCACTTTCCGGCCGAGCGCAACTATCTGGAGGCGCACCTCACGCTATTTCACCACCTGCCCGGCGCGGAAGCGGACCGCTTAGCTTCAGAGCTTGAGCGGGTGAGCCAGCGGTACCACCCATTGCGGTTGGTGGTAAAAGAAGTACGGCTGCTAGGCAAGGGGGTAGCCTACCGACTGGAGTGCACCCTGCTGCTGCAGCTTCATCGGCAGTTGCAGAAGCAGTGGCAGGCTCAGCTCACGCCGCAGGACCAGCAGAAGCTGTGGCCGCACGTAACGGTGCAGAACAAGGTAGCGCCCGACGAGGCGAAGCGACTGCACACGCAGCTATCCGCAGGATTTGAACCCTTCGAGGCCGTCGGCACCGGGCTGCACCTGTGGGAGTACCACGGCGGCCCCTGGCAGTCGAAGCAGCAGTTTGCGTTGGGTAAGCAGTGAGCTTAAAAGGTTCGCCGCTGAACCTTTTTGGTTTAACAATTAAGCAATCAGGTTCGTGCGTGAACCTCGGAGGTGGGACGTTGAAGCGCTAAGGATCAATGATGGGCTAGAGCGATCAACGGGGGCGGTCATTCTATAGTAGACTGCTTAGAGTGAATTGGTGATTGTCTGGGGGTAATACGAATACTTACTCTTGAATAAATGTTTGCTTATCAAAGAACGGAAAAACTACAATGTCAGCCGATGTTTTGCATAATAGATGCGTTTTTCTAGCAAATCTAGTCAAATAGCCATCTTGTCGCTATATTGCAAATAAACGTATCAGGTATGTTTATACGATTGTTATCAGCAAGGCTCTTACAAATTCAAATCTTTGATGCAAAAGCAAATCTTCTTCTCGATTATTATAACTGGACTTATTGGTTCCTGTCAAACAACAAATGACAATTCAGGAAATCAAAATTTAACTGAAATTAGTGATTCTCTGACAGTCGAACTTCAAAACATCTACGAACAGGGTTTTATAAATGGTTTTTCTGTTGCGATAGTAGATAAATCGGGTTCTTTATATCAAAGTGGATTTGGCTATGCGAATAAAAATCTTGGAACAGAATTCACAAAAAATACATTAATCAATATTGGATCAATTACTAAAACGATAGTTGGCTTATCTCTATTGAAAGCCCAAGAATTGGAATTGCTATCACTTGACGATCCAATAAATGATCATTTACCTTTTACTGTAGAAAATCCATATTTTCCTGACGAACAAATCACAATACGTCAACTCGCTAATCATACATCAACGATCATTGACTCGGATTACTTTGTGGAGACTTGCTATGTGATGCTTGTCAAACCTGACACGTCACAAACATCTCGAATTACAGTTCCAGACTTCTTCAATAATCCTGAAGACACGACTTCCCTTGCCAACTACATGGAAGGAATACTTAAAAATGGAGCTGATGCTTATTCAAGGACTGGATTCTTAGGGGCAAAACCAGGCGATCAACATCAATATTCTAATACCGGAGCAGGTCTAGCAGCGTTGATCATTGAATCGGTATCAGGAATGTCATTTGCAGAATTCGCTATCTTAAATATCCTCAAGCCATTAAAGATGGAATCTTCCGGATGGAAACGAGATAATCTAGATGTGGATCAATTCTCCAAAAATTATGCATCAATTGACACATTGTACGCAGATTATCATTTAATCAATTACCCGGATGGAGGCCTTTTAACTTCTGCCGCTGATTTAAGTAATCTATTAGTTGAACTAATCAGGGGATTTGACGGAACAGGATCTCTTTTATCTTCCAAAAGCTTTCAAACCTTGTATGCGAAAGAGGTAGCCGAAGAACTATTTACAGATGTTGAAGATGACGTAATCCCTGAAATTAACACTCGATTAGACAAAGGGATTTTCATGGCGCTCGGTCCTAAAAACACAATTGGTCATACAGGAGCTGATCCCGGCGTTGTGTCGTTTATGTTCTTCAATTCTAAAACTGGAATTGGAAGGGTATTAATTGTCAACATGACCATCGACAATCCGAGCCAACCGGCTGGTATCGAACTCTTTGCTATCTGGAATAAACTAGGAGAATATCAAGAAAGATTAAGCAAAGACAGCTGATAATAAGCACTACCATCCATAAGCTTAATGAGCTATTTGCAAAAGCTGGTGGAACTGGATACTTTTATAGAAATTAGAAAAATCCAGCCTACAGATGTTAGCTGATCGTTATAGCCCTATTCCGTAAATACAATCACCTCAAACTATGTGGACATCTATCACACTTTTTAGCTTAGTAATACTAATAAGCGGATGTAAAGAGAAACAAGTAAAGGATATGCCAGAAGCAACTGAGCAAACTATTCAAAAAAGTTCAGTTGAAGTAACAGGCAAAATACCTGTTTTGAACTTTGGTACTTTCCATATGGGATTTACAACAGATGCCGCTACAACCGAGTTTGACGAAAACAACAAGGAAAACCAAGTAGCAGTACATCAAATAGCCGAGAAAATGGCTTCCTTCGATCCGACAGTCATTATCGTAGAAGTCCCACCCGAGTACAACGAATCGATTCAATCGGAGTATGAAGAGTACCGTAAGGATTCTGCTATGCTATTTGAAAATCCAACGGAGATAGAGTTGCTTGCCTACGAAGTTGGCCGTCTTTCCGAGACAGAACGAATCTATGGCATCGACCACAAAATGGACTACAACTATCAGATAGGAAATGAAATAGAGAACCGTGTTGATTCAGTTTGGTACAATATCTATCAAAAGAACCCCTTAGAGTTCTATTCTGAAGTTGATGTAGATTTAGATACGCTACCGTTGTTTGATAAGCTGCAAGTGATGAATCATAATAGATTTTTAGACTTTTTGATTGCAGTAAACTCGGATCAGCTCACTCACGTGGGAAGTGAAGATGGATTTGAAGGAGCTGACGAAGCTGCTAAGTACTACCAAAGAAATCTACGTATGTATACCAATCTTAATCGACTCGATCTAAGCAAAGATGATAGGGTCTTTATCCTTATGGGCGCAAGCCATACGGCATTTTTTAGAGACTTTATGAGCCGCAGCCATAAATATGAGATGGTCAATACCTTTGACTATCTAAAATAGGCGACTGACTACAGTGTTGCGTATAGCTTACAGTGGGTAAAGCGCTAAACTCAAGGTTACCGGTTTTCATACAAGATCGTTGTAGTTAAAAAACTGGCTTTCAAAAGCCGCTACAAGCTATATGCGAACCGTTGGCTAAAACGTAAAAACGATACAGATTATGAAAAGCAATTACGAATTAGCGGCCACTAAAGTTAGTTACTGTCTCCTACTAACCCTATTGGGACTGGCGTCTCAACTACCAGCACAAACTTCTCTATCGGATGATCCTCAACTCACCGACTACTACACTACCCGAGAACTTGAAGAACTGACCGTTCTGGTAAACTTCTTTGACAGCTACGTTACCGAGCAAACGGGCGAAGATGATCTACAAAAAGCCTACGTGTCGTTCAATAAGCAGCAAGCGGCCGCTCGTCTTATTTCACTAGACATTCTACTGGATACCGTGCGGGCTATGTTTGGGCGGGTCAACCTGCCGGTGTGGAACAGTATCTGGGAGTACGGTAGTACAGGTACGTACCGCTCGCGGGATAGCCTTCAGATGATTGTGCCGATGATTGATCTTAATCTGCACGGGGCGTACTGGAAGTTTCTGCTCGCACTGGCGAACACCGACGAGCAAATCGCAAGGTACACCAAGGCGATCCAGTTAAGCGGTTCGTTGTCTCCTACGCTACAGGGTCTGTACTTCAACCAGTATTATGACTATCCGGTGAACTTTACCCCCGCAGCCAACCGGCTGGTAGCAGCGGTGCACTATCTTACGTTTCATGTGCAGGCAGCGGAACATCCTGAATAGCCCAATGAACCAACGTGACGAACAACTACTAGCCCTACGCCCTACTATTCCGGCGGCAAGCGTTACCGATAGCACATCCGACGAAGAGCGGTTTCAGAACGAGACGTTGCGCCCCATCCTAAAGATGCAAAACCCGCTGCTGCTGGCCCTCTTTCGGCAGCACATTCAGCGCCGTAAAAATGTCTTTTATCAGTTGCCAGAGCCCCAGCGGCTGTCCTACGTGCAGCAAGCGTTACAGAAAGACACCACACTGCGCGATACCCTAAAGGGAGTGGTGATCGGACACTTCACCGAAGTGGAGTGGGAACGGTACGCGGCAATGTCGGGTCCGCTCGACAAGCGCCTGTTACAACTGGCTACCCAGCGGCTACAGAGTCAGCTTGATGCGCTAAATAATAAATTAATGAGTAGTGAGTAATGATTGGTGAGTAATGAATGATAATTGTCTCATTCATCATTATTCATTAATCATTCATTCTCAGCGCAGCAGGCGCCTCCCCAGGCCGATCACCAGTGCGTCTTCTAGCACCGCCCACACCGGGTCGGGAAAACCGGTGGTTTGTCCGAGTCGCCGCCGTAGGTAGTAGGTAGCGTAGGTGCCCAGCACGGCACTCACCGCCCCGACCAAGGCCCCGGTACGGCGAGATTGGCGCTGGCGGGTCGCCAGGGTAGCGCCAATCAGCGCTCCCGATAGGGTACGTCCCACCAGGGCGGGGGGGCTGATCCGGTCCGGTACGCCGGGCAATTTGTCGCCGACCAATTCGCCCGCCGCCAGCAGAGTAAGCACCCGGGTGGTGCGCGACGACTGCATAAAGCCCAGGCGCGACCGGTCGAGTCGCCGTGAGGGATGCTGGCGCAGCTGCCGACTGAGCAGAGCAGGCCCCATCATGGAGCGAGCCCCGGTGAGCGCAGCTAGTCCGGCAGTGCGCCCCAGCCCGGAAGAAAAAGGGTAGCTCATCAATTATACGCCGCTACCGCCCTCTAGGGTAAAGGTGCGTTCTTCGCTGTTGATGGGGCTGTCGATCAGGTTTCCATCGTCATCCACCAACTCGATTTTTACGGTGTTCTCACCCATGGGCAGTCCTTCTAGCACGTAGGGCTTCCACTGATCTACCATCATGGTGGTGTCGCCGTTTACCGTTACGCGCACCTGGTTGCCGCCGGGGCCGATCTCGGTATTGACCAGGTAAAAGTCAAAGAGTACGGATTTGGTTTCGTTGCCGGTATAGGTACCCTTCGGCCGACTGTAAAACAGCATCGGTGCCGACAGATCGACGTCTTCGCTCTCACCGTCGCCCACGGTAAACTGGCTTACCTTGTAGGCTTCGGGGTTCTTCACGCTTTCGTGGTAAGAGCGCGACAAAAACGAGATGGCCACGTAGTGTCCGTCGTCGAGCGCCAGTTTGAAGCCCTCGGGCTGGTAAATGGCGTGGTAGGGATCGTTGTTAAGGATCAGGTGCACGTGCTGCCCCTTGGCAGAGTTGGCCAGTGGCTTTTGGCTGGCATCCTGGGTAGCTACGCCCAGCTCGTAATTGGTTACGTTGTACGAAAAGGCAACTGAGTCGCCCGAGGCTAGGGTTTCGCCCTCGGTGGGAGCGGTAAACTCCAGCATCGCGTCGGCATAATCGGGTGAGCCGGGAGCCGCCGACAGGGTAACTGGGTTTACTTCCGGTACCACTTCGGTGGTGGATTCGGTTTCAGTGGTGCTGGTGGTGGTACACGCCACGAAGGCGCCTAGCAGCAGGGTGGTTAAGAGAAGGTTGAATAAAGTTTTCATAAGTACGCAGTTATCGTTTGATTTGTGGCAAAGGTATACGTTGGTTAGCTTGTACCTACCCTAACTGTCCGACCGTAAATATGTTAAGCATGGATCACACATTCTTTGAATCTATTCCGAGTCTCGACCTCAACGACTTCCGAGCCTCAGACGCGGCGCGGCAGGCGGCCTTTGTTCAGGCACTGGGCGATGCTTTTACAAACATTGGTTTCGTGGCCATCAAGAACCACGGCCTCTCCGACGGACTCACTCAGCAGTTGTACGCTAGCATCGAGGCATTCTTTGCCCTTCCGCCTGAAGTAAAAAAGCGGTACGAACTTCCGGAGCTGCACGGGCAGCGGGGCTACACTCCGCCCGGAAAAGAGCACGCCAAGGGCCAAACCGCCGCCGACCTAAAAGAATTTTACCAGATCGGGCAGGTTGATCCGGGTCCGAAGGCCGCTGCCCGGCAGTATCCCGACAACGTATGGCCCGCCGAGGTGCCCGAAATGCAACCTACCGCCACGCTGGCCTACCAAACCCTAGAAACCACCGGCCAGCTGCTACTGCGGGCCATCGCGCGCTACCTCAACCTAGAAGAAGACTACTTCGATACGCGGGTGCGCCACGGCAACAGCATCATCCGGGCCATCCACTACTACCCCATTGCCGACCCCGAAGCGGTACCCGACGACGCGGTGCGGGCGGCCGAGCACGGCGACATTAACTTAATTACGCTGCTGATGGGGGCCAGTGCCGAGGGGCTGGAGGTGCTGCGTCGCGACGGTACCTGGGTGCCCATCACGGCACTGCCAGACCAAATTGTGGTCAACGTGGGCGACATGCTGGAGCGCCTTACCAACGACCGGCTCACCTCTACCATTCATCGGGTGGTGAACCCTCCGAAAGAAAAGATGAAGCAACCACGCTACTCCATTCCCTTCTTTATGCACCCCCGCGCCAATACGGACCTAACGTGCCTGGACAGTTGCGTGAGTGCCGAGCATCCCAAGCAGTACGAAGATACCACCGCCGGGGAGTTTCTGGAGGAGCGCCTGCGCGAGATTGGTCTGAAGCAGTAACTACCGACTAACCTCAACCCCTTGGATCGTCGTCGTAAGGTATGGTACTACCAGGGACTCTTCACTTCGGTGAGGCGGGTCCGGTACGTTATCTTCCTGCGCGACGTGTTTTTGCTTACTATCAGCGCGTTCGGCGGCCCGCAGGCGCACCTGACGCTGCTGCTCAAGATGATGGTGGAACGTCGACGCTACCTGAGCGAGAAGGACCTCATCGAACTGCACGCGCTGTGTCAGATTTTGCCGGGCCCCACCTCCACCCAAACCATTACGGCCATCGGCTACCGCATCGGCGGACCAAAGCTAGCCTTCCTGACGCTGCTGGTGTGGATGCTGCCGGCGGTGAGCATCATGACGGCGGTGGCCATCACGTTGTCTAATTTGCAAGAGCGGGAAATCTCCTTGGCCTTCACGCGCTTCATTCAGCCGATGGCGGTGGGGTTCGTGGCCTACGGGGCCTATACCATCAGTCTGAAATCTGTCGACACTAAAAAGGGAGTAGCCATTCTGCTGGTGGCGGCGGTGGTGTCGTACTTCGTACGGAAGCCGTTTATCTTTCCGTTGCTGCTCCTGGTTGCCGGTTTCGTGACGGCTATCAACTACAAGAAGTTGCTTCCTGAAGAAAAGGAAAAGATTGTGATAAAGTGGGGCAACCTCACGCTGTGGATCGGCATCTTTCTGGCAGCAGCAATAGCTACCGG
>JBASAY010000218.1:0-15142 GCA_049650865.1 Tunicatimonas sp.
TAACAACATTGGCACTCTGACAGCCAGGGCAGTAAAGGGTAATTTGTATCGTCATAACATACAAAGTTACCTCTAATGTCTCTGGCTGTCAATCAATTAGGTCATCATACTTTCTGAAGCACCACCCGTTTAATAAGTTTATTTCCTCAGTTGAGGATCTTCCGTTGGACATGATTACTAACCATACTGTCTGTAGTAAAATTAAATATTCTGAAGAGGTATCGTCAACAATTTGCTTACCTTTTTCTTTGATAAAAGCTCTATTTCTGTACGTTCTACGAGCTGTCTTAGCTATGCTTCCAGTTGAGAAATAGTTGATTGCAGTTGTTATTGGTACATTAACCAATGGAATTGTAAATTTGATAATATTTCTTTGCAGTAAATGTTTACCAACAACAGGAAGTGATTTCAAACTGTTTAAGACTGCTCCATTGATGTTTCTTTTTACTCCTTGTCTTACTAATTCAGGAATCACTCTTTGAGATGCACCACTAGCAACTTCAGTACCTTTTATTCCAAAAGCTACTTTGATTAAACTCATCAAATCTTCAGGATCATTGATGTCTATTTTTTGGTCATATAAAATACTGATGTCGTAGGCCAACCTTAGTTGAATATTAGTGCATATTAGTAGATCAGCTGTAAAAGTAGAAATTGCGCCTGGTATTGTTAGAGGGGAGGCGCCTCCAGCAGAACCTATAGTAGAGGCAACTGCAACTGAGTAAGCAGATGAAGTAATAGCCCCTGCTGCCGCTGAATACTTTTTTGCTATTTTGATCCTTTGATCAACAATTCCGTCTATAGGGATATATGGATACTTACTTTCAAAATAATTGGCATCAACTTTTTGTGAATAAGTCTTTAATGAATGCTTAATAAGCTTCGAGAACCAGTTTCCTGAACGAATGTCATCTATTGAGTAGCTTTTTGCCTGCTCTTTGAACTCGTCAAAATCTTTTTTAGCAGTTATTTGAATGTCTTCCTCTTTCATATTTAAAGCAATTAATTGTCAGAACTTAGATGTGATTGTCAATTTTGATTCCGAAGACGGTGTTAATTTCAACTACTTATTTGCATTTATTACGTGTAGATATAGATAAAGGTATTAGAACTTATAGGTTAAGACATCAACTATAAACTCTCCTAATATTACCACTTCACCACCACCTGAAATTTCACGTCGGTGCGGTGGTTTTCCTCGATCTCTTCCAAACCGGTACCTACTACCTCACGGTCGTAGAAGGTGGTGCGGGCTACCTTTGCCCACACGCTTACGTGCCGACTCGCCCGGTAGCGAAGCAACAGGTAGTTACGCACCCCGCTGCCCGAGTAGGCTGGAATAGCAAAGGCGTAGAGCACGTCGTTTTCGTACACGTACTGGCGGTTCACGAAATCGGTATCGAACAGAGCGAAGCGGGCATCGGCTTTCCAGCGACCCCGGGTAGCGCTTACGTCCTGGGCTATCGCAAAGCCCGAGGTAGTGCTGTCGGGTA
The DNA here is from genome assembly GCA_049650865.1 of Tunicatimonas sp. Classification (GTDB taxonomy): domain Bacteria; phylum Bacteroidota; class Bacteroidia; order Cytophagales; family Cyclobacteriaceae; genus Tunicatimonas. The sequence continues at coordinate 1,494 of JBASAY010000218.1, forward strand.
GTGCGTAGGTGCTGTGCTGCACCCGCGTACGTAGGCGAAAGTGATCATTAAGGTGGTGCGTGAAGTGCACCGCCAGACTACGCTTCACCCCCGGCAACACCAGCCGCACCGTTAAGCTGTCATCGTCCACGTTGATGGCCTTACTCTCTTGCCGGAACTGCAGCCAGGCTTCGGTACGCGCGCTAAAGGGGTAGCTCAACCGCGTAAAAAACTCGTAGCCGTCCGAAGGGGCATCTACCCGGTAGCGCAGCCAGGGGAAGTAGAAGCGGTCGTAGTAGGTGGCGACCGTCAGCCGCCGCCAGGGTTGCAGTTTGAGTCCCCAGTACATTCCCCGCTCGTTGATGCTGCGGGTGCCCTCGCTGAAGGCGTTGCCGTAGAACGTGTGGAAGTCCGGACGGTAGTGCCGTAGCAGCACCGCCAGTTCGGCCACCGACGAGAGGTACACCGTGGTGCCGCCCACCGCTCCCAGGCCACCACTCGACGAGCGGGCCACCTCTCCGAACACGTGAACCGGATGGGTGCGGTAGTTGAAGAAGGCACTAGCGGCTTGGTTCTGACGTCCGGCAAATTCGTGCCGGTTGCGCAGTTGGTTGCTTCGCTGCCAGTGGTGACTAAAGCGGGTGTGCACGTAGTTAAGCCCGACCTGCCACCGCCGCGCTTCGTCCCGAAAGAGCAACGACGCCCCCAGAACACGTTCTCCGACCTGATTCTGAGCTGTCCGCTCACTGCTGGTGCGGTGAAGACCGGTACTCTGCAGCGCCTCAAACCGGCCCGAAATGCTATCTACTCGTCCGTCCTGCCGCTGGTACGAGGCCAGCGTCGTAAGCTCCAGTGCGTGCCGGGCGGCGGGTAAGCTGACGGTGGCGGCTGCTCCCCGGAAGAAACCATTTTCGGTGGCGGCGGTGTGCGGACGAACCGCATTTTGCGTTTGTACTACCGTGCGCACCGGCTCGGCGCCCTTACCGATCGCGAAGCCGCTCCCGAACAGCAACCCTTGTCCCGCCTGCACCCGGTAGTCGCCCAGGGTGAGTTGCCGCAAGCGCCCCTGATCTTCTATCTGCAAGTGCGCCGCGTGGTAGTCGGTGCCGTAGCGTCCTGCCGCCGGGTGCCAGCCCAGGGTTTCGCCCGCGTCCTTCTCGGCGGTAATACCCGCGCTAAAGTCGTTTCGTCGGCGTAGCTGCCAGCGGGCGTATAGCTTGTGGGGCGATCCTTGGTAGTGGCTCACGTCGCTATGGTCAGACAAAGTGTCGGCCCGGCGGTAGCCCAGCTTACGCTCTAGGGTGGCTTCGTGGCGAACGATAAACAGCTGGTCGGCGTCCGCCAGCCGCTCGTGCCAACTGGGCTGCGTAATCGGTCGAGGGGCAACGGTAACAAAGGGCAAGACGCGACGGATGGTCTCCAGGTCCCAGGCCGGAACGTAAGACAGTTCGTTTACCGTCAGGAAGTCGCCGTACAGTTCGCGCTGGCGCAGTAAGTTGCTAATCTGTCGCTCCGACAGCACATAAAACTGCCGAAGGTCGTCGGCGGTGGCCTCGTTGAGGTTGAGAGGCTGGGCGTACCACTGAGCGAGTAGTTCGTACTGCGCCTCGTAGTCAGTATCTTCGTCCTGCGGAGTAAAGAGGTCTTCCAGCAGCGTCTCCAGCGCTTCATCGTAAGCCCTTTCCTGCGCAACACTACCTAAGGGAATCAAGAAGAGAATCAATCCTGTCCAGCGTAACCACTTGCGGAGGCGGACGTACCGATCACGAACGTTACCGGTCATTTTTGAACAATCGGTACGCGATAGAAACCTGGTGCGACAGCCCTAAACGGGAGTGCGTGATAAGGGCGTAGTCAGCGTCCAGTAGGCGGTGCTTCCAGCCCAGCCCGAAGAACTGCCGTAGCTCCCGGCTGTTAAAGCCCGTGCGCAGACTAAACATCTTCAGAGCAGTATAGGCCACGCCTAGCTTTAGGTTGGGCCGTTGCGTCACTTCGTGTTCTACCTCGGCGCTAAACCACCAGGCCGTTACCGGACGGTACGAGAGTCCTACCTGCACCAGCGTGGGGATGTTCTCTTGCGTTACCCGCGACAGCCTGGCCTGCGTCACGTTGAGAAGTTGCATACCGAAAACAAGCTCCGGCGAAAGCTGGGCTTGTCCCCCCACATCAATCACGGTGCGAAAGCGCGTGCCGAAGCCTTCGGTGTGGTACTGGTGCTGACTGAGGCGCAGCCCGGCACTGAACTGCCCGATGCGTTGACTGTAGCCCAACGACAGGCGGTGGTGGCTGTGGCGGGCGTCGCCGAAGCGGTACACCCCCACGCTGCCGGTGCCGTAGCGCGTGGGCTGCACCAGTCCGGCGGCCACTGTGTGTAGTCCCTCACTGAATCCGAAGCGGTTTTCGTAGCCCGCGAACAGGGTAGGCTGCTTCACGTTGGTCACCCCACTAATGTTGGCGAACAGGCCCCCCGCCCCCCGCATGGCCACCGTAGCGTGCCCCAGTCCGGCTGCCCGCGCGCCCACGGTGTGCGTCTGTCCCCAGCTTTTGGCCGTCATCATACACAGGGCAACGAGTAGAGAATATTTCATTTTCTGCCAAATAGTACAGGGAGGCAAAGATATCCCGATCTGTCTCTCCTAAAGAATCCCGGCGGCGTAGATTGCCACTGTTTCTTGCAGGTGTAGTCACCAGAAAAAAACGCGAATAAACATGCTACGAACCCTCATTACTTCCCTACTGATTCTGAGCAGGGTAGCTGCCAACGCCCAGTTTGCGGATGACTTTGCCGACGGTGACTTTACGGCGAACCCCGCCTGGTCGGGGGAAGCACCAAAGTTTGAAGTTCTCAACCAAAAGTTACATCTCAACGATGCGGCGGCGAGTGGCGAGGCGTACCTAAGCACCCCCAGCGAAGCAGTAGCTGATGCCACCTGGGAGGCCTACATTGAGATCACGGCCAACCCTTCGGCCGCTAACTACGCCCGACTGTACCTGATGTCTGATCAAGCCGATTTGTCCGAAGCGCTGAACGGCTACTTCGTACGGGTAGGGGGGAGCGACGATGACGTATGCCTGTACCGACAGGACGGCGCAAGCCTTACCAAGGTCATTGATGGCACCGACGACCGGGTCGCCCTTAGCTTGGTGCAGCTTACCGTGCGGGTGACGCGGGATGCTTCCGGTAACTGGCAACTGTTCTCTAAGCCGGTTGGGTCAGCTAGCTTTATTCTGGAAGGAGTAGCAACCGACGAAACGCATACGGTGGCTACCCACAGCGGCGTGTACTGCAAGTTTACCACCACGCGTCGGGAAGCATTTTATTTCGACGACTTCAGCGTAACCGGCATTCCGCAGCCCGACGATACTCCCCTTGCCATTGAGAGCTACGTAGTGCCGTCGGCTACGCAACTGCAACTTACCTGGTCGGAAGACGCGGCGCTAGCCTCGGCCCAGCGTCCGGAGAACTATACGCTGTCTGGCCGAACCATCACTGCGGTGCAAACGCCCAATGCCCGCACGGTGGTACTAACCTGGAACAGTCCCCTGGTCGACGGTACCGAGAGCACCCTTAGCGTTCGGGGAGTGACGGACAGGGCGGGGAACGCGATAAAAGATACGACGCTCTCGTTTACGTACGACGTTACCGCCCCCGTGCTGGAGCGCGTCGCGGTACAGGATACCGTTGTCCTGCTGCTCATCTTTGACGAGGCGCTGGCGGTGCCCGGAGAAAAAGAACAGTACGCGATTAATAACAGCATCGGCGCGCCCCGTACGGTAGATTGGTCGGGCGACAGCACGTCGGTGCTACTCACGTTCTCAAGCTCACTAAACAATGGGTTGGTCAACCAACTGCGGGTAGTAGGTGCGACCGACCGGGCGGGAAACGTAGCTGATACGTTGACGCCGACCTTCCGCTTCCGAACCGACATCGATAGCGTCTGGGCGGTGAGTGCCTACCAGGTAAACGTAGCGTTCGCCACTACGACTTCGGCCTCCTCAGAGCAGAGCGAGAACTACTTCCTAGACCGGGCGCACGGCCCGCCTAACGTAGCCGTACGCCTGTCGGACCGTACGGTGCAACTCATCTACGACCGTCCGCTGGAGGCCAACAAGGCGTACGCTTTGCAAGTTAGCAACCTGCAAACAACGAACGGGGCGTGGTTGGCGACGCCCGTCTACCGGTTTATCTACGATCAGAAAGCTCCTGCTCTGGACTCAGTGGTTGCCGTAGACCGTCGGACCCTGATTGCCTACTTCAGCGAGGAGATGCGGTGGGAGGCGACGTCTTCTCCGGCCGCTTTTGCAGTAGAAGATATCGGTGCACCCAAAAGCGTAGTGCTACTGCCTGGCCAACGTTCGTTTCGCTTATCATTGCCTCAGGACCTTCAACCGGAAACCAGTTACGAACTGTCGGTGGTGGGCCTATCCGACCGGGCGGGCAACATGATGGGTAGTACCAAGAAGAAAAAGTTCGTTTACGACCAGCAGGCGCCCCGCTTGCAAAAATTGAGAATACTATCGCCCAATCGGCTACGGCTGTACTTTCATGAGGAAGTGCAACCGGCCTCCGCCTACCCGCCCCAGCATTACACGCTTAGCACAGATATCCACCCCAGCCACGTAGCGGTTTCGCACCTCTATCAGGAACAGGTAACCTTGACTTTTGCGCAACCCCTGCCGGATGAAGACACACTTCGGGTCGTCGGTGTGGCCGATAGATACGGAAACCAAGCGGACGTACCCCACGAAATTCCTATCAGCAACCGCTCTCCTGCGATAGGGGCGGTGGTACCACTATCCGCTACTGAGCTTCGCCTAGATTTTACGCGGACCGTAGACGTTGCGGTTATGGGCGATCTCAACAACTACCGCATCGGCGGCGAGGTGCCTACCCGGGCGGAGGTGTCGGGACCCTACCAGTCGTCGGTGGTCTTGGGATGGAACGAACCGCTGGTGGCTCACCAATCTTATCGACTACTTATTGAGCGTTTGGCCGACACCCGCGGAACCAAGGTTGAGAGCGTTGAGATTGAAGTGGTCTACGATCCTAAGGTAGTGAGCGTGACTCCCGATGCGTCGGCACTGACGGTAGAATTTACCGTGCCGGTAGACTCCGCTACGGCCACCAACCCATCACACTACGAAGTAGCGGAGGTGGGCGCCCCGCTGGTAGCCCTGCTCACTGACCCCCAAAGCGTCCGACTCGTTTTTGCGAACTCCTTCGCCCCGTCAACGGTACACACTCTTACTCTACGGAACCTCCTCAACCGAGACCGGGAGGTCATTCCGGCGTCTCGGCACGCGTTCGGACAGGGAGCGGCGCCCGCCTACCACCAGTTCCTGATCACCGAGGTGATGGCCGACCCTTCCCCTACGGTTGGCCTGCCGGAGGCGGAGTACGTTGAACTGCACAACGCCTCCGACCAACTGCTCAGCACGCGCGGGTTGCGGTTCTCTGATGCAAGCACCACCGTGGTGCTTCCCACCACATTTTTAGCTCCTCGGGAGTACGTTATTCTGGCCGACGAAGCTGATCGGCGGGCCCTGGCTCTCTACGGACGCGTGATCGCGGTAAAATCGCTGCCCTCGCTCAACAGCCGCGGCGATAGTCTTCGGTTAGCCAACGAGCAGGGGCAGGAAATCTTCACGCTGGCCTACGCCGACAACTGGTACAACGACGCCGAAAAGCGGGGCGGCGGCTGGTCGCTCGAGATGGTAGATACGCAGCGGCCCTGCGGCGAACGGGACAACTGGACCGCTTCGGTAGACCCGGCGGGAGGCACGCCCGGATGGCCTAATTCGGTGCGGAAGGCCAATCCCGACCGCTTTGGTCCGAAGGTAGTTCGGGCGCTAGTAGTAAGCGATACCGTAGTGCGGGTGCGGTTCGACGAACGACTCAGTAGAAGTTCGTTGCCCGAAATTACCCTGAGCGACGGGCTGCCCGTTCGTGAGGTGCGCTGGCGTGCGGGCCAGAAAGAAATTGTGGTAGTTCTGGATCGGCCCCTCCAGCCCGGAATAAACTACGCGCTGGCGGTGCGCGGAGTAACTGATTGTAGCGGCAATCTCATCGATGAAGCCCACGCTGGTACCACGTTTACGCTCCCGGAGGCAGCGCAGGTAGGTGATATCCTGCTCAGCGAACTGCTGGTTCACCCGCGCAGCGGTGGCGAAAAGTTCGTTGAACTGTACAACCACTCAAGCAAACCTATTGACCTGAAGAACTGGTCGTTCGCCAACGCTGACGCTGATACGCTGGTTAACCTAGAAAGCATTTTTGATGATCACTACGTGCTGGCTCCGGGAGCGTACGTCGCCCTTACCGAAAATCCGGCTACGCTTGGGGCCGACTACCCGACGCCCCCCGGAGCGCTTATAGAAACGGTGGCCGCTTTGCCCAGTCTTCCGGCCGACCGGGGAACGCTGGTGCTGCTTGACCCGGCCCAAGCGGTGATGGAACGCCTCGATTACTCAAACAAGTTTCACCATCCGCTGCTGGACAATACGCAGGGAGTTTCCCTGGAGCGCATCGCCTGGGACCGTCCGGTGAACGACCCCAACGTGTGGCAATCGGCTGCCCAATCGGTGGGTTTTGCCACTCCGGGCTACCGCAACTCGCAACTGTCCGACCGCCCCGCATCAGCTGCTACGCTCACGGTAGACCCGCCGGTATTCGCTCCCGGACACGCGGGGCACGCCGACTTCACGCAGATTCACTACCGACTGGCCGCGGCCGGAACGGTAGCCAACGTTGCGGTGTACGATGCCCAAGGGAGAAGGGTGCGCGACCTGGCCCGCAACCTAACCCTGGGCGAAGAGGGGTTTTTGGTGTGGGATGGTACGAACGATGGTCAGCAGCGGGTAGGGATTGGCTACTACCTGATTTTTTTTGAGACGTTTGATACGCAAGGGCGGGTAAACGTGTTAAAAGAAAAAGTAGTGGTGGGCGGAAACTGGTAGGTTTCTGTCGCCATAACAGACCGTGTACGTATGAAACGCCTTACCAAGCTCATTCGCCGCGGCGAAGGAGAGCAGCTCGACTTCAAGCAAACGGTGTCGGACCCCGTTAAAATTGCCAAGACGATTGCCTCATTTGCCAATACCCGCGGGGGCACGCTGCTGGTAGGAGTGCGCGACGACCGAACGATCCGGGGCGTTGACCCCGAAGAAGAAAAGTACGTGCTAGAGACGGCGGCGAGCTTCCACTGCGACCCGGCAATTCCATTAGCCTACCGTGAGGTGGAAGACCAAGAAACCGAAACGATTGTGCTAGAGGTGACAATCGCCGAAAGTGAGCACAAACCGCACTACACCGTCGACCGGCACGATGAACGCCGTGTCTACATCCGGCAGCACGACAAGAGCCTCCCGGCCAGCAAGCTGATGATTGATATGATGCGACAGGGAAAGCTACCGGTTGGCCTGGGCGAGCAGGCGGTGAAGCACCTGGGGCACAACGAGAAAAAGCTGTTCGCATTTTTGGAGAAGCATCAGCGCATCACCATTCGGCAGTTTATGCAGGTGGTAAACATCTCCCGACGGCGCGCCATGCGCACCCTTCGTGAGCTAACACTGCGCGGTATGATTCGCTTGCACGACCACGAAAAAGAGGCTTATTATACGCGCTAGTGCGGAAAGGAAAAGCTACACCGGGTGAAGCAGCCGGTAACAGACCGCACCGATAGGTGACTTGCTGGTTGCTGATGGGGGGCGTCGCCTTTGATCGCCGCCTGTAGGGTGAAGCCGCCGGGCAAACTGGCCGTCGTGGTTCGTTCTAAAAGGGGAGAACTCACCAAGGCCTTGGCGGCGGGACTAGGAGCGTTGTCTTCTATGGTTACCACCGTAGCGGTTTCGCCAATCACGAAGCTTACTTCAACGTAGGCAAGCGTTTTTCCCGTCTGGTGGCGTTGTAGTGCACCCTTAAGAAGTTCACTGACTACCCTCCTGGCATTCTGGCTGAAGGTAGGCAGCGGATGCTCATTGTCATCGTAGATTCTAATCCATATATTCCGCTGGATGATTAGGGTCTGAAACTCTTCTAACACCTCTCGAACCGATGCCCGTAGGTCACTAGGGGTGTCGCTCTGCCGAGCTTGTTCCCGCTCGGCAATCTGTCGAATCTTGTCGACGATCTCGGTACGAAAGTTTGCTGTCGAGAGTGCTTGCTCGTCAATTATAGTAAGAGAGTCGTCGCTCATGGTGCTACTTTGGTAAAAAAAATTGCGATGCGTAACCATAAAGATAGACACCTACTAATTGCAAAACTTGAAGGAAGCCACGCGAAGCCTACGCTGTAAGAGAAGTGTCTAATTGCGCCAACCGCGTTGCGCCAACCGCGTTGCGCCAACCTGTATTGGCTGTTTCAACAATTATTAATACCTTGGTACACTCATCAGCCCCGCTTTTTTATGAAAAGTCATCTTCCGACTGAGCATCCCGCTCGTCGTACCTTCCTCAAGGCAACCGGCTCCGCCGTAGTTGGTAGTGCCCTAGCCTTTGGCTTCGCTCCGTCGCGCGCCACCGTGTTTCTTCCCAACAGCGATACCCTACGCGTAGGTCTGGTAGGTTGCGGGGGTCGGGGTACCGGAGCGGCCAACCAGGCGCTGAAGGCCGACAACAATGTGGTGCTGGTCGCCATGGCCGATGTGTTTCCCGACCGGATGCAAACCAGTCTGGAAAGCCTAACCAAGAGCCACGGCGATAAGGTGCAGGTTGACGAGGAGCATCAATTCATTGGTTTCGATGCCTACCAGAAGCTCATTGATGCGGACGTAGACGTGGTACTGCTGACTTCTCCTCCCGCCTTTCGTCCCGACCATATCCAGGCAGCGGTGAACGCCAACAAGCACGTGTTCGCCGAAAAACCGGTAGCAGTAGACATTCCGGGGGTAAAGAAAGTGATGGAAGCGGCCAAGAAGGCAAAGGAAAACCGCACCTCACTGATGTCGGGACTCTGCTGGCGCTACCACGAGCCGAAGCGGGCGGTCTTTGGGCGGGTGCTCGACGGAGCCATCGGCGAAGTAAGTTCGGTGTACAACACCTACAACACGGGCACGCTATGGCACAAAGACCGGCAGCCCGAGTGGACGGAGATGGAGTATCAGCTCCGCAACTGGCTCTACTACAACTGGCTGTCGGGCGATCACATCAACGAACAGGCAATTCACAGTCTGGACATGGCTTCTTGGGCCCTGGGTGGGAAGAACCCGGTAAGCGCAATGGGTACCGGCGGACGGCAAGTACGTACCGACGACAAGTACGGTCACGTCTTTGATCACTTCGCCATTGTATACGACTACGGCGACGGGGTAAATTCGTACCACTTTAGCCGCCAGCAGTTTAACTGCGCCAGTAGCTACAAGGTGGAGATGCAGGGCACCAAGGGGCAAGCCGTGGCCGACTGCATCCGCGACCGACACGAAGTGACGGCCGATGAGAAGTGGCGCTACCGCGGCGAGAAAAACGATATGTACCAGACGGAGCACAACGAGCTGTTCGCTGCCATCCGCAACAACGAGCCGGTAAACGACGGTGACATCATGACCCAAAGCACCATTCTGGCCGTGATGGGCCGCATGGCTGCCTACACCGGGCAGGTGGTTACCTGGGAAGACGTGATGAAGTCTACTGAGACCCTGGGTCCGAAAGAGTACGCCTGGGACTTGGTGTACGAAACACCGCCGGTACCCATGCCGGGAATTACCACACTGGGGTAGGGTAGAACTGGTTGCTGGTTACTGGTCACTAGCAGCTATTGTCTAGCCCAGGGCGGAACACCGCATTGAAAGTCATCCAGTATCTATCTCCCCTACTATGCAACGACGTGGTTTTATAAAACTGGCGGGTGCCGCCCTGGCGACTTCGCAACTTCCCGGTTTGTCTGAGGCCGCTACCCAAGGCTCGAAGATGCCCATCAAGAAGAGTCTGAAGTACTCGATGGTGGAGGAAGAAATGCCGATTGCCGATCAGTTTCGGATGCTGGTAGACATTGGCTTCGACGGAGTGGAAATGGACGCCCCCAGCGAACTCAACGTAGACAAAGTGCTAGCCGCCAAAGAGAAAACCGGTTTGGAGATTCCGGGAGTGATTAACTCGGCTCACTGGAAATCGCCCCTGTCGGACCCGGACCCGGCGGTGCGGGCCCGCTGCGTAGCGGCCACCGAAACAGCACTGCGCGACTGTCAGGCCTACGGCGGCACCACCGTGCTGCTGGTGCCCGGCGTGGTGAAAGAAACGGTGAGCTATGCGGAAGCCTATCGCCGCTCGCAGCGGGAAATCCGTAATCTGCTGCCCGTGGCCGAAGAAACCGGCGTGAAGATCGCCCTCGAGAACGTCTGGAATAACTTTCTGCTGAGTCCGCTAGAGGCCGCACGCTACGTAGACGAGCTAGAAAGCGACTACGTGGGGTGGTATTTCGACGTGGGCAACGTGGTGCGCTACGGCTGGCCCGAACACTGGATTGCGACTTTAGGCAGTCGTATACTGAAGCTCGACGTAAAAGAGTACAGCCGAAAGAAGCAGCAGGACGAGGGAATCTGGAAGGGCTTCGACGTGGAACTGATGGAAGGTGACTGCCGCTGGCCCGAAGTGAATAAAGCGCTGTCTGCCATTGGCTACTCGGGCTGGGCCTCCGCCGAAGTGCCGGGGGGCAACCGAGATCGCCTGCAACACATCTCCAAGAAGATGGACGCGATCTTTGGACTAGGATAGATAGCTCTCCGGCATGGTGGCGACCTACTGATTCTTGGAGCTGACTATTTGCTTGCGGTATTTTATTCAACGCCTCTTCTGTTCGACTGATTTGCACAGAAATTGCAACTGCTTGGTCATTTAAACCTAACCTACTTTGTGATGAAACAGCTACTGATGATTAGCGGATTAATGCTGGGCACTTTCTCTTCGTTTGCCCAGGAAACCGTCCGAACCGAAGAGTATTGTGAGTTTACGGTGATAACCGGCCCTCTTGGATCAAAGGGAAAGTACGCCATTCGTTTAGACCAGGGGCGGTCTCCGGTTCCATGGTTAAGAGAGGTAGCTAGACTGCGCGACGAGCAAGGAGACCTCATTCTGTTTAACTCGGCCGTGGACGCGCTCAACTACCTGAATGGATACGGCTGGACGCTGGTGGATGTGAGGGGCGATGAGTGCCCTTACTACCTAATGCGCCGTACGGTCCGGAACCGCGAAGGATCAGCCCCCAACCCGGGAGCGACCGGCTATCGCTCGGAAGCCAGTGGCAACACTGAGCTAAGATCTACGGCATCGTACCAGTGAGCAAGCTTCTCCAGATCATAGCACGCGTTTATCTCTTTCACCCGTTCGCCCTGTAGGCTATCGAAGCGTACCTCAATGAACAGCGACCCATCGTGGTAAAGGCACACTCCGTAACGGGTAGTGCGCTCCGGCACAATCGAAAAATCAACCAAACGGCAGTGGTGGTAAATGTAATCAAGCTGCTGCTCGGAAGGAAGAGCGATAAATTTTTGACAATCCATAGACGAAAAAACGCATTATCAATACAACCAAATAACTGGAACGTTGCCAAAGCTTACAATGTAGGATCGGTTCAACCTTCTGTAGCTACGGTTGGTCGTGCTTATCCAACGACTCGTGTCACTTAATTGTTATTTGATCGGAAGAGACCGCACCTTAGAAGCATTATTCACCGCTAGAATTGCTTCTGATGAAACGTTTATTCCTCTTTTTTCCTCTTCTAATTACGCTGGGAGTCCGCGCTCAGACTACGCTTACCGGTAGGGTACAAGACCCCGGTGGGGAGGCCGTCATAGGAGCCAATATCTACCTGAAGGACACTTACGATGGGGCTTCCAGTACTGTCGACGGCTCTTTTGCGTTCGTTACCTCCGCTACCGGCGCACAGTATCTGGTGGTAAGTGCGGTGGGGTACCGCTCGCACGAGCAGGTGCTCACCGTCCAACAGGATACCATCCGTACGATTATTGTTTTACGCGAGGCCATTAATAAGATGGATGGGGTCACCATCACCGCTGGGGCCTTCGCGGCCAGTGACGAAAAGCAGGGGCTGATGCTTAAGCCTCTGGAGATTGTGACTACTGCCGGAGCCCTGGGCGACATCAACGGAGCGCTGGCTACTCTGCCGGGTACTCAGACGGTGGCCGAAGACGGCCGCCTGTTCGTGCGGGGCGGAGATGGTCACGAAACCCAGACCTACATGGATGGGATGCTCATTCATGCCCCCTACGGAGCCTCGGCCCCTGAACTGCCAACGCGCGGCCGCTTTTCGCCTTTCCTGTTCAAAGGAACCACCTTTAGCACCGGCGGTTACTCGGCCGAGTACGGGCAAGCCCTGTCGTCGGCCCTGATTCTGAACTCGGTAGACCTGGCTCCGCAAACCCAGACTGACGTATCGCTGATGACCGTCGGGGTGGATGCTACGCACCAGCACCGCTGGGAAAACACCTCGCTGCTAGTGCGGGGGGAGTACACCAACCTGGCTCCCTACCAGGGGCTGGTGAAGCAAGATATCGACTGGAAACAAGCTCCGGTATCGGGGGGCGGGTCGGTGGCGCTGCGTCACAAAACCTCGGCCCAGGGCATGGTGAAACTCTACGGCTACGCCAACCGCGGGCAGCTAGCGCTGCGTCGACCAACGATCAGCGGCGACGATTCGGACAACATTCGCGTGCAGAACGATAACCTGTACCTGAACGGCACTTACCAGGAAGCGTTCACGGATCGCTGGTCGCTGCGCACCGGCGTGTCCTACACCCAGAACCAAACCGCTACCACGGTCAATAGCCAGCTTTTTGGAGAGAGCAGCACGGGAGTGCATACCAAGGCGACGGTTACCTACGACGCTTCGGAGTATTTGGCCATTCGGGGCGGGGGCGAGCATCAGTTCGATCAAGGCGCCCGCCGGTACCAACTAGCTGAGGGCGAGGTCGTGCAAGCCTGGGATGATCAACTCACCGCCGGATTTATAGAAGCCGACGTGTACGCCAGTAGCCGGTGGGTGGCCCGGGCGGGCGTCCGTGGTGAACACTCCTCGCTCTCGCAGGCCGCCCACCTAACTCCCCGGTTGTCGCTGGCCTACCAAACCGGATCGGCCAGTCAGGTATCATTGGCCTACGGCTCGTTTACGCAGCGCCCCGCATCCAGCATGTTCACCAGTGGCCTTCGTCTGATGCCCGAACGAGCCACGCACTACATCGCCAATTACCAGCGCACTAAGAACGGACGCACCTTTCGAGCCGAGGCGTTCCAGAAGTCGTACCGCGACCTGGTAAAGACCGTTGACCGGCAAGTAGTCAACCGGGGCTACGGCTACGCCCGCGGCGTGGAGCTGTTCTGGCGCGACCGTAGCTCTATCAAAAACGCCGATTACTGGGTATCGTACTCGCTGCTGGATACCCAGCGCGACTACCGCGATTTTCCGACCCTAGCTCCGCCCACCTTCGCGGCGCGCCACACCTTTTCGGTGGTCTACAAGCACTTCGTACCCGGCATAAAAACCCAACTGGGCGCCCGCTATTCGTTCGCCAGCGGTCGACCCTACTTCAACCCGAACCACGATAACTTTCACGGTGATCGCACGCGTTCTTTCAATAACCTGAGTCTGAACGCGGCCTATCTGATTCGCCAGCACATCATCTTGTACGCATCAGCTACCAACGTGCTGGGCGCGCCCAACG
>JBASAY010000219.1:0-8770 GCA_049650865.1 Tunicatimonas sp.
ATCTTGAATGGTATCATTAATCGCAAGAACTCAATCGGAAAACGAAACATAGCATATTGATCTTTGGTCATTTCAATATACTACTCCGCTTCCCTTTGGGTTCTTACCTTAGTAGTAAAGTCGAGATAAGTGGATGTTCAAATCATTCAGAAAAAGTGATTTTATTTATTGATACTGATAACCATGAAATACAATCAGATTATGATTATCATTTACAAAAGGTAGTTGATTATCTTGATAAGAGAGGCATAGAGCACGAAATGAGCACCTCACGAATTATCAACTCTGATAATCATTCTGAAATTAAAATTGGAGATAATGAGCAGTTTGCTATGGTATTGATAAGCCCAGAAGAGGATAGTAAAATTGAATACGGATTTGGTACGGATGTAGATTTGATAATCAGTATAAACAAATATTTTGAAATTGAATAGTAAAGATACAGGGTATAACACTATGCAGCGGCCATGCTACGGGCAAAGCCCTTGCCGTCCGCTGCATTGAACGTTGCTAAGCCACCTTATTTTTCTCAAATTCTACTTACACCAACAATAGCATCACCGTAAGCACGATGCCGCCTAGCGTAAAGTACAGCCCCTTTTTAAACACCGACGTAGCCGGTCTAAACATCCAGAAAGCCGACACCACGAAGAACAGCAAGGCAAACCCGAAGAAGATGTTGAGCCAAAACAGCGGATGATTGGTGTTGGCCTTGTGCAGCTTGGTCATCTTATCAAGTACTAGGGGCAATTTTTTGGTCACGTACACCGCTTCGCCGTTCGCCCGGTCGTACGATCCCTGCTCAAAGTAAACCACTTCTCCTTCCCGCCGGGTAACCTCCAATCCCTTGATCTTCAGTTGCTTCCCGACGGCCTCGGCCGAAAGGTTCGGCTCCAGCACTTTCTCCACCTGCTTATCGCGTTTCAGAAAATCCGTATTGCGGAAGATCAATACCACGCCGCTGATGGCGTACACCGCCATGATGCCCACCAGGAAGAAGCCCAGGTAGCGGTGGATAATGCGCATCGTCATGCCAGTGGTTCTTGGGGTACTCATACTGTCAATTAGTTTCGTTTTCCGGGTTGATATGTTTCTTGGGCGCGCGCCGCTACCTCCTCCCGATAGTAGGGCACGTCCTTAAACTGCCCAGCAGCGTAGGGCTCCACCTGGTCGTCGAAGTGGGGCGAGTCCGGGTTACTGCTTTGTCCACCTACTAGGATGGTCTTGGCCCGCACACTATCGCCAAATTCTACCGCCGCCACGAAGCTGTTGCCGCTGGTGCCGTAAATTTTCTTGGTGCCGCTGTTGTTCCGCCCGGTGTATGAGGCCAGCGCTCCCCACCGTCCCGGGGCAAAGCCGATGGGCGTACTGGGCTGGTCATCGTCAAAATCCAGGTCGATGGCCCCACTCAGGCGCTGGTAGCGGTTCACCTCGCCCCAGGGTGTCTCCCAGGTGCCAAAGTCATCTTCCAACTGCTGCACCGCCCCGGCAAATACTTTCAGTCGCTCAGCGGGGGGCGAGTCGCTACCGTAGTACTCGATGTGCTCCATCGGGGTGAGTCCCGGCGGAGAGGCACCTTCTTGCTGGTAGCGGGTGGCGTAGTAGTGGGCCAGCGTCATGGCCACCGACTCTTCCGACGTGGTGAAGTCCCAGTCCCGCAGCGCTTCCACGGGCGAAGCCAGTACTTCGTCTTCGTCCGACGCGTCGTAGGCAGCCACTAGGCCAGGAATCAGCGCCGCGAAGGCGGGCAGGTACGGATCGTGGGCCAACTTGATCAGGCTATCCAGGGTGTAGCCGGAGCGGTCGCGCAGTAACCCGATGGCGTGCACGCCCCGAAAGTTCTCCCGGTCGATCGACATGTAGCGCGGGTAGTCGCTGCGCTTTGGACTGTACTCTCCCGCGGCGGTGTAGGGAGTAGAATTACAGTTCTGAACCCAGCCATTGGGCGGATTGTGCACCACGATGCTCTCGTCTACCGGGTGCAGCCCCTGCCAGTCGGTTTGCGGATTGCTGCCGTCGACCGATTCGGTATAGTTAAAGGTAGTGTCGCGGCGGGGGATGAAGTTGCCGTGGAAGTAGGCAATGTTGCCGCCCGCGTCGGCGTAGACGGTGTTGTTAGAGGAGTTGGTGCGGATGTCCATCATGGTGCGGAAACCATCGTAGCCGCTCTGCTTGGTGCGGGTGTAGGACTGCTCCAGCGCCTTCACCGGTTCCCACATCAGGGCGGTAGCTACCCACTGCCCGTCTTCCTGGTGGGTGATGGGCCCGTGGTGGGTACGGTAGGCCGTAAACGTACGCTCTTTCAGCTCATCTCCTTCTTTATAGTTCAGGGCTACTTCGTAGACTTCCACTGGTCGCCATTCGTCGCCGTACTGATACATCAAGCTGTCTCCCCGCCGCTCGATGGTTTCCCGAAACTCATCAATCACATCGGTGTAGGTGGAGGTGTGCATCCAGCCGGTGGTTTCGTTAAAGCCCTGGTACACAAAAAACTGCCCCCAGGTAACCGCTCCGTAGGCGTTCAGCCCCTCCTCGCTCACCGCGTGCACCTCGCCCCGGAAGTAGAACGAGGTATGCGGATTGATCAGCAGTAGGGCGTTGCCCGACTGCGTAAGCTCACCGGAGATCGCAATGCCATTGGAGCCCTGCGGCTCTTCCACCGCCGGTTCTTCGGCACGTTCCGGCACTTCCGGAGTGTTTTCGTAGAAGGCTTGTAGTTGCTGGGTCGACACGCGCTCGATATCGCCGCCGATGGAGCCCTCGCTAAAGTACATCGGCATCCAGGGCTCGTAGCGGGTCAGGTGCGGCTGCACCGTGGGGTGGGTGTGCAGGTAGTAATTAATACCGTCGGCCCAGGCGTTGCAAAGTTTTCGAAGCCACTCGGGACTTTCTTCGTAGTGCGTTACGGCTTCCTCTTGCGTCATAAACAGCTTGGCCCGCAGATCGCTGTACAGCGCTGCTTCGCCTTTCACCTCGGCTAGTCGGCCAGTGGCCCACAAATAGTTCTGTTCCACCCGGTTAAAGTCATCTTCGCACTGGGCGTACATCAGTCCGAACACCGCATCAGCGTCGGTTTTTCCGTACACGTGGGGCACGCCAAAATCGTCGCGGTAGATGGTAATCTGTTCAGCCTGAGCCTGCCAGCGTTCTACTTCGGGAGAAAGCGCCGGACTGGTTCGACAGGCGCTAAAGGCGACAAACAGTAGTAGAATTACGGAACGCGTAAGGTAGGTAGATGCAGTAATCATCCCGCAAATGTAGAGAACCCGCCGCTAAATACGGCTGATTTTGTAACAAATCCTTACCTTTACTTCGGTAAAGTACTTTCTTGACCAATGCCTACCTCAACCGAATTTAGTACAGAATGAGTGCCGAAGAGATGGGCCAAGTGGCCACCCTCACCGGCATGGTGTCGCAGTACTGGCCTGCCGCTCGCGACCGGGAAGGCGATACGCTGGCCGCGCTGCAGTGGATGCGGGAGCAGGACTTCTTTCGCGCTTTCCAAACCGTAGAGGTGCCCTATCGCCAGGAGCGCCGGGCCATCGCCCAACTGCTGCACTCGCCCAATCTGTACCTAGACTACTGCATCGCCCGGGTGCTTAACGAAGAAAACGCCAACCTTTCTTCGCTCGACGAGGCCCAACGTGCGCGTTCGGTGCGGTTGGTCAAAGAGCAACTCGCCGATGCCCACCAAGCGGAAGCCGCCGCCGTGTCGATGGTGCCGGGCCGCAGACCCGAACGCGGGGCTGACCGGGCGGCGGCCCTCAACGCGTTGCAGCGGTCAATGGTGGAGCTCGTTGCGTACGCAGCTGACCGGTTTCCGAACATCAGCCTGGTGCTGGAACCCCTGGACGTGCACGCGCACAAGCAGCATACGCTGGGTTATGCGGCCGAGGTTGTTGCCTTGTGCGATGCCCTGCGCGCGGAAGGCCTTTCGCTGCGCATCAACGTGGATACCGCCCACTGCTGGCTCAACAAAGAAGACCCCCTGGAGATGCTCCAAGCCGTGCGACCTTCGGTGCAGGAGTTTCACTTTTGCAACTGCGTAACCGACCCCACCGACGTGCGCTACGGCGACCGTCATCTGGCGTTCGGCGAACCCGGCCGGATGACCCAACGTACGATGGCGGACATACTACGCACGCTTTTGTCAACCGGTTTTCTTAACCCAAGCCAGAAGCCCTACCTGCTGCTGGAGGTAATCAAGCCACCCTACGTAGATAGCGAAACGCACGTCCGCAACTGCCAACAATTTTTCACCGACGCGCTTGCGCTCGTATAACTCCTGCCAACCCATGAACTGCGGAAGAATTCGAAAGCCAATGGTGGCGGGCTGGAACCAGCTCACCGACCACGAGCTGCACAACCAGAAGATCGCTTTGCTGCTTCTTGAAGAACACGAGCAGTTCGTTATGCGCACCGAGCAGGACGAATACGCGCTGGTAATCTTGGAGGGGGCCGTATTGTTTGCCGTTGATGCGGGCACGGAAGGCACACTGGGGCCGCGGCGCAACGTGTTCGACGACCTACCCGAAGGACTGCTCCTGACGCGGGAAGAAACGGTGACCCTTACCGCCCTCAGCAACTGCCAGGTGGGTGTGCATTACGCCCCGGCCCCCCGCAAGTTTCGTAATTACCTGGTGAAACAAGACGACGTGCGGGTGAACGAACGCGGCGCGGACAACTGGCGGCGGAAGGTGCGCAAGATATTCTGGAACGACAATACCGAAGGGAACGTGCTGCTCACCGGCGAAACCGTTACGTACCCGGGCAACTGGAGCACCATGCCCCCGCACCGTCACCAGTTTTTTGAAAAGGGCCAGGAGGTGCCCTACGAAGAAGGATACCTGTTCAAGTTCTCGCGTCCCACCGGCTTCGGCCTGATCTACCAATTCGACGACCAGATGGATCAGGCTTTCAGTGTGAAGAGCAACGACGTGGCCTACGTGGGCGGGGGCTACCACCCGGTGGTGGCGGCTCCGGGGGCCTACCTGTATCACCTTACCTGCATGGCGGGGCCCCAGCGGCTATCACAGGCCCGGGTGCACTCCGACTACGAATTTTTGCTGCGCGAACAAGGCTTGGCCAATCAGTTTACTCCTCAGCGCTAGGGCTGGTATTTAGCTACCTGCTACGGGGCAACCGAAAAGGTCTCGCGGTCGGTAAGAGCCTCGGGAAGCATCTGGCGCATCTGCTCCCACGCCTGTGCGGCTGCCTCCGCGCTCTCGCTAAGGAGGGGCGGAGCCATATGGGGAGACGACAGCCCCTGGATGGCCAGCAGACGCTTAAGCATCGCCAGCGACTCGCCCAGTAGTTTGCCCTGCTGATACACCCCCGACAAATCGTTGGTCTGCTGCTGAACTTCGCGGGCCTCCGCTACCTTTCCCGCCTTACAGCACTCAATCATGCTTTGGTACAGCTGCGGAAACAGGTTTGCCGTGCTGGGCACGATGCCGCGCGATCCACCTTGCAGTCCCTGGCTCATCAGGGCGTTGGTTCCTACGAAGTGGAAGAAGTTGTTACGGTCTTTCCACCGCGCTAGCGCTTGGCCAAGTCGCGCTTCGCCGGGTTCCGAATCTTTGATTCCGATCACGTTTTCCCGGTGGCTAAGCGTCTCCACTACCTCCAGCGGAATAGACATGTGAATAGTTTTAGGAATGTTATAGAGAATAAGGTTCCCCTTAATCTGACCGGCCAGCTCCTCGAAGTAGTGAAGCATCTGCGGCGCACTCAGCAGCAAGTAGTTGGGTAGGGTAAGCACCACGGCCTCCAGTCCTAGCTCCAGGTAGCGGTTAGCAACGCGTACGGTGTCGGCGAAGGGCAATCCCGGTACGCCCGCCATGGTAGGCAGGTGGGGCGGACTCTCTTGCACCAGCAGCTTAACCAGCACCTCACGCTGGTCGATTGCTATCGAACTGCCCTCGCCGGTGGTTCCCAGCACGAAGGGGTTGGCATCGAAGCGGTGCAAAAACTCCATCAGCCGCACGGTCGTCGCTCGGTCAATATCTCCTTGCTCGGTAAGGGGGGTCACCATGGGGGTCACCAGACCTTGGTATCTAGCGTGCTTCATGCGAAGGGGTTACGTGGTTGGCTAGCTGGGTAGCGTAGGCGATGGCCTGGATCATACTTTCGGGATTAGCCTGGTTCTTCCCGCCCTTGTCGAAGGCGGTGCCGTGGTCTACCGACACCCGGATGATGGGTAAGCCCAGGGTGATGTTAACCCCCGACATGCCCTCCCAGCGATCAGTGGCGTGATTGTAGTTGAAGCCGGTAAGTTTGGTGGGGATGTGCCCCTGATCGTGGTACATGCATACCACGATGTCGTACTGCCCGCCCTTGAGCTTCGGAAAAACCGTATCGGGGGGGTGGGGGCCGTCCGCATCAATGCCTAGCTGCTGCGCCGCCCGGATGGCGGGCCCAATCTCTTCCTGATCCTCGGTGCCAAACAAGCCGTTTTCGCCCGCGTGGGGGTTGAGTCCGTTCACCGCAATCCGAGGGCGCTCGATGCCCAGTCGCTGCAGCGCCTCGTGGGCGAGCTTGATCACCTCGATGATGCGCGCCTGCTTAACGCGCTCGATGGCCTCGCGCAGCGACACGTGGGTGCTCACGTGGATCACCCGGAAGTTGCCGTCGGCCAGCATCATGGCGTAGTGCTGGGTGTTCGTTTTTTCGGCGTAGATTTCCGTATGGCCGGCGTAGTGGTGCCCCGCCAGATGAATGGCTTCCTTGTTGATCGGTCCCGTTACCGTGGCCTGCGCCTGTCCGCTCATAGCTAGCTCGATCACCTTTTCTACGTATCGGAACGATGCCTCTCCGGTGACGGAGCCAACCTGATTGTGCTGAAAGGTAACCATACTCACCTGCTTCATCCGCAGCACGTCGATGGTACCAAAGCGGTAGTGCCCGTCGGCTGGGTCATCCACCACGCTGATCTTAGTTTTGAGAGAACAGAACTCAATGGCCTGCTCAACGATGGGGGGATCGCATACCAGCAGCGGCCGACACTGCTTGTAGGTCTCCGGCAGGTTCAGCGCCTTCACCGCTATCTCGGGACCGATTCCGGCGGGATCTCCGGCGCTAATGGCAATAATGGGTTGTTGCATCGTTGTTGTATTTAGTTAACGGACTTGTCGGGCGCGACGTTGGGCGCGCGTCCAGCCGCGGTAGGTTAAGTTTTCGTCGATCATGGGTTTCTTAAAGAAGTAGCTGGCCGCCAGCCCCACTCCGAACAGCAGCAGGTGGCTGTACACTCCCAGCATGTAGTTGTGGTGGCGGAAGTTCCACCGGCCAAAATCCAGCCACTGGGTGTCGCCAATCGGCGAGGACGTGAGCACCCCGTAGGCGGTAAACAGTACGCAGGCGGCAATGCCCACGTAGAGTCCCTGCCAGTTAGCGCGCGGCACAAACAGGCCTAGTAAAAACATACCGGCGATGCCACCCGAGAAGATCGCGTAGAGGCTAAAGACGATACCCAGCACTCCCTCTCCGCCCAGCTTCACGTACACGGTAGCCACCAGCATGGCCAGCACGCCGCACACCACCACCATCGTCTTGCCAAAAACGAGCTTCTGGTGATCGGTGGCGTTCTTTTTCAGGCGGTCGTAGAAGTCTTCGGTGAGCACGGCCGACAGGCAGTTGAGGTCGGAGTCGAGGCTCGAGATGGCCGCCGCCAGCAGGGCCGACACCACTAGCCCGGTGATTCCGACAGGCAGTTCGCTCATAATGAAGAGCGGGAAAACCGCGTCGGGCCGTACGTCGGGGGGCAGTTGGTTGCCCGTTAGTTGGTAGAACGAAAAGAGCGCGGTGCCGATGAACATAAACAGCGCCCACACCGGTACGCTGAGCAGCACGCCCAGCAGCGAAGCGCGAATCGCATCCCGGTTAGAAGAGGCCGTGAGGTAGCGCTGCACCACCGTTTGGTCGGTGCCGTACTTCTGGATGGCGTAGAAGATGCCATTGATCGCCATCACCCAGAACGTAAGGTTCACAAAATCCCAGTCGAAGGAGCCGAAACCCACGCGCCCGCTGGCGGCGGCCGTTTCCCATACGGCCGCGGGGCCGCCTGGAGTATTAACGAGAATAATCAGTAGGGTGATCACCCCGCCCACGATCAGCAGAAAGCCCTGGATAACGTCTAGCCAGATCACCGCCTCGATGCCCCCCAGCAGGGTGAGCAGTATCACGATGGCGCCCATCACCCAGATCACCGACAGCGTGTCGATGCCCACAAATTTAGCAATCGCCAGGCTGAGCAGGTAAAAGACGGTGCCCATTTTGGAGAAGTGCGCCAGGATGAAGCCCAGCGAGCCGTAGAAGCGCGCGAAGTAGCCAAAGCGCCGCTCAAAGTACTCGTAGGCGCTCAGCCGAATCACGCTGCGGTAGAGCGGCACGATAATCCAGATTACGGCCAGCAGCACCAACGGAACCATCAGCCCCTGCACCAGGCGCACCCAGTCGCTCGAAAAGCCCTCGCCGGGATAGGCTAAAAAGGTAACGCTGCTCACCAATGTGGCCAGAATAGACATGCCGATGGCCCAGGCCGGTATCGTTCCCTGGGCGGTATAAAATTTATCGGTGGTTTTTTGCCCCTTGGCGAAGAACAAGCCTACCCACACCGAAACCACCAACGAAAGGATAATGATCAGATAGTCGATCCAGTGCAGGCCAAGGGCGTCGGGGGTAGGTAGTTGAAGGAGTAGCTTCATGGTGGTTGGTAAATTATTGAAGAAACGCTTCGGGCCAGGCGTAACTGCCGGGCTTGATGGTGAGC
>JBASAY010000220.1:0-72526 GCA_049650865.1 Tunicatimonas sp.
AAAATCATATCACTAGATCGGTAATTAAGTATGTGTAGCAACTACAAAATTGCCGATCTTTTCTCTTCTTTGAAAATCCAATCCCAACGCAATATCTTTCTCATCTTTTTGTGTACGGCAGTGAAAACAATTGTCAGAATAGTCTTGAATGTATTACAAATTGTTCTCGCGAAGCTTCTTCTTCACAACGCTGGGTTGCCGTTCAAGCAAAGTTGCTACCTTATGTATCCGACCAAACTTACGGAACGCTTTCACCATAATCTCTATCTCGCGGAGTGTCCATCGTTCGTACGCTCTTGGGTAGTTTCTACGAATCGCAAGCTGCTGAGGAGTGAAACTGCTGATGTCAGTTCGTTTAGGTAGTGCTTCCACGTGCGGACGGGCTAGCTCGATAAGATGGTCTACTTCTTCCTCAGAGATGTCGGGAGCCCGTACGATCGTCTCCTCCTTAAGATCATCCTGTTGTGTCGGTTGCTTATCGGCAGGTATCCGACGGAAATACCACTCTACCGATCGGTATGAAGTGGGTTGATAACTACACTGTGGAATGAACTGTAGCGCATCGCAATCTTTTAGTTTGTTTAAAAATCTACGAAAGTGTAATCCCTGATGACGATCTCTTTCTACTAATCCCTGTCTGGCAAGGTGAGGGTAGATATCGGTACTCCTGAGGCCATCCTGGTTAATCGAATCTAAGTAGTTCTGAATAGCACGGCTTATTCGTCGGGCTCTCTGAAAGTCTTCGTGACTGATTTCCATACTTTAGTTATACTTGCGAAGGCAAAAACTGTTGCAGAGGCTACAGCTTCTACGTACTCAATAAATCGACTGCTATGAACATCCGCCCCGGCACCCAAGAGGATCTTCCGCAAGTGCTTGAACTCATTCAGGAGCTTGCCGAATTTGAACGCGAACCTGATGCGGTAGTGGCCACCGTAGAAAGTATGCGGCAGGATGGGTTCGGCGACCGCCCCGTGTTTGCGTTTTTCGTGGCCGAAGACGGGCCGAAGATCATTGGGCTCGCCCTGTATTTCTACAGCTACTCCACCTGGAAGGGAAAGTGTATCTACCTGGAAGACCTAATAGTGACCCAACCCTACCGCGGGCGGGGCATCGGGCGGCGCCTGCTCGACCGGGTGGTGATAAAGGCGCAGGAAGAAGGCGCCAAGCGCGTGGTGTGGCAGGTGCTCGACTGGAATACGCCCGCCATCGAGTTCTACGAATCGCTGGGGGCAGCCCTGTTGCCCGAGTGGGTTACCTGCCGCCTAACAGCGGAGCAGATTCAGGCGTATAAGGCGATCTAATGGTAATGACCGGTGCCCGCGTTAGTCAGTAGCCGCGCGCCGCGTCCACGGTGAATTAATCGCGCTGCTACTGATTGCGGCTACACCTCTTCCATCAGGGTGCGAAAACTAACGGTCTTGCCACCGTACCGCTGCTGCGCTTCCTGCTGGAGGCGGGGGGCAAATTCTTGCTGGTAACGTTCGTAGTCGGCCCGGTTGTTCGCAAAGTACTGTACCGCGTAGGTGGTAGTTCCTTCGCTTTGCTCCACCTCTAGCAGTCGAAAAACGCGCGCCGTCACAAACATCTTGGTGTTAAGCACATCCAGCATATGCTCGGTCCGCATCCACCGCAGCCATTCTTCCTCCACCGACTGTTCTACGTTGATGGTAACGTTGTATAGGATCATAGCAGATAAATTTCGGCAAAGATAGAGAGCAGGGGTTAAAAAACGGCATTCCGATGGTTTTTTGCCAACCGCACCCACCAGGAGAGCAACCAATCCCTGTATCTCAACGCTACCGGCGCAAAAAAGCCGCGCTTGGTTCACTGCCCGTAGGCTTTCTTTTGGGTTCTGCGTATATTTCGCCTTCCAAGTTAGTTAAAACGAACGATATGAAATTTCTACGCAATGTACTGGCCACCCTGGTGGGGCTGTTTGTCTTTTTCGGACTCATTACGCTACTCTTCGCCGGAATTATCGCGGCCGCCTCGTCGGAAGAAGAGGTAGAGGTAAAAGCTAACTCCGTGCTTAAGCTAGAACTTACCCAACCTATCGTGGAGCGCGAAAACGACGACCCATTCAGCGACCTGTCCCTTCCCGGAACTGAAGACGCGGGGGTGATTGGGCTCCTTGAACTACGCCGGGCTATCCAGGCGGCGAAGGACGACGATAACATCAAAGGCATCTACCTGGTCACTGGCATAGCCCCGGCGGGCTGGGCCACCTACGAAGAGGTTCGCAATGACCTGATCGACTTCAAGGCTTCCGGTAAATTTATTGTGGCTTACTCCGATTTCCTCACCGAACCCGGTTACTACCTAGGTTCAGTAGCCGACGAACTGCATCTGTTTCCCGAAGGATTGGTAGAGTTCAATGGGCTTTACCAGGGAGTTACCTTTGTGAAAGAAGGACTGGAGAAACTAGGCGTCGAGCCTCGTATTTTTCGGGTAGGTCAGTTTAAAGGGGCCGTAGAGCCTTTTCTTCGCAATGATATCAGCGAAGAGAATCGGATGCAAATTGAGTCGTACCTGGGCTCTATCTACGACACCTATCTGCAGGGACTGGCCCAAACCACCGACCTGAGCGAAGCCAAGCTGCGTTCTCTAGCCGACTCTATGCAGGTATTTTTGCCCCAGCAAGCGGTAGACCAGGGTATGGTAACCCAACTGTCGTACGACGACCAGGTGAAGGAAAGCATCCGCCGCAAGTTAGGCATCGAAGAAGAAAGCGAAGAAGAAGGTGATGAAGATGAGGACGAGGATGACATTAACTTTATCTCGCTCAACAAGTATCGGAAGTCACTGAAGGGGGACGAAGACTACGCGCGCAATCGGGTGGCGGTGATTGTAGCTGAGGGCACCATCGTGAACGGCAACGGCGACAACACCAATGTGGGGGGAGATAAGTTTGCCAAGGCAATTCGCAAGGCCCGCGAAGACGACAACGTGAAGGCGGTGGTGCTGCGCATCAACTCGCCCGGCGGTAGCGCCTCGGCCTCGGACCAGATGTGGCGCGAGATACAACTTACCACAGAGAAAAAACCGGTGATCGCTTCTATGTCCACTTACGCCGCCTCTGGTGGCTATTATATGGCGATGGGCTGCGATACCATTGTGGCCCAGCCCAACACCATCACCGGCTCCATCGGCATCTTCGGCATGTTCTTCGGCGCGCAGGAACTGCTCGATAAGATCGGCGTGTCGGTCGATGTGGTTAAAACCAGTCCGCTGGCTGATATTCTGGACCCTTCGCAACCACTAGGGCCCGCCGAAGAGCGCATTATCCAGAGCTTCGTGGATAAGGGCTACGAAACCTTCGTGAGCAAGGTGGCTCAGGGCCGCGGCATGACGGTGGAGCAGGTGAAAGAACTAGCCGGGGGCCGCGTCTACACCGGCAAAGAAGCGCTGGAACTTGATCTGGTAGACCTGCTGGGAGGCCTCGACACCGCCGTAGCTATTGCCGCCCGACGGGCCGATCTGGAAGATGGCGACTACCGCGTTCGCTACTACCCGGAAGTTAAGCCGCTGTTTGAGCAGATTCTGGAAGGGTTTAACCAAAGCGCCAGCACTTATTTCCTGAAGCGCGAGTTAGGCCCGCTCTACCCCCACGTGCAGCAGTTGCGTGAGCTAGAGCACATGCAAGGCTTACAGATGCGCCTGCCCTTCGTAACCGACATTCGTTAGCCGGAGGATTTTGGTTGGGTTTAGATGACTTGCGGCGATGGTTAGATACTAGCTATTGTTCTCTATTTGCATTAAAAGAGAAAATATGAGAAGCATCATTTTGCTAATTTTAATTTGCTCGGCTACGTCCTGTGAGAATCCTTCACAGGAACAGGCTGAAGCGGTAGAGCTAGCCGACAATCTAGAGATGAAAGAAATATATCAGGCTGATCAAGCTGATAGACAAACAGAAAACATCAATTGGTTTGAAGTTTTAAAAAGGGACAGTTCAAGACAAGCAAGAGTTTATGAGTTACTAGATTCAGGTAAGGTTAGAACTTCCAAAGATTACTATAACGCTGCTATGGTGTTTCAGCACGGCGAAGACACGATAGCATCGGGAATGGCAGTTAAAATGATGAAAAAAGCTATTCATTTTGATCCCTCTACAAACAAATGGCTCCTAGCTGCTGCAATTGATAGAGATTTGATGAGAAAAGATCAGCCTCAAATTTATGGTACTCAATATACCAAATCAAGCCTTGACGAACCTTAGCAGATTTACAATTTAGATAGTACAAAGATAACAGACGAAGAAAGAAAGGAGTATGGAGTGGAGACATTAGCTGAGCAGAAAGAAAAGTTAAAAATGATGAACAAGAAAAAGTTATCAAAGCTTCATTCTTCTGGAAAAAGTATTAACGAGATTGCAGAAATAATTCAAACATCAGATGTGAAAAACTCAGAATACGATTTTTCTGAAAACGGGCTTAATATGTTTGGTTATCAGTTAATGGCGGCAGAAAAAAATAAAGAAGCTTTACAGATATTTAAAATCAATACAGAGTTGTATCCTAAAGGATTTAATACTTATGATAGTTATGGTGAGTGTTTAGTGAAGTTAGGACAAGTTGAAAAAGGTGTAGAAGCATATAAAAAATCACTAGAATTAAATCCTAAAAACGATAATGCCAAAAAAGTACTAGCTGAACTAAAAGTAAAGTAGAAACAAAGCATAACATCGCTCAGCATTCAGCTTCAGCCGATGGCCTCACTGTCTGCTGCGCAATTGTTGGCAACTAAAGGATAGCGGCACAAGCTTCCATTCTCCATTCTCCATTCTCCATTCTCCATTCTCCATTCTCCAGTCTCCAGTCTCCATTCTCCATTCTCCATTCTCCATTCTCCATTCTCCCCTAAATCATCTCACCGCTGCGCTGCGTAAACACATGCTTTAGTAACGTAACTTCTACGGGCGATAGGGTAGCGCCCCGTCGTTTCAGGATACGCGCCAACACCTCCATCGCCTTGTCGAACGCGTACTCCGCGTTGCCCTGCCCCGGGGTGCCCCCCCAGGTAAAGGAAGGCACAAACTTAGCCGGAAATCCCGCCCCAAAGATATTGGCGAACACGCCCACCACCGTACCGGTATTAAACATGGTATTGATGCTGCACTTGCTGTGGTCGCCCATCAGCAGACCACAAAACTGCAGCCCGGTGTCTGCGTAGGCACGCTGGGCGTAGCTCCACACCCGCACCGACTGGTAATTATTTTTGAGGTTCGAGGTGTTGGTATCCGCACCGAAGTTGCACCACTCGCCCACCACCGAGTTGCCGACAAAGCCTTCGTGCCCCTTGTTGCTGTTGGCTAGGAACACGGTGTTTTTTACCTCACCACCTACCTTGCAGCCTGGCCCGATGGTAGTGGCCTCGCGAATCTTGCTGCCGATGTTCACGTGCGCGTTCTCAAGCATCGCAAACGGCCCCTTGATCACCGCATTTTCGTGGACCGTGGCGTTCTTACCGATGTACACCGGCCCCTCTTCGGCGTTGATGATGGCCGCCCGGATCACCGCGCCCTCTTCGACGAACACCTGGTCGGGCTGGTACACGCGGGTGTAGGGGTCGGTAACCTCTTGCGAAGTCCTTTGTCCCGTTAACAGCGCGTAATCGTGCCGGATTTGGTCATCATTGTGCGTAAAGATATCCCAGGGGTGCTGAAGAATTGCTACGTCTAAATCTTGATTGTCCAACCAGCTAAAGTGGCCTTGTTGCACTAAATCGGTAGCGGTTAGCTCAGGATACCGCCGAACGAATTCGGTAGACAGGCGCGTTAGCACTTCTCGGGAGCAGCGAGCCGCTACCAAGGTGCCCCCTTGCACGATGGCTTGCCCGAGATGCAGTGCCAACACCTGCGTCACCAGAGCTTCGGTAAGGTACACTGCCGCATTCACCAACAGGTTATCATCCGTAACCATTAGCGGATACTTCTCGCTCAGGTACGCTTCGGTGAGGTGAGAAGATGGCTCCGCTACGTTGGTGGGGCCAAGCCTTCGCTCCCACTTTTCGCCCAGCGTCAGGATGCCCACCCGCAGGGCGGCCACGGGGCGGGTAAGGGTGAACGGCTTGAGCGCTTCCCGCCGGTCGGGTGCGTCGAAGAAGATAAGGTTCATCAGAAGTGGTAACGAACGAACGCCTCAATCGCTTCGTACTCGGCCAGGCCCAGGCTGTCGTAGGCGCGGGCGGTATCCTGGTTGCGATCCTCAGCCCGCTGCCAAAACTCCCGGGGGTCGGAGCCCGGAAACAGCGGGCGGTCTTTCTGCGACTGGTGCTTGAAGATGGCGCGGCGCTTGCGCATTAGCTCTAGCGGACTGATCGGCACGGCCATCTCGATCTGGTCGATATCCCACTCCTGCCACGCCCCGCGGTAGAGCCACACGTAGCAGTCGTTGGCCCAGGCTTCGGACTTCACGCGCTCCATAGCGGTCATCACCGCGTTGAGGCACACCCGGTGCGTACCGTGGGGGTCCGATAGGTCGCCAGCGGCGTAGATCTGGTGCGGTTGAATTTTCTGCAACAGCGCCTGGGTAAGCTGAATGTCTTCTTCGCCCAGCGGATTCTTACGCACCTTGCCCGTCTCGTAGAACGGCATGTCCATAAAGTGAATGTTCGAGTCGGGAATGCCGCAGTAGCGACACGCCGCCTTGGCTTCGCCCCGGCGAATCAACCCCTTAATGAGTTGTACCGACCGTGGGTCGGCCTCGCCGGGGTCTTCGCTCCGAGAAGCCTGTAGCACCTCCGCAAAAATCGTATCGGTACGGTCGTGATCTAGGTTGAAGGCTTCGCCGAAGTCCTTCACGAAGTCGGCGAACCGCAAAGCCTCCTCATCGAACACCGCGATGTTGCCCGACGTCTGGTAGGCTACGTGCACCTCGTGGCCCTGGTCGACGAGCCGGAGCAGCGTGCCGCCCATCGAGATCACGTCGTCGTCGGGGTGCGGACTGAAGATCAGCACCCGCTTGGGGAAGGGTTGCGCCCGTTCGGGCCGCTGGCTGTCGTCGGCGTTGGACTTGCCCCCGGGCCAGCCGGTGATGGTGTGCTGCAGTTCGTTAAACACCCGAATGTTGATGTCGTAGGCCGGGCCGTGGTCAGCGATCAGGTCGCTCATCCCGTTCTCGTTATAGTCTTCGGGGGTGAGTTTAAGAATAGGCTTATCCACCTTGCGGCACAGCCATACTACCGCCTTGCGGGTAAGGGGCTTCGTCCAGTCGCAGGGGCCCACCAGCCAAGGGGTTTTCTCGCGGGTGAGCTCAGCGGCGGCGGCCCGATCGATAATCACCTGAGCGTCGGCATGATTTTGCAGAAACGTGGCGGGCACCTGATCGGTGATCGGCCCTTCTACGGCCTTCTGCACCACGCGGGCCTTGCCCTCGCCCCAGGCCATCAGGATAATCTGCTTGGCGTCCAGGATGCTCTGCACCCCCATCGTGATGGCGCGGCGCGGCACCAGTTCTTCGCCAAAGAAGTCGCTGGCCGCCGAGATGCGCGTGATCTTGTCTAGCGTAATCAGGCGGGTGCGTGACGCTTCGCGCGACCCCGGTTCGTTAAATCCGATGTGGCCGGTGCCCCCGATGCCCAGCAGCTGCAGGTCTAGCCCCCCGTGGTCGGCAATACGCTGCTCATAGTTGGCGCAGTAGGCTGCGATCTCTTCAATAGGAATGGTGCCGTCGGGCACGTGGGTGTTGGCCGGATCAATGTCGATGTGGTCGAAGAGGTACTCTTTCATGTAGAGCACGTAACTTTGCAGTTGGTCGGGCGCCATCGGATAGTACTCATCCAGGTTGAAGGTGACCACATTGCGGAAGCTCAGCCCCTCTTCGCGGTGCATGCGCACCAGTTCGTCGTACACCCGCGTGGGAGAAGAGCCGGTGGCGAGTCCAAGCACCGCCCTGCCCCCCTGCTGCTGCTTTTGCTCAATAACATCCCTGACTTGTTTGGCCACTTCTACGGCGGCGGTGCCCGCCTCCTCGTAGATGGTAGTGGGTATTCGTTCGAACTGCTGCTCTAGGGTGGGGGCATGATCCATTACGAAGTGGGTTAGATTAGGCGTTGTTGGGGTAAAAGTATGGACATTTTCTGAAAGATGCGGCCGCCTACCGTAACTTTAGCGGACCCACGGCATAAAAATAGCGAACCTCGGGTGAAGTTCGCTATTGGAATATGATGAACCAAAGAGCGTTTACATCGCGCCCTTGTCGGCCTTTACCAGATTTCCCTGCTGATCGTAGATAAGCGTCATCTCTTGCTCATCGCTCTGTACCTGCAACTCGTACTGGGTTCGCGCAGCACCAGACCGACCTTCTTGCTCTTTTGCAATCTCGGCGTAGGCATCGCTGTTGGCTTCGGTGTACTGATCGTACTTGTTGTTCTCGTACAAGGCCTTCTCATCGGCCGTAACCTCTCCGTCGGCACCGCGCTCGATAGAATCTCCAGTGAGCGGATCTTCAGCAGCTACCTGGCCGGTTTCTTCCATCTCTTCGGGAGTTTGGGTTTCGGCGACCGCATCTTCTGCCTTAGCGGTTTTCTCTTCTGACTGATACACCGCACTGTCTAATCTTCGGTCGTCGGTTTCTCGGTCGCTCATCGCGGAGTAAGCATCGCTGCTATCGGAGGCGGTTTTTACTTCGTAGATCGTCACGATGTTCATATCACGGTACTCACTCTTCGTAAAGCTATCCATCACCTCCGGGGGAAGGGCTGACTGATCGATGGTTTGCTTGGTTTCAGCGGCACGCTGCGTGTTGGACATAACGTTGGTCGACTCCGTACGCGTGGTTTGGGGTGCCTCCTGGGCGCAGGCAGGAGTAACCACGGCGGCGGCTCCTAAGCTTAATATAAAGATGTACTTGTTCATAACTATACGGTAAGGTTGCGTAAAATTTATTTAATACGCCGAAAAGATCATGCCAGGCCACTAATTGACTACTTCGTTGCCCTAATAGTTATTTTCTTAGCTTAGCGCTGCCCTACCGTGGGTAAAAAAATCAACAGTATGCTTCCGATGGCCCAGCGCGTTGCCCTTCCAAGTCGGCGATCAGTACAGGTACAAATAGTCGTAGTGCACCACCGGCTTGTGGCCGCGCTGCCCCACCAGTTGCGCCACCTCAGCCGAGGCGTAGCGTACCCGCCCGATGCCAAACGTCTCTCCCTCAGGAGTGCACAGACGCACAATATCGTTCTTCTCGAACGTGCCGCCCACGTGGGTAATGCCTACCGACAGCAGACTGGTGGCCCGCTGCGTCTGGGTCAGGGCACCCAACGCCCCGGCGTTCACCGTTAAACTTCCCTGCACGTACCCTCCCGAGTGGCTAATCCACCGCTTCAGGCCAGTAGACTTTTTGAGGGGTTCGATAAAGGTGCCCGGGGGCGGAGATTGTAGCAAGGCCGCGAGCACCTCGGGTTGGCGGCCATCGGCGATGTGGACGCCCACTCCCAGGGCGGCCACCTTCTGAGCCATCCGCACTTTGGTGAGCATCCCGCCCCGCCCGAAGTCCGACCGCTCGGCCGAGATCATACCCGCAAAGTCGGTATCTACCGTGGCCCGGGCGATAAGCTGGGCGGAGGGGTCGGTGGGCGGACGGTCGTAGATGCCCGCCACGTTGGTCAGGATCACCAGCCGCTCGGCATCAATCATAGCGGCCACCAGTCCGGCCAGCTCGTCGTTGTCGGTAAACATCAGTTCGGTGACCGACACCACGTCGTTTTCGTTAACAATCGGGATGGCCCGGTGGTGCAGGATGGTGTCGAGGCAGTGGCGCACGTTTAGGTAGTGGCGGCGGCTGCGGAAATCCTCTTTGGTAACCAGCACCTGGGCGCAGATAAGCCGGTGGGGTTCTAGTAGCTGGGTATAGGTATTGATCAGTTGGGTTTGCCCGACGGCGGCCAGCAGCTGGCGTTGCGTTACCGGATCGGTTTTTTTGGGCAGCGGCAGGCGGCTGCGCCCCGAGGCTACCGCCCCGGAAGAGACGATAAGCGGCTCCCAGCCCTGCCGGTGCAACGCGGCCACCTGCGCGCACAAATGCTCTAACCAGGGCACATCCACGGTACCGTCGGCGCGGGCGATCACGTTCGACCCGATCTTGATAACGATACGATTGGCCGACACCGCTAGGGAAGAATGAACTTCTCTCCCCGGCTGGTTACCGGGCCGATCACCCGCAGCACGTACACTCCCGCAGGGCTACCGCTCAGGTCAATGTTATAAGTCTGGTTCAGGGTATTCGGATACACGTACTCACCAATTCGCTTGCCCTGCACGGAGTAAATAATCGCGGTAACTTCTTCCTTGCTGGGCAAGTTAAACTCCACATTGAGCTGCCGATCTTGCACCGGGTTGGGCTCAATGCGAAAGCTGCTCTCGGGCGGACGTATCGAGTCGTACTCGGTAACAAAAAACTCAATGTCGTCCAGAAAGAGGTTGTTGCCATGGTCGTTTATTCCGATAAACACCACCTGCACGTTGGGTTCGCCCAGGTAGTCATCTAGCGGAAGAATCTCTCTGCGCCAGTCCTCCTCGACGGTAGGAACAAAGGGGCGGTTCAGAGGAGAGCGGGTAGCCAAGTCAGTACCAAACTTCTCGTAGATAATCGCATCGAGCGTAGCTCCGCAATCGGTAGATACGCCTACCAGCAGGCCATCCTGACTCAGCGGAAAATTAGTGTCTTCGTAGGGGGCGTGCGCCACCCGGAAGCTGAGCGCGGCTGTTGGAATACCGCGTAGGTCCAACGAAGGGCTGTACAGATAATCGCGCTCACCCTGCAGATCTTGGTACTCATAGAAATTCATGTACAGCGACTGGTTGATCGGATCGTCGGTCTGGGGAGTATCTCGCCGCTCCCAGGTGATCTGCTGATCAGGATTCCGAATGATACTTTTGCCAAAGAACGTATCATTTCCGGCTCGCTCAAAGTCGGCGATAAAGGGAACCTCGTCGCGCTGCGGAATGATGAACGTCTGCTCCCGACGGTTCCCGGTGGTGTTATCGTCAATATTTCCGTTTACGCGCACCACTTCAAACGACACTTCGTACGCGGTGCCCGGCACAAAGGAAAGGTCGGGGGCGGCGAACGTGACGTTCTGGCTGACTTGTGGGGCTAGATCAAGCGTGAAGGTGGTTTCATCTACCAGCTCTCGCCCTACCCGAAAGGCTACCGTTACCGACTCGATGGGGTTGGTGCCCGTGTTGAGCACGTTAATCTGGGGGGTTATCTCCGCACTGCACTCGCTGGGCTGGGGGGCCACGATGCGGCTGATGGTGGCATCGTTGAGGATGGGTTGGGGGGCAATCAGCCCCGGCGATACCAGCAGGCTAGTCCGCCGCGGACTGTTTTCCAGCACGGTTCTCATTCGGAAGACCTGCCCTTCGGTAAAAAGATTCATGCACGCGTCGTCGGTGAGGTCCATGTAGTTATCGTACATGTCGGGTGAGCCGCAGCTACTGGCTTCCCCCCCGGGGCAGGTGCTGTAGCTTTGCTCCTGAGGAGGAGTATCCTCCACAAAGTCATCAACGTCGCAACCGCCGTCGCCCCAGGTGTGGCGCAGGCCTAGGTAGTGCCCCACCTCGTGGGTGGTAGTGCGCCCCCCGTTGTAGCGGTCGCGCAAGGTGCCCACACTGCCAAAACTCAGGTAGTCTACCATTATTCCATCGGTGAGGCCGTTGCGCGAAGCACTCTCCAGGCCTGGCAGGTCGGATATCGGAAACTGGGCGAAGCCCAACTTACCGCGGGCGATTTGCGTAACCCAGACGTTCAGATAGAATTCCGGGTCCCACTGCGTAAGCTCACCCAGCTTAGACACTTCGCCGATAGAATAGCTATCCTGCGTCCCCTGCACACGCACCACCCCGTTGGTGGGTAGCCCTTCGGGACTCTGGCGGGCCAGCACAAACTCTACGCCTACGTCGGCCGCCACCGGGCGGAATATTTCCTGGGTGTTGAGGGTATCGGGGTTCTGGCGGCGAAAGTCTTCGTTCAGGATGCGAATCTGGTCTTGAATTTGGGCTAGCGGAATATTGCGTCCTTCCCCCACCGGCTCGCCCCGGTGCACCACGTGCACCACCACCGGGATGCGGTAGACAGGCCCGTCGGCCTGCTGCTGGGCGGCACGGGCGCGCTTGTTGCGCATCCGCTGCTGAATCCACCGCTCAAAGCGCTGCTGCGATACCGAAGAAGCGTCGGTCGTTACCCCACATCGCTCTTGTGCCGACCCAGTAAGGGGCGCTACCGTTAGGAGACATAAAACGAAAATGCCCACCGCGCTGGTGCGCAGCGCCTGGTAAACGCCTACATGAGCAATATCTTTTTTCATGAAACTATCTTACTAGAAATAAAACGCACGCTGAGGGTAAATCGGGTCGTAAAAGTAACGGGGAAAACTAAGCGTTATGTACGTAGGAGGCATGATATCTAGACGGCCTGACTGGGAAGCTGGGCGTTCGGATCGTCGGCGGGGGTGATATTGACCGCCCGTACGGTCTGGATTTCGGGCACCTGCCGCTTAATGGTTTCTTCGATGCCCGCCTTCATGGTCATCACCGACATGGGGCAGCTGCCGCAGGCACCGAGTAACTCCAGGGTTACCACGCGGTCGTCGTTCACCTCCAGCACCCGCACGTTGCCACCGTCGGTTTCTAGGTAGGGGCGCACCTCATTCAGGGCGCGGTCTACCTTCTCCATTAGTTCCTGATTGCTGGTGGTCATAGGGTCGTCGTTTAGGGTCGTTGCGGAAGGCCGCTTAGCGCGTCATGCTTACTAGTTGGGTTTTTTGCTTGCTGGCGTTGCGGATGGCCACCTGCCGGGCAAACTCCTGGGCCAGGCTCCGGAAACTCTCTCGCGTTGCGGTCATCGCATCTTCGTTGCGCAGCACCGCCGGGTAGCCCTGGTCGCCACTCTCGCGCACCGCCTGCACCAGCGGAATCTCGCCCAAGAACGGCACCTCGGTTTCCTTCGCCAGTTGCTGTCCGCCGCCCTGTCCGAAGATATAGTAACGGTTGTCGGGCAGCTCGGCCGGGGTAAAGTACGCCATATTTTCGGCGATTCCCAAGATAGGTACGTTGATTTGCGGCTGTCGGAACATGGCTAGTCCCTTGCGGGCGTCGGCCAGGGCCACCTTCTGGGGGGTGGTGACGATCACCGCGCCCGTTACCGGCACCGACTGCACCAGGGTAAGGTGAATGTCGCTGGTGCCGGGCGGCAGGTCGATCAGCAGGTAATCCAGCTCGCCCCAGTCTACGTCGGTGAGGAACTGTTGCAGGGCTTTGCTGGCCATGGGGCCACGCCACACCACGGCATCGTCGGCCGCCATCAAGAAGCCCATCGAGATCAGCTTCACCCCGTACTGCAGTAGTGGCTCGATCACGTTCTTGCCGTCGACAACCCGTACGCCGGGCCGCTCGCGCTCGCAGTTAAACATGGTAGGGATCGACGGCCCAAAGATATCGGCATCCACCAGCCCCACCTTGGCGCCCATCTGCGCCAGCGACACGGCCAGGTTGGTGGCTACGGTAGACTTGCCCACGCCGCCCTTGCCCGAGGCCACGGCGATGATGTTCTTCACCTCCGGCAGAATGGGAGCCTGCTTGCGCCGCGCGGTGGTCACGTTAGAGGTCATCTGGATGTCGATGGTCAATTCAGGCGACACCTGCTGGTGGAGGGCCGCTACGCAGGCCTGCCGGATCACTTCTTTGAGGGGGCAAGCCGGGGTGGTAAGCACCACGGTGAAGCTTACGTGAGACCCATCGATGCGGATATCTTTCACCATGTTAAGGGTAATCAGGTCTTGCTTCAGGTCAGGATCGTCGACCGTGCCGAGGGCCTGGGTAATCTGTTCTTGGGTGGGGGTCATGGGTTAGCGTTGTTTCTAGGGGCTAACGCAAGAGGGGGAAAGAGTGTTCCGGTAGAAGGGTTGTAGATAGTATTTCTCGGAGAAGCGTGATGTCAGCGTTAGCTAGTGATCAATCGCTCGACTTGCTTCAGTAGTAGCGGAATATCTTTTGACAGAATTCCCCATATGATTACATCTTCGACGCTATCATATCCGTGTATGATCCAATTTCTCAAATCCACGATTCTCCGAGCGTTATTGATTTCAGTAGTATTATCAATTTTCAGAATTCGATTGGTAGCCCCGCCAATGATTTCCAGCTCTCTTTCAATTCCTCTTCTTAATAGCTTGTTCGACTGATAGCTGTTAAAGTCCCGCTTATCACCTAGGTAACTATGTATTGAGTTAATAGACTCCTTGATGTCGTGCAGGTACTTTAACATTTTACGTTGCATATAACAACTGTTTGGTATCCTCGATACTTTCGATGAAATACGGATTGGACAGTGAGTTTTCAGTGAGCAAATCAACCTTACGACCCAGCAATTTCTCAAGCGCGTGGTGTAAACTGAAATAGTTATCAGTATACTGCTCAACAGATGATTCTTTGAATGAGATGAGTATGTCGACGTCGCTGTTGCTACCAAAGTTCTCAGTGCAGGCTGATCCAAACACGTGCATGGTTTTAACCTCGTGCCGTTGGCACAGGTCAGTTAGGGCTTCCTGATCGACATTCGCACTTGGGATGACGAAGACATCAAATCGTGGTGCATTATTCACGATAGTGGAAGCAGTTTTCAGGAGGGGGAAGTTCCAGAAAGTATGTTCTATGGACGAAGTAGCTTACGACAGGTTTCCCGCCTGACGCGAACTACCTTAGGGGCAGCCAAAAGTTATGATTTAGCCAATAATAGTGATCGCCCCCTTACCTACATAGATCGCGACGAACGGCTTGAAAATGACTTAGAAGAAATCACGCGCAGTATTTTACAGGAGTTTTATCAAAGTGACCGAGCGCGCAGTGAAATTATCAAAACATACGTAGATCCTATTAACCAAGCATTAGAACGTATATTCGAGAGCGAAGCGCCTATTATACCCCAACTAGTGTCTATTATTCCACCTCTAGATGGGAAAGTCGCTGACGTTCGTTTTAAAAAAGGTAATTCTAAATTCGGTTACGATCTTTTGAGTAATGGCGAGAAACAGGTGTTCAATGTTTTAGTTAATTTGCTTAGCCGTCAGAAATACTATCAGAATACTATATACTTTGTTGATGAGCTAGACTTACATTTAAATACCCGTCTTCAGTATAATCTACTCAAGGAAGTTACCGAACAGTGGATTCCTGATAACTGCCAGCTCTGGACTGCTAGTCATTCGTACGGTTTTATCGATTACGCGCGCGAGGTAGACCACGCCGCCATTATTGATTTTAACAGCCTCGATTTTGACACAAACAGGTGTTGTTTCCAGATTCTAAAAACACATTAGATGTATTTGATGTAGCTGTTCCAAAAGAAAGTATATTTAAGCTGTTTAATAACAAAAAACTTATTTTGTGCGAAAACAAAGATGACGAATTCTACAATATGCTTGCCTTGCCACAAAGCCTATTTCTAGGAGTTCGAGATAAGAACGAAGTGTTTCTATTCGCTAAAAGAGAGCCCCGCTACAAAGGTTTGATGGATCGCGACTTTCTTACTAAAGATGAAATTAAGAAAGTAAGCCGGAAATATCCAAATCTTCACATACTCCGATACTACTGTTTTGAAAATTATCTTTACCACCCTAATAATCTCGCTGAACTAATAACTAATTTTGACAAGAAGGCTTACATCGCCAACATTGAGCGGCAGAAAGAGGATAAGAAAATGAAGATTGTAGCGGAAATCAAAACTGTTAGAAACTCCTACGCTATCTTGAGGGAGGACGAACTACGCGACAAAAACATTGATACCATTGTATCGGCCTTTTCAAGCAACGATTTTGAGATGTACTACCCCTTCTTCGATATGAAGAGTAAGTTTAGCAAAGAGGCTATTGCCCCGTACAACGTAAGCAAAAAGCAGCTAGCTAGTACTTTATGGTTTAAGCAACAGATTTCTTCGTTGCTAGAGGTAAGCTAATTGCGTACACTGCTGTCCATCTGGTCGTAGGACCGCTGCGCTTAACCTACGACCCACCCACCAAATAGAGCGTCCGCTCGCTCTTCCGGTAAAATAGTCACTACCGCTCGGGTCGCGGACGCTACAACCAGTAAGGATACTACATCCAACCGCACTTAGATTTATTTGTACCCGAAGGGTTGTTGAACAGATCTACAAGACACGTCACCTCTTCACCGAAGTTCTGTCGCTTCCCCCAGAGCGTACGTGCGCCAATAAGAAACGGAGTAGCGTAGGCGAGCCGACTGGGGTAGAAATCCCTCGCATGCTCTGTCTCCAATGCACGAGTTTGCGGCGGCGGGGGGCGTCACCTTGGCTGAAGTTAGTTCGGGTGGCATGCTAATAAGCGCTTGTTTAGTTCGAAGGCGGGCCGCCTCGCAAAGGCGTTTTTTGTTGTTAGCCAGGGCACCGTTTCGCTTGTCTTGTAATCACCATCCCCACTCGTCTAGTAGTGCGAATGTGGCTAAGGCTGTAGAAGACGTTCCGGGTAGCTGAGTCTCCGTTTGTTAACAATCTTTAACACCGGTTCTTTGGAAAGCGTCGGCCGACCGTCGTGCTTTGAGGTATAAGAAACCTTATCCCCAGCCCCATGATAAAGCCCATGATTTTGCTGTCGTTCGTTCTGTTGGGATACGTTGGTTGCTGGGCCCAGGGAAGCACGCGGACTACTGCGGATCTGCTGAAAGCGCCGGATGGCTGGAGCGAAGAGTCGTTTGCTTTGCCGCCTTCCTTCGCCCCGGACCTTGGGCTTACAGGAGTAGAAGAGGTGCGGTTTGCCCCCGGCTGGGATGACCCTACCAGCGACCGGTTCTGGACCTATACGTTTGCCTGGTACGTGAATGGCAACGCTCGTTTGGCAGAACCGCGTTTAGAGAAGCTGGTGGAGGACTACTTCAGCAGACTCACTCAATCGGTAGGCAGCCAGCGCGGAATAGCAAAAGCCAAGATCACCGAAGCTAGCGCTCAGTTTACGGCTACTTCTGACTCACCAGCTACGTTTGTCGGTACGGTGGCGTTGTTTGACGCTTTCTTTACGCAGCAGCCCATCAAGCTAAATACCAAGGTTAAGGGGTTCTACTGCTCCGAATCGGACAAGCAGCTTATCGTCCTCACTTTTTCACCTCAAGCGTTTAGCGATACCATCTGGAACGAGCTCGACGCCGTGCAGTCTCCGGGCGATTGTTTGGTCCTGCAGCAGGCTACCCAGGCCAATTTCACCACCTACCGAACCGACGAGTACGAGCTGCTGCTGCCAAAGACTGCGCAGACCGGGGTACTGCTATTGTTTCCTGGCTTTCCGGAAACTCCCGACATCGTAAAGCGAGAGTTTGAGGTTGTGGCTCCGGCAATGGAAGCGGGTGTAGCGGTCGCCCTGATGAAATTTAACCGGCGGCTGTGGCTCGAAGACGATGAGAAAGAAGAACTGGCGGCGGTTATCAACCGGATGTTCGTGGAGAACAACCTGGTTAAAAATAATGTGCACATCGGCGGCTTCTCCAGTGGAGGGGTAGTTAGCCTGCTTCTCAGCGACTACTTAGTACAGTCGGGCAGTGACGTGCAGCCTCGGGGCACATTTGTAATAGACTCTCCGGTAGATTTATTGGGGTTATACGAAAATTCTCAGCGGAACATCGATCGTAATTTCTCACCGGTTTCAGTGCAAGAAAGCTGGATGATCGTTAGCATGCTGAAGTCGGCCTTCGGCAGTCCTGAAGATAGCATCGCTGCGTACGAGGCGCACGCCGTGTACACGCACCAGACGCGCCATACTGAGAACTTGTCTCACCTAAAAGACGTAAAGCTGCGGTTTTACACCGAACCGGATGTCGTGTGGTGGAAACAAAACCGGCAGAACAAGTACGAAGAGATGAACGCCTACTTTATCAAACACCTGGCGGATGAGCTGCGCAAAGAATTCGGTAACAACGTAGCCTACATCCCAACCGAGAACCGCGGCTACCGATCTAACGGCGACCGGCATCCCCACTCCTGGTCCATCGTGGACGTGGATGAACTGATCCGGTGGGTAACGGGAGAGTGAAGTGCCTCTGTTGAAGTGATACGTGGCTAGTTACCTAACTATTCGATAAAATCTGCGTCATACGTCCGTGCTCAAGCCAACGCCCGCAACAACGCGGTTAGCCGCTCTTTTAGCTCACGACGGTCTACGATGAAGTCCAGAAAGCCATGCTCTAGTACGAACTCGGCGCTCTGAAAGCCCTTGGGTAGCTCCTTCCCGATGGTGTCGCGGATTACCCGCTGGCCAGCGAACCCGATCATTGCGCCTGGCTCAGCAATGTTAAAGTCGCCCAGCATGGCAAACGAGGCGGTCACGCCCCCCGTAGTGGGGTCGGTGAGCAGCGAAATGTACGGCAGGCCCGCCTGGTGCAGCAACGCCAGCTTGGCCGACGTCTTGGCCATCTGCATCAGCGAAAGTCCCGCTTCCATCATGCGGGCACCACCCGACTTCGAGATCATCAGAAAGGGCATCTTGTGCTTCAGCGCGTAGTCGATAGCCCGGGCAATTTTCTCGCCCACCACCGAACCCATCGACCCCCCAATAAACGCAAAGTCCATACAGCCCACCACCAGCGGCACGCCGTTCATCTTGCCGTGGGCGGCCCGCACGGCATCCTTTAGCTTGGTCTTCTGCTGGCTGGCCTTCACCCGGGCGGGGTAGGGCTTGGTATCCACAAAGCTAAGGGGGTCGGTCGACTGCATGTTTTTGTCGAGCTCGGTAAACTTGTTATTGTCGAAGAGCAGCTCAAAGTACTCGGCCGAGCCGATGCGCACGTGGTAATTGTCTTCGGGCACCACGTAGCAGTTGCTCTTTAGCTCGCGGGTGTGGATGATCTTTCCGCCGGGAGTTTTAAACCATAAACCGTCGGGCGACTCCTTTTTCTCCTCGGTGGGGGTCTGAATGCCTTTATCTTTCCGTTTAAACCAGGCCATGGACGTGGGTGTAATTAGGTTGGGTGCCCAAAATTACACTAATACGCGAACAGACGAACGGTTCGGGGTAATATTTATCAGATCAGCAGCCTACGTTAGGTTGGTAATGGTTTATGGGTATTCCTACTCGGCAAAGATATCCGCTACGTTAATCTCCAGCCCTTTAATTACCTTCGATTTCACCGTCCCTTCTCCTTCGGCGGTATGAAACAACGTATAACCCGAGCTAGTGTGCTGGTAGACCTCTACCAATGCGTACTTCGGGTCCACAATCCAGTATTCTGGAATTCCTGCCTTCTCGTAAATTTCTTTTTTCTGAACCCTGTCTCGCACTACCGAACCCGGAGAGATAATCTCTACCACCAAATTAGGAGCACCCATCACGCATTTCTCCTCAATGATTTTTAGGTGCTTGGTAGCCACGAACAGCAAGTCCGGTTGCGGAGCGCTATGTTCGCCCAACATGACACTGAGGGGCGCAAACAACACACGGCCTAGCTTCTTGCTGAAGACATGGTTATCAACTTGCCTGAACAAGTTGGCTAATACTATTTGGTGTCGGGATTCGGGTGCGGAGTATTTCACGATTTCGCCGTCGAGTAGTTCGTAGATGTGGTCGTCATCATCAGGGATATCCAGGTTAATAAATTCCTGATAAGACACGCGGGAAGCGGTTTCGGTGAGTGCCATAGGGTCATCAATTTCTGACAAGTTAAAACTTTTCCTTTAAATACTTCGCCGTGTAGTTGTCGGTGAGCTTGAGCATTTCCTCGGGCCGACCCGCAAAGGTAATGTGCCCGCCCCGCTCGCCGCCCTCGGGACCCAGGTCGATGATCCAGTCGGCAGTTTTGATCACCTCCATGTTGTGCTCGATGATCACCACGCTGTTGCCCTGCTCGATCAGGGCGTTGATGGCGTCCAGCAGCTTGCGGATGTCGTGGAAGTGCAGCCCGGTGGTGGGCTCGTCGAAGATAAACAGAATGTGGTCGCTATCACTGCGCCCCCCGTTGCCCTTGCCCAGAAACGAGGCGAGCTTCACCCGCTGGGCCTCACCGCCGCTCAGCGAGTTCGACGATTGCCCCAACCGCACGTAGCCCAAACCTACGTCCTGCAGGGGCTTCAGCTTGCCCGCCAGCGCCCGCTGACTCTTAAAAAAGTCCACGCTGTCGTCCACCGTCATGTCCAGTACCTCGGCGATGTCCAGGTTTTGGAACTTCACTTCCAGAATCTCTTTCTTGAAGCGCTTGCCCTTGCACACCTCGCAGGTAAGCCGGATGTCGGCCATAAACTGCATCTCGATGGTTACCTCGCCCTCGCCCTGGCAGTTCTCGCAGCGCCCGCCATCCACGTTAAACGAGAAGTAGGCCGGTTTGTAGCCCCGCTGCTTGGCCAGCGGCTGCTCCGAGAATAGCTGCCGGATGTGGTCGTAGGCCTTCACGTAGGTCACCGGGTTAGAGCGCGACGACTTGCCGATAGGGTTCTGGTCTACAAACTCCACCTGCGTGATCCGGCGGGTATCGCCCTCTAACCGGTCGAACTTGCCGGTGGCCTCGTTCACGGTGCCGAAGATTTTGCCCAGGGCGGGGTACAGGATGCGCTTCACCAGGGTAGACTTGCCCGAGCCACTCACGCCGGTGACCACCGTGAGCACGCCCAACGGAATGGTGGCGTCGATGTGCTTGAGGTTGTTCTCGCGCGCTCCTTTGATAATTAGTTCGTGCTTAAACGTGCGGCGCCGCTTCGGAATAGGGATGGAGTCGACCCCGCTCAGGTAGCGGGCGGTGTGGGTGTTGGCGTGGCCGTTTTTCT
Organism: Tunicatimonas sp.; assembly: GCA_049650865.1. Taxonomy (GTDB): domain Bacteria; phylum Bacteroidota; class Bacteroidia; order Cytophagales; family Cyclobacteriaceae; genus Tunicatimonas. The sequence goes on from JBASAY010000220.1 coordinate 20,757, forward strand.
TCTCCAGCTCCTGGATGCTGCCCTGAAACATCAGCTCGCCGCCGTGCGTCCCGGCGTCGGGACCAATATCAATGATCTGATCGGCAGCGCGCATTACGTCTTCTTCGTGCTCCACCACCACCACGGTGTTGCCCAGGTTGCGCAGGGTTTCCAGCACCTCAATCAAACGTGCGGTATCGCGGGGGTGCAGACCGATGCTGGGCTCGTCCAGAATGTACATCGAACCCACCAGGGCACTGCCCAGCGAGGTGGCCAGTTTGATGCGCTGGTACTCGCCGCCCGACAGGGTGTTGGTGAGCCGGTTGAGCGTGAGGTAGCCCAGCCCGACCTTGAGCAGGTATTCTATCCGGCTTTCAATCTCTTGCACAATGCGGTCGGCTACGCGCTGCTCGTGGGGTTTCAGTGCTAATTCCTTGAAGAAGCTGAGCACCTGCTCCACGGGTTTCAGTACCAGGTCGGTGATGGCCGTATCGTTCACCTTAACGTAGCTGGCGTCTTTGCGCAGGCGGGTGCCCTGGCAGTCGGGGCAGGTGGTGCGCCCACGGTAGCGCGACAGCATCACGCGGTACTGAATCTTGTGGGTTCTAGACGATAGGAAATTGAAGAAAGCATCTAGTCCCTTGAAGTAGCGGTTACCCGTCCAGAGCAGTTGCTGCTCGGCTTCGGTAAGCTCTACGTAGGGCCGGTGGATGGGAAAGTCGAACTTAATGCCGTTGCGCAGCAGAGGGTCTACCCACTTTTTCATGGAGTGGCTGCGCCAGGGGGCTACCGCACCCTCGTACACCGACAGACTCTTGTCGGGAACCACCAGGTCGGGGTCGATGCCCAGCACGCGGCCGAAGCCCTCGCAGGTGCGGCAGGCTCCAAAGGGGTTGTTAAAGCTAAACAGGTTGACGCTCGGCTCCTCGAACACGATGCCGTCTTCCTCGAACTTGTCAGAAAAGGGGTACGTCCGGGAGCCTTCGGGGGTGATGATCTCTACGTTACAGGCCCCGTCCCCCTCAAAGAAGGCGGTCTGCACCGAATCGGCCATCCGAAACTGCAAGTCCTCGTCGCCCGTGCGCACCGCCGCCCGGTCTACCATAATCTGCACCGTCTGTTCTTCTACCGCCGGTGCGCCTTCCTTAAGCAACTCCTCGATAAATAGCACCTCGTCGCCCACCTTCACCCGCGTGAAGCCTTTCTGCAAAAGTACGCTGAGTTCTTCTTTCGGAGCTCGTCCTTCGGTGCGTTTTAGCGGACATAAAATCATCAGCTTGGTGCCTTCGGCCTGGCTGAAGATGAAGTCCACCACCCCGGTTACCGTATCGCGCGTTACCGGTTCGCCGCTCACCGGTGAGTAGGTAGTGCCCACCCGGGCGAAGAGCAGCTTGAGGTAATCGTAAATTTCGGTAGAGGTGCCCACCGTGGAGCGCGGATTGCGGGTGTTCACCTTCTGCTCGATAGCAATGGCTGGCGACACTCCCTTGATGTACTCCACCTCGGGCTTCTCCATACGCCCCAGAAACTGCCGGGCGTAGGAGCTCAAGCTCTCCACGTACATGCGCTGCCCCTCGGCAAACAGCGTATCGAAGGCCAGCGACGATTTGCCCGAGCCCGACAGGCCGGTCACCACCACCAAACGGTTGCGGGGGATGGCCACGTCGAGGTTCTTCAGGTTGTTTACTTTGGCCCCCTTGATGATGATGAATTGCTTCGGATCGAGGGACTCCAGATTAGGTTGGGTCGTGATGCTCATAGCCGACAAAGATACGAAAATCCGGAGCCACGAACATGGTTTTTTTGCAACGCCTTAGGATACGGTTTGCTCTAATTCTTTCAGTTTCTCGGCGATGGCCGATTCTACAAAGGCATTTAAAGATATGTGGCTGACGGAAGCCGAAACGAATGCTTTACGATGCAGCTCAGGGGTTAAGCGAACGTTAAACGAACCCTTAAACGACCTTAAAGGCGATTTTCCGACCTCTTGACAAAGAGTGATATAATCTTCAACTGCTTCGGTGAAACTGTTTTTCAGGGAAGCGACAGAATCGCCCTCAAAGATAACGAGGTCATTGATGCCAATGATCTTTCCGTGAAAGACCTCATCTTCACTGCTGTAGTCAACGATACCATAAAAGCCTTGGTGTTCTAACGTATTTTCCATCTTCATTCAATCAGTTTTTGGTCAATTAGATGGTCCAGCAAATTTTTTACTACGTATGATTTCACAATGTTTCCAGGGTGTGGTTTGTGAAGTCTTACCACTTGTTGCGTGTTTTTACTTATAAAAGCCACTGCTGAGCCACTTGTCTTCCCTACGTTGCTTTCTTCGTAGCCAAACCCCTTCATTAGTCTTACCACCTCTGAGTACGTAAAATCCTTGGGCCTTTGCCTTAAGCGATCAACTAATTTCTGGTGACGAGACATACGTACAACTTGGTTGTCGTAAATCTAAGTGTTTCCTTCATCGTATGCAACTAAATTTTAGTTGCATCTCTGAAATAATTATCGCATAGGTAAGCGACACTGCTCTTTTCACTCTCATTTATGTACTACCTCAGAATCAGCGATGACTGCTTACACCCCGCTGTTCGCACATGTCCAACAGCACACACTCCGAACAGCGCGGCACCGTGCCCCGACACACGTGCTTGCCGTAGGGCACCAGCAACCGATTGATCTCTACCCAGTATTCTTTCGGGAGCTTTTGCTGGAGTGCTTCCATCGTCTTTTCGGGCGTCTTGGCGGTCACATAGCCCCAGCGGTTGGTTACCCGGTGCACGTGGATGTCCACCCCGATGTAGGGCTGCCCCAGCGCGATTCCTAGTGCCAAACTCGCGCACTTGGGACCTACGCCCTTGAACGAAGTAAGCACCTCGAAGTCGCCCGGCAGTTCGCCTCCGTAGGTATCGGCTATGGTGGTAGCGATGGCGTGAAGCTGGTACGACTTGGCCTCGTGGTAGGTGCTGTCGAAAATAGCCGCGTCGATCTGTACCGGGGTGAGCGTCTTTAACGCTTCGGGAGTGCGGGCAATGTCAAAGAGACGGATAGCGGTGGGCACCGTTACCTCGTCGTAGGTTCGGATGGAGATGATGCAAGCCACTAACTGCTCGAACAAGCTGGTATATCCCTGATCGTGCAGGTCGAACAGCGCAGCTTTGGGCAGGGCCGCCACCACCAAACGGAGACGCCGCACCGCCTCGTGAATGTTGAAGGGGACTGATGAAGACATAAGGAAAAAAGCATTTCTGTCTCTAAATGTTTTGCTGCCGTTAGGAGACCCAGCCCGGTTGCGGGGCAACGTCAGGATGCCTACTTTTGATAGACACTCCACTCCTTATGAAAGCGTACGTCTTATCCCACCACGGCTCAGCCGCCGTCTTGCAACCGCAACAAATTCCCGAACCCCAACCCGGCCCCGGTGAGGTGCGCGTGCGGGTGCAGCACCTGGGCATCAACTTCGCCGAAATTCTGTCGCGCCGCGGGCAGTACGGTTGGGCTCCGCAGCTGCCCTACACCCTGGGCATGGAAGCCTACGGACACATCGACGCCGTGGGTCCGGACGTAAACCGATCCATCGGCGAAGCGGTGATTGCCGGGGCGCAGTACGGCAGCTACGCTGAGCAGATGATCGTGCCGGCGTACATGGCCCTGCCGCCCCTGGCCCACTTTACGCCCGAAGAAAACGCCGCCTTCCTGGTCAACTACATGACCGCCTGGGTAAGCCTGATGAAACTAGCCCGCCTACAATCTACCGACGCGGTGCTGGTGAACGCCGCCGCCGGGGGCGTAGGCACCGCCGCCGTGCAACTGGCCAAAGCCCAAGAATGCACGGTATTCGGCACGGCCAGCCATCCTGACAAGCTTGCGCTCCTTGATCGGCTGGGGGTAGACTATCCGATCAACTACCAAACGCAGAACTTCGAGCAGGTGGTGCGAGACATACAGGGCGGCGGGGGAGTGGACGTGGTGCTGGAGCTGGTGGGCGGCGAAACCTTTCGCAAGAGCCAGGCGCTGCTCAACCCCTTCGGGCGACTGGTGATCGCGGGGATGGCCGGACTGAAGTGGAACAAGCGCAACCCGCTCACGTGGCCCCGGATGCTGCGCAACATTCCGCTGATCAACCCATTGCAGATGGCCCAGCGCTCATCGGGCCTGATGGCTACCCACATCGGTTATCTCATCAAAAATCCGGAGGTGGTGCAAACCGAGTGGGCCGCCCTGAGTGACTATGTTCAGGAGCACCGCATCCGCCCGGTGATTTCGGCTATCTTTCCCTTTGACCAACTACCGCACGCGCATCACTTTGTGGAGTCGCGGCAGAGCCACGGCAAGGTGATCGTTTCGTTGGATTAATCGCCACGAGCGCGCTTGGCTTAAGCTGGCAGTCCGCCTCTAAAAATGTTCTGAGGCACAAACGACTTCGACAGGGAGCCTACCAGTTGCCACAGCGACAGAATACTATTTTTCGGAATCTCGTAGGGCTGATACAGCGCATTGTTGTCGGAGTAGAGCGTTACCCACTGCGCGTCGGCGTGCTTAAGCACCCGTTTGATCACCCGCCCGTCGGTGGTAACCACCACGTGCGGCTCGCCCCATTTAATCAGCGGAGTATCCTTCACCTCTTTGATGATGATGAAGGCCCCCGGTGCCACCGTGGGGTACATGCTATCCCCCTCTACGCTGATCATAAACAGCTGCGGCTCGGTAAAGGTGGGAATGGAAAAAGTAATGGCCGCCTCGGCCTTCCGCTGGTCGGTGTGCAGATCGAGAAACCCCGCCTGGGCGTGCACCGGAATGTAGGTGATGTTACCCGGGGGCTGCCGGGCGGAAGAGGTTGCCGATGCTTCGATGGCGGGCGATTGGCCGTAGGACAACAAAACCTCCGGAGATAAATCGAACACGTTAGAGAGCTCGTAAAGCCGCTCTACGGAGAGCTGGATAACACCGCGCTCCAGCTTGCTGTAGGTAGTAGTCTGGATGCCTAACGCTTGGGCTACCACCTCCTGGCTTAAGCCTTGCTCGCGCCGGATTTTTCTTAGGGGAATAGAAGGCTGTTTCATAAGGGTTATCGTTATTCACTGACGCAAAAATACTAAATATGTCTTAATAAGAAAAAATAGTGGCACGTTCGCCTGATTGGCAATTGGTTTATCAATCTAAAAGCGCTAGTATTGCCTTTATAAGACTTTATTTGCCTTTTTTATACGACTATTTAGTAATAATTAGTTACTGTCTCTCTACATATTCCTACCACGAATTAATACTGCCATGAGTTTCTCAGAAATCAAACCACAGACGACCAAAGAGTTAGCCTACGCCTACGGAGTGAGCACCCGCACCATTAATAACTGGTTATCCCCCTTCCGTGAGCAAGTGGGCCCCCGTATTGGACACGTGTATACGCCCAAGCAGGTGGCGGTCATCTACGAGGTGCTCGGGCATCCAACCAATCAGGAAAGAGGCACTAATTAAAAATATGTCGTAATGAGACACATTTTAACCTAAACCGGTAACTTTAGGAAAGAGCGTTGCCGCCGATACGTAGCTTTGGCGTATGGAAAATCCAGAATTAATTACACTTCTGAACACCGTGTTACTCAGTGTGGTAAGCATGGCCGCCCTGCTGGTCGGTTTCTTTCTGAAAGACCTGTACCGAGACTATAAAAACCAGATAGAAAAGGTAAACGCCCTGCACCGCGAATTAGATACGCACAACAAATTGTTCGACGAGCTACTGCAAATTAACCAGCAGCAGCTAAACCGCCTGCACGAACGCATGAACCGCTTAGACGGGCGTCACTGGCCCTAAGCCGGGTCATCATGCTGGTGCGCTTCCATTTTCTGGCGAATGTCCGCAGGAATCGGCTTCGATTTTTTAGTGGCGTAGTCGAAGTGTACCAGTACCGAGCTTCCTTGGGCACACAGCTGATCCTGCTGGTACACCCGCTGCCCCACGCGGAACGAGCTGTTCCCCACCTCCGCTACGTACGTTTCTACCCGCACTTCGTGGCCGTACAAAATCTCGTGGCGAAACTCAACCTCGATCTTAGCAATAATGAGGCACCAGTTTTGGGGGTTTAGGTCGGGCACAAACCACCGAAACACCGGGGTACGCGCCTGCTCTAGCCAGGTAGGCACCACCGTATTATTAATATGGCCCAGGGCATCGGTCTCGGCGAAGCGCGGAGTAATAGTTTCAGTAAACATAAAAACGAACGAGCATTGATACGCAACCAATAACGCGAGAAAGCGCTGAGGGTTAAACCTACGGTGATTTTACCTATATTCACCCCTTCGTAAGGTGTAACGTTAGTGTCGACCGTGGTAACGCACCACCACCGAGCAATGGAATAAGGGGGAACAACCACCGATTGATGGAGCAACTGAAACGTTATTGGGCAGCTTTCAAGGAGACCCTGGCCGGAAAAATCATCAACGATGTAGTGAATGGCTTCATTGACGACAATGTACTGCTGTACGCGGCTTCCATTGCGTTCTACGCTATTTTCTCGCTACCCGCGGTGCTGATTCTGATCGTATTTATTGGCAGTGTGTTCTACGGCGAAAAGGCCATGCAAGGGCAGCTCTACGACCAAATTGCCATGCACGTGGGGCCCAACATTGCCCTTCAGATAGAAAATATCCTGAAAAATGTAAAAATCAGCGACGCCGACACCATTGCCAAAACCATTGGTATTGCCACGCTACTCTTTAGCGCCACCACCGTGTTTGTAAACATTCAGTTGGCCCTGAACGAGATTTGGGGCGTGCGTGCCAAGCCCAAAAAAGGGTGGCTTAAGCTTATCGTCGACCGACTGTTTTCCTTTGCGGTGGTCGCCAGTTTGGGCGTTATCCTGCTGGCTTCGCTGCTGGTTGACACCATCCTCACGGTGTCCGAGAGTTTCCTGGAGCGCTTCTTCTCCGACTATACGGTCTATCTGCTACAACTGGCCAGTTTCATCCTGCTGATCGGCCTACTAACGACCGTCTTCACCACAGTGTTCAAAGTGCTCCCCGACGCTAAGATTCGATGGCGCGACGTGTGGGTGGGCGCCTTGGTCACCACCATCCTGTTTGTGCTAGGAAAGGGACTAATTGGGCTTTACCTGCGCAGCAGCAGTTGGTCGTCGACCTACGGGGCGGCTGGCTCGCTGGTGCTGCTGCTGATCTGGATCTATTACTCATCGGTAATTTTTCTGGTAGGGGCAGAGTTTACCAAGGTGTATACGCAACGAGTAGGACAAGCCATTCGGCCTAAGAAAAACGCGGTGCAGGTGATCAAAAAGGAAATTGAGCGCGATGAGAAACCTCCCAAACGAGTAGCTAAATCGTAAGGAAAAAGATAGTGGTACTAATGGGCAACTTTTAGGGGACAAAAACTGTATACAGCGAAAACCATTAACGCATTATGAACGCAATAGTATCTTACGCCATATTCGCCGTTTACGTATTCGTTGTGCTCTATACCATGGGCATGTTGCTCTACCTAGGGTTTAGCGAACGCCACGCGACGCGCAAACGGCAGGCAATAGTCACGCCGCCCGACCCGGCCCCCATCAATTTGCCGAAGGCTGCGTAGTGGGCAGTATTTTATTACAGAAGAGCGACAAGCAAACTTGCCGCTCTTTTCTTTTTTCATCGTCGGGCTTTTGCTAGGTTTACCCCATCACGAACCTAATCTACTTTAATGTATACCGGACTCGTTCACCTACACTCCACCCTGCGTTACGTGGTGGTCATTCTGCTCATCATCAGTATTGTGCAAGCCTTCCTACGGGGCTACGGCAACCAACCCTTCACCGACGGTAACCGAAAGCTGTACCTGTTTACGCTTATTTCAGTGCACATTCAGCTAATCATCGGGCTGGTGCTTTACTTTATTAGTCCCTACGTGCAGTTGGACAATATGGCGGCGGTCATGAAAGACCCTCAGCTTCGTTTTTGGGCGGTAGAGCACATCGCTACCAACATCATTGGTATCATTCTGATTACTATCGGCTATTCTACCGCCAAGCGTGCCACCACCGACAAGGCCAAGCACACCCGTACGGCAATTTTCTACCTGATCGGCTTTATCCTGATTATGAGTGCTATCCCCTGGCCCTGGAGCCGCGTGCCACGAGCATGGTTTTAACTGATAGTCCATAGTAATTAGTCGATGGTCAACAGTCGACAGTCCACAGCTTGATAGTCGATAGACGACAGCTACCGTGGACTATCGACTATCGACTTAATACAACCACTTGCTAAATCCTACCAAAGGCTCGGGATAGTCTTCCCCAATGACCACCCCGAAAGATTCCAGTTCTTCGTTGGGTATTTCGGTAGGATAGTGCACCCGCTTGCCCACCACGTCGCTGAGCTCCGGAATCCAGTGGCGTACGTACTCCCCCTGCGGGTCGTAGCGCTGCGCCTGACTCATGATGTTAAAATAGCGGTTCTCGCGCGGGTCGTTGCCCACTCCGGCCACATAATTCCAGTTGCACCAGTTGCTGCACACATCGTAGTCGATGAGTAGACTTTCGAAGTAGGCCGCCCCCCACGTCCAGTTTACCTTTAGGTCTTTCACCAAAAAGCTGGCTACGTTCTGGCGCCCGCGGTTCGACATAAATCCGGTGGCGTTGATTTCACGCATATTGGCGTCGATAAAGGGCACCCCCGTGCGGCCGTTCTTCCACTTCTCGAAGGCCCCGAAGTCATCCCGCAAGTAAGGGTCTTCTTGCTTAATGCCACCCACCCGGAAAATATGATTGCCGTACTTTTTTGCAATAAAACGAAAGTAATCGCGCCACAGTAGCTCGAAGATCAACCAGTAGGTCGACTTGTTTTTCGTACGTTCGGCTTCGTAGGCTTTCACCTCTTGGTAGATGACCCGAGGCGACAGGGAGCCGTTTGCCAGCCAAGCTGAGAACTTGCTGGAGTAGTTGGCACCCAGCAGGCCATTGCGCGTTTCTTTGTAGGTCGCTAGCGCGTCAGTATCCCACAGGTAAGCGTGCAGGCGACGGAGGCCCGCCGTTTCTCCGCCCTGGTAGTCAAGCACCCCCCGGGGATCAGCCGGGATGGCTTCCAATCCCAAGTCGTCTAGTGAGGGAATGTCACCGACGCATACCTCCGAGGGTGCGTTAAGCTGCTCGGGGGCGGGCACCACCGGCCGCACCGCCACCGAGCGCTCGGCCTCCTTGCGGAACTGCGAAAAGATGTCGGGTACGTTCTTGATGGGCCACGGGATATCGTCGATGTGCAACAGGGTAGATTGCCATACTAAGTTGAGCTCAACGCCGTGGGCGTTTAGTAGCTTCTCTAGCGAAGCCTCCACCGCGCTTTCTTCGTGCGTCGCTTCCTTGCTGGCAAACACCGCCGTGGCCCCGATCTCCCGAGCCAGCTGCGCGACCACGTTCTCGGCAATGCCCTGCCGAACAATCAGGTCGCCCCCGCGCTTGCGCAAATTCTCGCGCAGGTCGGCTACCGACTCTAGCAGAAACTGCGCTCGGTGGGGACCGGTTTTGCAGGCACCGATCTCAGTCTCGGTAAACTGCCGCGGATCAAAGCAGTACACCGCGTATACACGGGCCGACTTCTGAGTTGCCTCGTGCAGAGCAACATTGTCGAGCAACCGGAGGTCGCTTCTGAACCAAACAATTGAAGAGCGATGCATCGTAATTTGTTTAATTTTTAGTAGTGTTCTGCAAACATAAACCCTAAGATCTTCGGAAGGTTTTGGGTGTACCTTTTCGCAATTTTTTCAAGAATATCCGCCGTTAATTATTTGTACATTGGTAACCTTACCAAACAAAAACGGCTATGAATTTCTGGGCATTTCTTCGTAAAAACACGAGCGAGTCAGAGAAGGATTATTTAAAGCAACTTTTTTCTATTGCTTCGGCCGACGGGCACCTTGATGACAACGAATTGGCTTACATTACCTCGATGGGCAAACGGCTCAACTTTTCGGAAGAGGAAGTCGTCGCCCTACAAAAATGCACCGAGACTACCCGGACGACGCTTCGACTGCCCAAGCACGAGGAAGGACGATTTTTTATGCTTTTCTCACTGATTAATCTCATTCTGGCCGACGACGAGGTGCACCCGCAGGAGATGAAGATTACCGAAAGCATAGTGATGCGCCTGGGCTACGACCCGGATACCGTGCACACGATCATTGACACCATTCAGTACAACCAATCCAACGGAGTATCTTCCGAGGCCACCTACCAGCGCCTGAAGCGGTACCTGGCTTAATCAAGCAAACCGCAGTCAATAACCTCACACCAGGTTTACGCTTCGGCGTCGCAGTTCCTGTTTAATCATTTTCAGCTCCTGGCTGCTTTGCCCAGCCACCGACGTGTTTTCTTGCGCCCGCCGCAGTAGGTAGGGCACCACCTTTTTTACCGGGCCGTAGGGCACATACTTGGCCACATTATAGCCTGCGGTAGCCAGGTTAAACGAGATGTGGTCGCTCATGCCGTACAACTGGGCGAAGTACACCCGCGGGTCGTTGGGCAGCAGGCTATGTTTCTCCATGAGCAAAGTTAAGTACTGATTGCTGTAAGCGTTGTGCGAACCGCACACCACCGAAACGCGCTGCTTGTGGTTGATGCAGTACAGTAGCGCTTTGTTAAAATCCGCATCGGTGGCTTCTTTATTAGGCTGAATCGGATCGGGATATTCTTGGTCTTCAGCGCGCTCTCGTTCTTTCTCCAGATAGGCCCCCCGCACCAGCTTCGCGCCCAAAAAGTAGTGGTACGTAGCAGCCCGCTGAAACGCTTTCTTCAGATTGGCCAGCGCGTCGCGTCGGTAGAGCTGGTAGGTGTTGTACACCACGGCCCGCTCTTGGTTATACTCCTCCATCATCTGGTCAGCCAGCGTGTCGATGGTTCCCTGAATCCAGCTCTCCTCGCCGTCGATGAGAATGCGGGCCCCAGCTTCCGACGCCGCCCGACACAGGCGGTCGACGCGCTGCTGCGCCCGCTCGTACGCTTGTTGCTCCGTAGGGGTAAGCGCCTTCTGAGCCTGCACCTTGGCCAACAGACGAACGCTCGCCACGCCACTTACCTTGAACACGCTAAAGGGAAGGTAGTCAACCTCGCGAGAAGCCTGGATGGTGCGCTCAATCTCGGCAGCCGCCCGGTCGAAGCCTGCTTCGTTCTTTTCGCCCTCTACCGAATAGTCCAGGATGGTTTGCACGCCGTGCTGGGCCAGCCGGTGCAGGGTGGTGCTGCAGTCGTCAATGGTTTCCCCGCCGCAGAATTGCTCAAAAAGCGTATGTTTAAGCGGCCACTGGATAGGTAGTTTTACTTTCAGCGCAAATTTCACCAACTTTGTGCCCAGGTGGGTGAGCCACGGCGCACCAACTGCTTTAAATAACCAGTAGGCCCGCTGCAAGGCTCGATCAGACTTGTACGAAAAAGCCACTTCCGTATTGTCAAAGGACACCCCGGCGGGTAAGGTAGGATTTGGAGACATAAGTATAATTTATTCCGCCCGCGTTGGCGGATGATTTTCGGTATAGAAACACTTTTCACTAATAAACCATTCAACTACTAACTGTTGTTAATCGCGTATGAAACTTACTAACACGCAACACTGGGGCATTGGCACCCAGCACCCCATCGTAATTGCCGGGCCGTGCAGCGCCGAAACTGAAGAGCAACTTTACGAAACGGTGAAGGCCGTCCGCGAGCAGGGCGTTACCCTGATGCGGGCCGGAGTATGGAAGCCGCGTACCCGCCCCAACACCTTCGAGGGGATGGGCCAGGAGGCACTCGCCTGGATACAGCGCATCAAGAAGGAACTTAACGTGCAGTTTGCCGTGGAGGTGGCCAACGCCATGCACGTGCAAGAGGCCCTACACTACGGGGTAGACGTACTGTGGATCGGTGCCCGCAGCACGGTGAGCCCCTTCATCGTGCAGGAGATCGCCGACGCCCTGAAGGGTTGCGACGTGCCGGTACTGGTTAAAAATCCCATCAACCCCGACCTGGCCCTGTGGATGGGAGCTTTGGAACGCCTCAATCAGGCGGGAGTGACCAAGCTCGGGGCCATTCACCGGGGGTTTTCTACGTATCAGAAAACGCGCTACCGCAACGTGCCCACCTGGCAGTTACCCATCGAGCTGAAGCGGCAGTTGCCCGAACTGCCCATCATTTGCGACCCGAGCCATATCGCGGGCAAGCGGGAAATGATCGCCGAGATGTCGCAGGTAGCCATGGACCTCAACTTCGACGGCCTGATCATCGAGACGCACCGCGACCCGGAGAACGCCTGGAGCGATGCCCGACAGCAGGTAACCCCGGCAGCACTGGGCGAACTGCTCAAGAACCTAAAGGTCAGGAAGGCTTCTTCGGAAGACATCGAGTATATTTCTCACTTAGAGGACCTGCGCACGCAGATCGACCACGCCGACCACGAGCTGGTAGAACTGCTCTCGCAGCGCATGGACCTGGTGGGGCAGATCGGCGCGTGGAAGAAGAAAAACAACGTAGCCGCTTTCCAGCTCGACCGCTGGAACAACGTGTTTGCGACCCGCAAAGCGTGGGGCAAAGACGCCCGTCTGCGCGAGAAGTTCGTGGTAGACCTGTTTAACCTGATGCACGTAGAGTCGATCAAGAAGCAAACCGAAGTGATGGAAGGTATCCAGAACGAAACCGAAACCGATTCGGGACTTCGCCTCCTGTCATAGTCCGCCCTGTTCGGCGCAGGGCTTCCGGTCCTTCGCCGGACGCAAGTGGTTTCTCTGCGCCTGCCTGCCACGTACAGTAGCGGACGGACTTCGCTTACTACATATCGCTTATGCCCGATAACGTTACGGTTACCGACCATCTTGCCGAAGCACTGGCTGCCCTACTCCAGAACCACGCGTTTAGTCAGTTGGGCGTGGTGGTAGACGAAAATACCGAGCAGCACTGCTATCCCCTGGTGCAGCCGCTGCTGCCTGCCCATACGGTGGGCCGCATCCGCAGTGGCGAACGCCACAAGAACCTCACCACCTGCACCCAGCTGTGGGATTGGATGACCGAAGCGCGCTTCGACCGGCAGGCCCTGGTTCTTAATTTAGGAGGAGGAGTGATCGGCGACATGGGTGGCTTTTGCGCGGCTACCTACAAGCGGGGCATTCGCTTCGTAAATCTCCCCACCACGCTGCTGTCGCAGGTAGACGCCTCGGTAGGCGGAAAGCTGGGCATCGACTTCCGGGGCTACAAAAATCACATTGGACTGTTTCAGGACCCCTTGCGGGTAATTATCCATCCGAAGTTTTTAGCAACCCTCCCTGCGGCCGAGCTTCGGTCGGGCTTCGCCGAAGTAGTTAAGCACGGCCTGATCGCCGACGCCGACTACTGGCGTAGCGTGAAAGAAACTCCCCTGGCAAAGCAAGACTGGTCGGCCGTGATTGCCCGGTCGGTGCAACTTAAGGCCGAGGTGGTGGCGCAGGACTTTCGGGAGGGGGGAGTGCGCAAAATTTTGAACTTCGGGCACACCATCGGCCACGCGGTAGAGAGCTACTACTTGGAAACCGACACCCCCCTGCTGCACGGGGAAGCCGTGGTGGTGGGGATGATTGCCGAGACGTACCTGTCGCAGAAGTACACCGGACTACCCGCCGACCAGGCCACCGAGGTTGTAGACTTCTTGCTGAACACTTATGGATACCGCCCCGTGCCCGAGGCGGTGATTGATCCCATTGTGGCCCTGGCCCGGCAGGATAAGAAAAATACCCAGTCACAGATTCAGTGCACCCTGCTTAAGCAGATCGGTGCGGCAGCGTTCGATGTGCCCATCACCGCCGCCGATATCCGGGCGGCGCTTGGCTACTACAACCAGGTCGGTGCGGCGCTTCAGGAGCATTCCTCGTTCCAGTCTTAGCTTCAACCAAACACTCTTCTTTGCTTGTCGGTTAGGTTAGTACTTTTTTACTAGTAACTAACCTACTCTTCATGGATTCTTCCGTTTTCACGCGTCGCGTGCTGATCGTCGTGGGCATCGTCGCCGCCACGGTGCTACTTATTCTATTTTTAGGAACTAGTATTAGTGTTGTGCTTATCGGCATAGCGGCGGTGCTGGTGGTAGTGTTCTTCGACGGCATCGCCCGTTGGCTTCACGAACGCCTTCCCCTCTCGCTGGGGTGGTGCCGGGTGGTGGCGGTGATAGCTTTTTTAGTGGTGGTAGGCGGCATCAGCTGGGCACTGTCGCCCTACGTGAGCAGCCAGGCTACCCAGCTCAGCGAGCAACTCCCCTCTTCGTTGCAGGAAGTAGAGCAGCAGGTAAAGCAGTTACCCGGCGGACAGAAACTTGTCGACTACGTGAAGCAAGAAGAATTTTTGAAGAGTCTTCGTAGCAACGCGCAAAAGTTCTTCTCGGCCGTGTTTGGGTTCGTCGGTGCCCTGGGCACCGTGTACGTGATTGTATTTATGGGGCTACTGATTCTGGCGAGTCCGCAGGTGTACGTTGATGGGATCATTCATCTGGTGCCAAAGGCGCGGCGCGAGCGGGCCAACGAAGTACTCAAAATTTTGGGGCAGACGCTGCGCAGTTGGTTACTGGGTAAGCTGCTATCGATGCTCATCGTAGCGATCTTCACGTGGCTCGGCCTGTGGATTCTGGGGATTCCGCTGGCCCTAATCCTGGGCATCACGGCGGGGCTATTGGCCTTTGTTCCGAACTTTGGCCCCTTAGCCGCTCTGGTGCTGGGAGTACTGGTAGCCGCTACCCAGGGCCCTCAGAAAATGTTATGGACCGCCGGAGTGTACACCCTGGTACAAATTATCGAGAGCAATCTGCTTACCCCGGTCATCCAGCGCCGCCAGGTATCGTTGCCGATGGCGTTGATTCTGTTTGCTCAGTTGATACTCGGAGTGTACACCGGAGTACTCGGCCTGGTGCTCGCCACACCAATCTTCGCCATTGTGATGGTGCTGATCAAAACCCTCTACGTAGAAGACGTACTGGACGACCACGAGAAGATGCTGGCCCCCGAGAAAAAGGTGATGGAAGAAATAAGCTAAAAGCGCTCAAGCAATCCAAACAGAAGATGGCAACAGTTTCCAATCACTTTAAGTCATCCGCCGACTCACTAATCTCGGACAACTCTCCTTCGTAACTGGTTTTCACCTCTTCTGACTCGTACCCCTGCTCGCGCAGCCAGCGACTGAAGGAAGCCGTGAATCCGTGCGTTACGTACACCCGCTCGGCCCCGGTATCGGCAATGGCTTGGTTGAGGCCGGGCCAGTCGGCGTGGTCCGACAGCACGAAGCCCCGATCGGCGGCGCGGCGGCGCTTGGCTCCGCGAATATTCATCCAACCCGAGGCAATGCCCAGGCGGTAGGGCTTCAGCTTGTTAACCCACGGACTATTAAAGGCCGACGACGGAGCAATAACCAAGCTCTGCAAAATTGTTTCTTTGGCGGTGGTGCCCGACACGCGCTCCAGATCGGGCAAGGGGGCCCCTCCGGCGATAAGCGCCTCGTTGACGTTGGCCACCGCGCCGTGCAGCAAGATCGGGCCGATGCTGCGGTCTACCCCATCGATGATGCGCTGCGCCTTACCCAGGGCGTAGGCCCCAATTAGTGAGGCCTTGCCCTGCGCTTGATTACCCCGCCACCAATCGTTGATGTCCTGCATGATCTCGGCCTGCGGCTGCCAACGGTAGATGGGCAACCCAAAGGTAGACTCGGTAATGAACGCGTGGCACCGCACCGGCTCGAAGGGAGTGGCAAACCCATCGTCTTCCAGCTTATAGTCGCCCGAAGCGACCCAGGTTTCGCCCCGGTAGGTAAGCTTTACCTGGGCCGACCCAAAGATGTGCCCCGCCGGGTGCAAGCTCACTTCTACCCCGTTGATGTCGACAGCTTCGTCGTACTCCAGGGTTTCCAGGTGGATGTCCTGCCCCAACCGTAGCCGCATAATCTGCTCCGACTGCCGGTGCGCCAGGTAGTACTTCATGCCCCAGCGCGAGTGGTCGGAATGGGCATGGGTGATGATGGCACGGTCTACCGGCTGCCAGGGGTCGATAAACACATCGGCGGGCGGGCAGTACAGGCCCCGGTCGGTGAACTCAATGAGGTTTTTCATGGGTGACTTGCAGGTTGGCTAGGGGGATTAGAGATTAGGGATTGGATGTTGGGTATTAGGTTTTAGGAGCTTCCAAAACCTAATACCCAATCCCTAACTAAATTTCTTTAAGCGGCTGGTCGGGCTTGGCGTAGCTTAGGCGTACCAGCCTTTGCGTAGCGTGGTATGAATCCAGACCCGAGCAGGTCACCGACTGGGCGCGCTCCAGGTCTATAAAGCCATCGTCGCCCAGGCAGCTATCGGGCACGGCTAGCCGTTGTATCTCGCCCACCAACAGAATGGTTTCGTTGGCCAGTTGGTGCTCCTCAGCGTACTGCAACCCAATCTTCACCTGTGCTTCGCCCACGAAGGGAGCGGCAAACGCATCGTCGTACTCGGGAGTAAGCTGGCAGGCCTCGAACTCTGATCCTTCCCAGCGGGCCGCGGTGTGGTGCGCCTGCTTCACGAAGTCGGGGCGGATATGGTTGATGGTAAAGACCCGCGTCGACCGGATGTTTTCTAGCGTGTGGCGCGCCACCTTATCGGGACGGAAGAGCACGCCAATGAGCGGTGGGTTGGCCCCCACGTGGATGATCTGCGAAAAAATCGCCAGGTTTTCTTCCCCCGTGGCGCTGGCTGTGCCGATGAGCGCAACGCTCTTGAAGCCGGTAACGGAGTTGATCAGGTTGGTGCGGAAGAAGCGCTCTAGCGCATCGATGCTACTGCGGTTAAAGGTTGCCATGGGTTAAGTAGTAATTGCCGCCTCCAGGGTGTCGCAGTACTGGATGTCTAGCTGCTTGAAAACATTGTCGGGATACTGCCGCTGGATCTGTTCTTTGGCGATCATTACCGACTTCCTGAACCAAGCTTCGGCCGGAAGGATCTTGCGGTGCACCCGCAGGCCGTGCTCCAGCATATCGCGCTTCCAGACCACGTAGTACCACTCCATAGAAGGCTGATGGAAAGCCCGCAAGGCGCGTTTGTCGAAGATAAACTTGGTGTTGTGGCCCGCCTGAACCAGTTTGCTAATGTGAAGAAAGGTATCTTTAAAGTGCTCGATGGGTACGTACTCGGCCTTCACCTCATTAACAATGATGCCCTGTTCCTCCAGATAATACACCCGAGCAAAGCGGCTCTCAAAAGCATCAACGAATGGGTAATCAGGGGTCGGGGCGGGGTTCACTTCTTTCATGCTGAGCTTAGTGATGGTTGCTGTTGGCGTTCTTCTTGTCACGGCTGATCTGCTGCCGAAGCGCATCTAGCTCTTCTTCCAAGCGGGTAGCGTAGTCGATGGTGGTCTTCATCATAGACTGTTGCGAGGTGATCTGCTCTTTGAGATACGCTAGCTCCTGGTCCATACCGTGCACCTTTTCTTTGTACTCGGCTTGGAGGCGCCGCTTTTCAATTTCAGCCTTCTTAAGCTCTTCTCTGAATATAAGATACGCTTCCGGCGGAGTTCTCATAGGGTAGTTGGTAGAATACGTTGGATCAAACAGCGTACTCCTCTAACCTACTGCCCTTCCAAAAGTTTTATCTGTTCTACCGGTCACTTGCTCACGGATGACGGCGACCGCTGGCGAAGGCGCTTCAGGCTGGCCTTGGCCGCCCGAAAGGCTTCCTTCTGCTCAGAACTCTTTCGGGGGTTTAGCGACAACGACCGTTCGTAGTATCGTTCGGCGTTATCAAGCTCGTTAATCTGGACACAGGCTTCGGCCAGGTGGTAAAAGGTAGACCAGTGGGGATACACGTCGCTGTTGAGCTGAAAGATAACTACCGCGTCGGCTAGGTTTCCTTCGCGCTGAAGCCGCTGTCCGAGCGCCGCGAGTGCTTGCCGCGCGTCCTTAAATTCGTACGGAAAGGCATCACGTAGTCGGTGGTAGTACGCTACGGCGGCGGCGATTCCTTCTCGATCAATAGCTCGATACAGATCGTCGGCCAGAGCTCGCTCGGGTAGGGAGTAGGGCAAGCCGTTCAGTGCCTGTAGCACCGCTACGGCTACCGCGTTCATGCGGGCGGTGCTTACCCCGCCGGTGTTGCTTAGCATAACCACCGCCTGCTGGTCTTCGGGGAATCGGGCATAAAAGCTGCTGAACCCCCGAATGTGCCCGCTGTGAAACACCATCGGCACCGTCTTCTTTTTGGTGAGCGGAATTTCGGTCAGGCCCACCCCGTAGCCGTAGGTACTCGCGTAGGGCGGAATCCAGGCCGTGTCGGCTTCGGTGTAGGACTTCTCCAGTAGTCTTACCTGCTTCTTAGACAGCAGCGCGTGGGTGTACCAAGCCTGGTCCCAGCGAAACAGATCCTCTGCGGTGGCGTACAGGTTGCCCGCTCCCAGTAGGTTATTCATGTGCATGGCTGCCGCCGGTTGGTAGCCCTGGGTGGTCTTTTCGTAGCCGAAGGCCCGCTTCGCTAGTAGGGTATTCCGGTCGTCTACCCCGGTGTTTTGTAACCCCAATGGCGCCAGCACCCGCTGGGTAAGCAGTTCGGCGAAGGCTTGGCCCGTCGCGCGCTCGGCAATAGCAGCCAGCAGCAAATAGCCAGTGTTGCTGTAGCGGTAGCGGGTGCCCGGCTCAAACTCCAGATCAAGGCTGCCAAACCGCCGGATCAGGGTTTCGGTTGGGTAGCGCTGGGTGAGCGAGTCGGACCATACGTAGGGGAGGCTGGTGTAGTTGGGAATTCCCGACTGATGCGTGAGCAGGTGGTGCAGCGTGACCCGCCGCCCCACGTCCGGGCGGTACTCGGGCAGGTAGTCGGTGATGGTACGATCCAGGTCCAGTACCCCTTCGTCTGCCAATCGCAAGATTAGCACCGCGGTAAACTGCTTGCTCACCGAGGCAATGTTAAACCGGGTGTCTAAGGTATTGGGAACGTTCCACTCGCGGTTGGCTAGCCCAAAGGCCCGCCGGTAGATAACCTCTCCCTGGTCGGCCACCAACACCGTTCCCTGGAAGGCAGCGGACGCGTAGAATTTCTGAAAAATTTCATCAATTTGATCCGATCGGTCGGCTCGTTGAGCGTTTGCCCGCCAGGACACGGTCAGCAACAGCAATAGCAGGCGTAGGTAGGGTGACTTCATTAACGTTGAACGCTTAGGGGCTGAAATAACTACTCCCCAAAGGTACGCTAAAATTTAGCGAGAGCATACGGTGAAATTTACGGCTAGTTCTTACATTGAATGCAACACTGGGCAAGCTGATGGAACTAAATGCTGGTAGGTGCGGTAATTTGGTACCGTTCTTGCAAAATTTTGAGTGCATCCTCAAGCAGATTATCTTCCTGGTGAATCATCTTCGTCCCTGTACTTGCCTCGTGGGATCGCCCTGGCGATTATTTGCTGTTCTCCTGCTCTTCTTATCCGCCTCAACGCTAAGCTGGGGGGCCTCTCCTTCGCTTACCACCCTCCCCTTCCGCCTGTCGGGCAGCCATATATTTATCGACGTGCGCGTTAACGATTCTGAGCCGATGCACTTTATCTTCGACACGGGGGCAGCCTCTACGGTAATCAACCAGCGACAGGCCAAGCGACTAAGGCTGAGTAGCGACGGCTTCACGCCCGTTCGGGGCCGCAAGGGGCCTAGCCTGGCCTACTACTCGCGCAACAGTCGGATGCGCATGGGGGGAATGTTGCTGGAGAAGGTACGGGTGGTGCACCTGCCCCTCGACCACATTCAGCGCGCCCTCGGCAAGAACGTGGATGGCATCATCGGGCAAGATTTACTCAAGCACTACGTGGTGCAGATTAACTACGATACCCAAACCATCACCCTGTACGATTCGCAGAAGTTCACTCCGCCCGCCGGTTATCACGCCCGTCCGTTCGAGATTATCTCAGGGCGACCCTACATTGAGGGCGTGCTTACCCTCGACGATGGGCACACCCTTTCGGGGCGGTTCCAGGTAGACAATGGTTCGGGCGCATCCATCACGCTGTACTCGCCTACGGTAGAAAAGCACCAGCTGGCGAACAAGATCGGACGCACCCGCACGGTGTACACCATGGGCTTTACCGGCATCGTGGATCGCAACGACGCGGGGCGACTCAAGAACTTCGACTTGGGGTGGTGCCAGCTTACCAACGTACCCATCCGGCTTAACCGCTCGGCCTACTTCAAG
Organism: Tunicatimonas sp.; assembly: GCA_049650865.1. Taxonomy (GTDB): domain Bacteria; phylum Bacteroidota; class Bacteroidia; order Cytophagales; family Cyclobacteriaceae; genus Tunicatimonas. The sequence continues at coordinate 40,899 of JBASAY010000220.1, forward strand.
AAGGCCTTTCACGACGGGATCGGCCACATTGGCAACGCGCTGCTCAAACGGTTTAACATCGTATTCGACTACCACAACAAGGTGTCGTACTGGCAGCCGAACTACTCGTTTGCCGAAGAATTTGCCGCGGCCTACTCAGGGCTGGTGCTCAAAACCGATCGCACCGAGGAGCGCGTCATCATCCGCCACGTGTTTACCGACTCACCGGCCGCGCGGGCGGGCTTCACCAAAGACGATGAGATTGTGATGGTAGACGACGTACGCACCGCAGGCCGTCCGCGCAACGAGATAAACAGCCTGCTTACCCAGTCTGAAAACCCCGTTCAGGTGGTGGTACGCCGCGACGATCATTTTAAGACGCTGCGGCTTCAGCCCGTGGGCTTGTAGGCAACTCCTAAACCTTCCGTGCTGCTTCGCGGTTAGTCATTCAGTAGCACAATCTATTTCTATGCCACCAAAAACAGAGTACGATGCCGACGTATTGATCGTCGGGGCGGGCCTTACTGGGCTCACGGCGGCCCTGCACCTGCGGGAGCGGGGGCTATCAGTGCGTATTCTGGAAGCCACCGAGCGCGTGGGCGGGCGGGTAAAAACTGATCGCGTTGACGGTTACTTGCTCGACCGGGGGTTTCAGGTGCTGCTCACCCAGTACCCTGAAACCAAGGCATTGCTCGACTACGACGCCCTCGACCTGAAAGCTTTTGCCCCCGGCGCGATGGTGCTTAACAAGCGGGGCACGCACGAGATTGTGGACCCCAGCCGCGTACCCACTGCGGCGCTTAAGACGCTGGCCGCGCCGGTCGGGTCGCTTACGGATAAGGTGCGGATGCTGTGGCTCAAGAAGCGACTTCAGGGAATGAGCGTCGATGCTATTTTCGAGCAGCCCGAGGTCAGTACACTGGAGGCCATTCAGCAGTACGGTTTTAGCGAGCGGATGCTACGTAACTTCTTTCAGCCGTTTCTGGCGGGCATCTTTCTCGAGAAAGGACTGATAACCTCTCGGCGAGAGTTCGATTTTGTCTTTAAAATGTTCTCAGAGGGTGAAACGGCGGTGCCCGCGCAGGGCATGGAGGAGATTCCGCGCCAGTTGGCGGTGCAACTCCCCCCCGATGCGGTGCTGTTCAACAAGCCGGTGCGTTCGGTAAGCGAGCAAACCTTAACCACCAATACGGGCGAAACCTTCTCGGCCCCACAAATCATTATTGCTACCGAGCCCACTAGCTTCGTAAGCCGCTACTTTCCGGGGGGCAAAAAGGAGGTGTCTTACCAGTCGACCACGCAGGTGTACCTAACGACCGATCATCCACCCTTCACCAAGCCGCTGATTGCCCTCAACGCCCGGCGGCAGCGGCTGGTCAACAACATTTGTGTGATCAACCAGGTGGCGCCCGACTACGCTCCCCCCGGCAAGTATCTGCTGTCGGCCGCCATTGTGGGCGAAGTAGACGAACCGGACCAGGTGCTCACCGAGCGCATTCGGGAGGAGATGACCCCCTGGTTTGGTGAGAATACGCAGGGCTGGCAGCACCTTAAGACCTATCGGATTCGCTACGCCCTGCCCGCCCAAGAGCGCGTGATGCACAATCTGCCTCCGCACCGGGCCAAGCTACGCGACGGCCTCTTCGCCGCGGGCGATTATCAACTAAACGGATCGATCAACGCCGCGATGCGGGCCGGTCGGCAGGTGGCTGAGATGGTGGCAATACCGGCTCTTATCTAACTAACAGTAATGGCTAATTTCTGATCGGACGGCCAAAGTCCCAATCGTATCTTCCTCTAAAAAGTTACCCAACAGCAATCAGTGCTTGGCAGAGGTGGTCAATGTCTGCTTCGTTATTATAAAAATGCAAGCTGATGCGCAGTCCCCCGGGCCGGGCCGAAGTGACGACCTTCTGCTTCCGCAACGCTCGTTCCAGGTCTAGCCCACCCCGCAGTACCGTGATGCCCGAGCGGTTTGCTTCGGCGTAGTCCGACACGACTTCGGCCGAGGCGGGGAGGTGTCGGTAAAGGTAGGTCGTGAGCGCCCGCATCCGCCGTTGGACTGCTTCCTGCCCGATGGCCTGTAGTTCGCTTACCGCCTGCCGCAGCGCCCGCAGACTGGCAAAGTCGTAATGCCCCACTTCGAGCAGCCGCGGCGAGAACGAAAGGTCGGCCCGCGAGCGCACCTCCAGGGCTTTGTCGAAGCTGTTATTACCTGCCGCCGGTACGCGCAGCCGGTGGTGTAACGCGCGCCGCACAAACAGTAAGGCGTTGCCGTAACCGGCGGTCATCCATTTATAGCCGCTAGCCATCAAAATATCTACCGGAGCATTACGCATATCAATGGGCATCACCCCCAACGATTGGGTAGCGTCTACCACCAGCAGCACGCCCCAGTCGCGGCAGCACCGGGCGAGCGTTTCCAGATCGACGCAAAACCCGCTGGCGTACTGCACGTGACTGAGGGCGAGCACCTCGATGCGGTGCTTCTTGATCTGCTCCTCCAGCACATTCAGATCGATGGCGCCATTGGGCATAGCCGAACAGTAGTGTACTTGGTAGTCGGGCAGCAGCCAGGGTAGGGTAAGCGAAGAGTAGTCGTCCTCGAGCAGCAGTACGCGCGCGTAGTCCGTTAGCGCACGAGCCACGTAGTTGCAGGCTACCGAAAAGTTGGGCAACAGCGCGATCTCGTCGGCCTCCGCTCCCAACCAAGCGGCTGCCTCCTGCCGCAAGCGGTGCACCTCATCGTACCAGTTGTTGCGCGGGGCTCCCCCCTGCTCGAGCAGTTCTTGGTAAAACCCTTGCGCCGCCGTGGCCGTAGCCTGCGACACCAAGCCACAGCTGGCGGTGTTAAGGTAAGTTTGCTCGGCCAGGGCGGGGTAGTTTTTCCGTAGGGAAGCGATATGCATAAGCTTCGATTGCGTATATTTTGGGCGAAGTAGCACAACCCAGCCTAAGGAACAAGTGTTTTATGCAGGAATTCTTTTCCCGGTTTATCAGCGCTAGCGCTTTGCTGCTTTGCCTGGCCTGTGTGGATACCGAAAAGGTTTACGAGCGACTAGCCGACTCGTGCGTAGGTCAGGTAGACCACCGGGTGCTGCCGCGCCTGCGTAGCGAACTGGATTCATTGGAAGCCTACTTTATCAAAAAAGGGTTACTAGCCGACGGTAGTGGAGCCAGTATCTACCGCGTGTACGAGCGGGTTGCGCAAGAAAATGATTTATTCTTCGAGCCCGATCGCACCTTTCCGTTACTGGATTCGCTAAGTGAGCAGCCTATGATTTTGGCGCGTTGTTATCCCCTGGCTTTAGCGACTCCCGAGCTATCACCCGCCGTTCTCCGCTACCTGCGCATGGTCTACGAAATGAACCAGGTTAAAGAAATGGATAACCTTAGTCCCGGATCTGTGGTGCAGGTGATCGTCGACAACTTGCGTCCGGAAGATTTTAATGACAACTTCCTGCGCGTCACCGGCCTGCTTACTTTCTATATGATTTCCATCCCTTATTCGCCCAACCGCGTTGCCCTGCCCGAGCGAGGTACGCTACCAGATTCTATTGCGTGGACGGTAGTAAGCGCCTTAAAAAACGATGTTCTCTTACTTGATAATGAGTCAATTTCTCTGGACACTTTGCTACCTACGGTAACTGCCTTTATCCGGGCAGCTCCCCACCACGGGGGCGTTAAGATGGTGACCCAGCGGTCTACTTCCTACGAATTTTACATCGCCGTGTACGATACCGTGAAGCAAGCTTACTACCAGCTTTGGGAAGAACGGGCGCAACAGCAGCACCAGCGTTCGTGGGATGAACTGACCGAATCGGAACAAGGCGCTATCCGGCAGGTGATTCCTATGCTTATTGGCATTGCGGCTCCCGAAGATTAGCCTACCCCGGTAGCAACTTACGTGGGCAATGCCTACTTTTGACCCCTCAAAAACCGCAACCCCCTATGGAAACCACCGAAGCGAAAAACTTTATCGAGCAAATCGTAGAAGAAGACCTGGCGCAGGGCAAAAATCAGGGCGTGGTGCACACCCGCTTCCCCCCCGAACCCAACGGCTACCTCCACATTGGCCACGCCAAGTCTATCTGCCTCAACTTCGGACTGGCCCAGCAGTACGGTGGAAAAACCAACCTGCGCTTCGACGATACCAACCCGGTGGCCGAAGACGCCTCCTACGTGGATGCTATCCGCGCCGACGTGCGCTGGCTGGGCTTCGACTGGGAAGACCGCGAGTACTACGCTTCCGACTACTTCGACCAGCTCTACGACTTCGCCGTGCAGCTGATCAAGGACGGCCAGGCCTACGTCGACGACACTCCGGTGGATGAGATTCGCCGGATGCGGGGCACACCCACCCAGCCTGGCGAAGAAAGTGACTACCGCAACCGATCGGTTGAGGAGAACCTGGACCTGTTTGCCCGTATGCGGGCCGGGGAGTTCCCCGAGGGATCGCGGGTGCTGCGCGCCAAAGTTGATATGACATCGCCCAACATGCACCTGCGCGACCCGATCATGTACCGCATCCTGCACCAGCCCCACCACCGCACCGGCGACCGCTGGCCCATCTACCCTACCTACGACTGGGCCCACGGCCAGAGCGACGCCATCGAGGGCATCACGCACTCGATCTGTACCCTGGAATTTGAGGTACACCGCCCCCTGTACAACTGGTTCGTGGAGCACATCGGTGAGTTTGACCCCGAACCCCGGCAGATTGAGTTCGCCCGCCTTAACCTGAATTACACGGTAACCAGCAAGCGTAAGCTGCTGCAATTGGTAGAAGAAGGGCACGTAAGCGGCTGGGACGACCCGCGCCTGCCCACTATCAGCGGACTTCGTCGGCGGGGCTACACGCCCGCCAGCTTGCGTAACTTTGCCGAGCGGGTGGGCGTGGCCAAGCGCGACAACGTGATCGACCTAAGCCTGCTGGAGTTTTGCATCCGCGAAGACCTCAATAAGTCCGCCCCCCGGGTGATGGGAGTGCTGGACCCGGTGAAGCTGGTTATCACCAATTATCCGGTTAACATCCGCGAGGACTTGTTCGTTGAGAACAACCCGGAAGACCCGGAAGGAGGAGAACGGCAGGTGCCTTTCTCGCGCGAACTGTACATTGAGCGCGACGACTTTATGGAAGACCCACCGAAAAAGTTTTTCCGCCTGGGACCCGGACGCGAGGTGCGCCTGAAGGGAGCGTACATTATTGCGTGCACCGACTTTGTAAAAGACGAGGAAGGGCGGATAACAGAGATTCACGCTACCTACGATCCTGATACCAAGAGTGGCCAGGATATCAGTGGCAAAAAGGTGAAGGGCACCATCCATTGGGTGTCGGCCGAGCACGCGGTGCCCGCCGAAGTGCGCCTGTACGACCGCCTATTTTCGGAACCCGACCCCACCGGACACGAAGACCGGGACTTCCAGGAGTTTCTCAATCCCGACTCGCTGCACGTCATTGAGACCGCCTACGTAGAACCCAGTCTGAAGGACGCCCAACCTAACGACCGCTTCCAGTTTATGCGTAAGGGTTACTACTGCGTAGACCCCAACACCACCGACGAAAAGCTGGTATTCAACCAAACGGTAACCCTGCGTGACTCCTGGGCGAAGAAAAAGTAGTCCACGGTCGATAGTCGACAGTCCACAGGAAAATTAGTCGACAGTCCGCAGTCGAAAGTCCATAGTCCATAGCGAAAAGCACAGGTAGCTATGGACCGTCGACTGTCGACTATGGACTATCGACTACTAAAAAGCCTTCGGTTTAAACACCAGGCGTAGTCCCTCGCGCACGGTTTCTTGGTACTTCTCCTGGTTGAAGCGGTAGTAGAACGCTCCTTTTTTGGAGGTGCCCCGTTGCTTTTCGTTAAGGCGCTCCAGAATTCCCATGGTAAGAATGCGCCGCTGAAAGTTACGCTTGTCGAGCGTGGTATCGTAGATCGCTTCGTACAGCCGCTGCAACTCGGGCATGGTAAATTTGTCGGGCAGCAGCTCGAAGCCAATGGGTTGGTGCGACGCCCGAAACCGCAGTTGATTGCGGGCCGCCTGCACCATGAGGCCGTGGTCGAAGATCAGTTCGGGAATTTCACGGGCGGGAAACCAACGGGCGTCAAACTTCTCAATCAATTCTTCGCTGTGCTGCTGGATGTTGATCAGCGAAGAGTAGGCCACCGAGATGGTGCGCTCTCCCGGGTCACGCTCGACCTCGCCAAAGGTTTGTAGCTGTTCCAAGTAAACATTACGCAACCCCGTAAACTGATGCAAGACGCGCTGCGCTGCGGCGTCTAGGCTTTCGTCTCGCTTCAGGAAATCGCCCATCAGCGACCATTTTCCTTGTGCAGGTTCCAGTTTTCGTCGGATCAATAGTAGCTGTAGTTCCCCTTGTTCAAAGCCAAAGATGATACAGTCGAGGGCAACAGCAATTCGGTCAGTGTGTGAGTAGTGGGCGACAGACATAGTATAAGTTAACTTTTCGGAAGCTAAACTAGTATTTTTTTGGTTAATAGCCCACGATCACCGCACGATAGTACGCAATGCGGAACTATTGTTATAATTTTGATTCTAGTATACCCCCGAACGCATGGCTGATTACAATTTTCAACAGATAGAACAACGGTGGCAACGGCACTGGCGCGAACAAGAAACTTACCGGGTGCAGATAGACGCTGACCGCCCGAAGTACTACGTGCTGGATATGTTTCCCTACCCCTCGGGCGCGGGGCTGCACGTAGGGCACCCACTGGGCTACATTGCCTCCGACATTGTGGCCCGCTACCAACGGCTACAGGGCTTCAACGTGTTGCACCCCATGGGCTTCGATGCCTTCGGACTACCCGCCGAGCAGTATGCCATCCAAACCGGGCAGCACCCGGCGGTGACTACCGCGGCCAACATTGAGCGGTACAAGGAGCAACTGGGCAAAATCGGTTTTTCGTTCGACTGGAACCGGGAGGTGCAAACCGCTCAGCCTGATTTCTACCGCTGGACGCAGTGGATTTTCATGCAGTTGTTTGATAGTTGGTACAACACTGCTACCGACCGGGCCGAGCCCATCGCGGAACTGGTCCAAATACTCGAGCGGCAGGGCAACCAAGATGTGCAAGCGCACTGCGATGAGGATACGCCCGCCTTCACCGCCGAAGCCTGGAAGGCGATGAATGAGGCCGAGCAGCAACGTACGCTGCTTCACTATCGACTTACCTACCTGGCCTACGCCGAGGTGAACTGGTGCGCCGGACTGGGCTCGGTGCTGGCCAACGATGAGGTGAAGGACGGCTTCTCGGAACGGGGGGGCTTTCCGGTAGAACGCAAACGCATGAAGCAGTGGATGATGCGCATCACCGCCTACGCCGACCGTCTGCTGGCGGGGCTAGACCACATCGACTGGACCGACTCGCTCAAGGAGATGCAACGCAACTGGATCGGCAAGTCTACCGGCTGCGAACTGGCCTTCCCCGTCAAAGATCAAGACATCACCCTGACCGCCTTTACTACGCGGCCCGACACTATTTTCGGCGTCACCTACCTCACCCTGGCTCCCGAGCACGAACTGGTAGATCAGCTCACGACCGATGCGCAGCGCACCGAGGTGCAGGGCTACGTAGCCACCGCCAAGAACCGCTCGGAGCGCGACCGACAGGCCGACGTAAAAACCGTTTCAGGAGCGTTTACCGGCTCCTACACCGTGTGCCCCCTGTCGGGCAGCGAGGTGCCCATCTGGGTGGCCGACTACGTGCTGGCAGGCTACGGTACCGGCGTAGTGATGGGCGTGCCCTCGTCCGACGACCGCGACTACCGCTTCGCGCAGCACTTCAACCTACCCATTGTGCAGGTAATTGAGGGCGCCGAAGCACTGGAGAACCCAACGGAAAAAAAGCACGGTACGCTCATTAACTCGGGCTTCCTGAACGGACTCGATTCGCATGAGGGCGTTGCGGTAGCCATCGAGCGGGCGGTGGCCGAGGGCGTAGGGCAAGCAAAGGTTAACTACCGGATGCGCGACGCGGTGTTTAGTCGGCAGCGCTACTGGGGCGAGCCGGTGCCCGTGTACTTCAAGGACGATGTGCCCTACTTGATCAACGAAGATGACCTCCCGCTGGAGCTTCCTGAGGTAGACGAGTACCTGCCCACCGAAGACGGCGAACCCCCGCTGGGCCGCGCCACCGATTGGCAGTACCAGGGTCAGTATCCGTACGAACTAACTACCATGCCCGGCTGGGCCGGATCGAGCTGGTACCAGTTTCGCTACATGGACGCGGACAATGAAAAAGAATTAGTAAGCAAGGAAGCGCAGGCGTACTGGGAAAGCGTGGACCTCTACATCGGCGGCACTGAGCACGCCACGGGTCACCTGCTGTACTCCCGTTTCTGGACCAAGTTTCTGTACGACCGGGGCCTTATTACAGTTGACGAGCCGTTTAAGAAGCTCATCAACCAGGGGATGATCCAGGGGCGCTCGGCGCTGGCATACCGCGTAAACGGTACCAACCAGTTTGTGACCTACGAACGGAAGGATCAGTACGATACCGCCCCCCTGCACGTAGACGTTAGCCTGGTGGACGATGATATCTTGGACACCGAAGGATTTAAGAAATGGCGTCCCGATTTGGCGGATGCCACCTTTGTGCTCAACGAAGACCAGCGCTTTCGCTGTGGCATCGAGGTAGAGAAGATGTCGAAGCGGCTCTACAACGTGGTGAACCCCGACGACGTGATCGCCCAATACGGAGCCGACACGCTGCGGCTGTACGAAATGTTTTTGGGCCCGCTGGAGCAGTCCAAGCCCTGGAACACCAACGGCATCGATGGGGTGTCGAAGTTTTTGCGCAAGCTATGGCGACTGTTCCACGACGGGCAGGGCAACTTTAGGGTAACGGACGATGCACCGTCGGAAGAGATGCTCAAGGTGCTGCACCGCACCATCAAGAAAACGCAGGAGGATATCGAAGGCTACTCGTTTAATACGGTGGTGAGTGCCTTTATGATTTGCGTGAACGAGCTTACTACCTTGGACTGCTACCACCGGGCGGTGCTCAGCGACTTAGTGGTAATCTTATCGCCCTACGCGCCGCACTTGGCCGAAGAACTGTGGCACCAACTGGGCCACAACACCAGCGTAACGCAGACGCGCTTCCCGACCTACGACGAAAGCTTGCTGGTAGAAAACGTTTTCGAGTATCCTATTTCGGTAAACGGGAAACTACGCACCAAGATGAGTTTTGCGGTGGATACGCCCAAGAAGAGCATCGAGCAGGAAGTGCTGGCCACCGAAGAGATTCAGAAGTGGCTGGGAGGTAAGCCGCCCAAGCGGGTGATTGTAGTGCCCAACAAGATTGTGAACGTGGTGGTCTGAAAAACGCTTTATTGGTCCTGACTACTAATTTTAAGGGTTTTCCAGGTGGGCGAGGTTACCGAAAAATACACCTCGTTGTGGGGATCGTGGATGAAACGGGAGTGGATCATAGGGATGGTAGACCTTCCCTCTTCCGTAAGCAAGCCGTACTTTCCGTTGCGCCCCACCATCACGAAGCCGTTGTTCAAATCCACCACCGACGCGTACTTTGGGTGAACGAGCGGCTGTCCCGTCTGGCTGACCAGTCCCATCAGCTTACCGCGCTGGGGGTCGTTCAGGTGGAGTAGGTACCTTCCGCCCTCGGTCAGTACAATCTGTTCGTACACCGTGGGCACCACCGTTCGTCCCTCGGCATTCACCATCCCGTACTTGCCCTTCTTTTTCACCACCGCCACCGCCCCCCGAAACGGATAGGCGCAGTCGAAGCGGGGCTGCACCACCAGGCGCTCCGAGCGGTTGATGTATCCCCACTTACCCATTACCTTTACCGCCGCCATGTTGCTGCTAAAGTGGGTTACCGAGTCGTAACGATTGGCAATGCGTAGTCGCCCCCAGTCGTCCACAAAGCCGTACTTACCGTTGATGCGTACCCCCAAAAAGCCTTCGCTCATGGGCTGTAGCTCCTCAAAGTTATTGTTCAGACCCTGGAGCACGCGGCCGTCCCACGAAAGAATACCGAACCGGCCCTCGCGCCGGTAGGTGTAAACCTTTCCTTCCTGCAGTGCCGATACGGAGTCGTAGCGGGTTTCCAGCAGGCGGCGGCCGGTGTAGCTGATCAAACCGTAGCGGCCGTCGTCACGGCGCTCCCACAGGCTGTTGCCATTGTTGATGAGTTGATGGGGCGTGCGGTAGCGATCCTGCCCCTGCTGGTCGATAAGCCCCCATTGCCTGGCTGTCGGGCGGCGATCCGTCGGACGGCGATCCGTTACGCAAAAGATGTACAGGTTGTCGTTGACCCGCTCGAGCTGCACCTTGCCTCCGTTCCGGCGCAGCGGCCTCACCACCCACTGGCCCTTGGTATCGATCACTCCCTCGCCTTCCTGAAACGAAACCATGGCCTGGCCCTCGCTAAACGGTGTGGCCGACTGGTACTGACAGGCAATTACCTCCTGGCCGCCGGAGTCTAAGTATCCCCACTGGTCCTTCCGCCTCACCGCGAAGCGCCCCTCGTGCAGCCCTCCCACTTCTTGGTACACGTAGGTAGACAGTAACGTACCCTCAGCGTCGAACAGCTCCCAACTAAAGGTAGGTTTGCTATCAGGCGCTACGCGCGGGCGGTTGGTACGCTTGCCCGCAATTACGAAAGAGCCTTCGGTGCGGACCGAGTCGTAGGCCACCGGCACGATAACCCGGGTTTGCTCCGGTCCAGTAGATTGGTTGCGCAGCACGCCGTACTTCTGGTGGTCGGTCACTACAGCGAAGTCTCCGCGCAGCCGGGCTACGCTCCACTGCTTCGGTACAACCACCGCCCCGGTGCTACTGATGTAGGTGTGGGCCGCCCCGATCTTCGCCCGGTATAAGTTTACCACTACCGGCTGCAGGTCATCAAAAAAGTAGTCCCTCACCAACCGGTTGGCGCTGGTGTAAGCTTGCCAGCGGTCGAACGGCAGAATGCTTACCGAGCGCGGGCTGGCAATCTTAACTTCCTGGTATTGCCCGGCAACCCGTACGGTACCCGTTAGGTCGATGGCCCCCTGCTTGCCCCGTTGGTAGGTGATTGCCAGCCCGTGCTCGAACCCCGAGATGCTATCGTACTGGAACGCGGTAAGGGCGATCCCTTCGGTACTAAACAACGCTTCTTGGCCCGCTTCGTTGCGCACTGCGTACCGCGCTTCCGACACGGGTCGGATGGCCGCGTACGCGAATCCGATAAAGGCTTCCCCCTCACTATTGATAACTCCCCAGGCCTGCCGCTGGCCCTTACTCACGGCGGCAATCAACTGAGTGCCGTGCGAACGCAGGCCCGCGTAGCGAAAGGCGAGCACCTGCTCTCCTTTTATATTTATCAGTCCGTACTTAAGGCGTTCGGACTTCTTTCGGCTGGCGATCAGCAGTTTATCCTGGTGGGGGGCTAACCAGTGAAACAGGGGCGAACACACCCGTCGGTTTTGCACATCGATGAGCCCCCAGCGGCCCTTCTCCCGAAAGCCAATTACCCGGTGATACACCTGCGGACTGCCCTCGCTCCACCCCAGATCGTCGTAACGAATGGGAATAAGCAGTTTGCCGTTCTCGTCGTAGAGGCCCTTCTTGTTGCCCTCTTCCACTACAGTAAACCGCGGGTCGTCGCCCGTGGCTCGCGCCGATAAGGGAAGCAATAGGAAGAATAAGTACCCAAAAAGAAAACCGTTACGCATGGAATAGAGCGAAGTAAAAGCTGGAACAGACCAGTGAGCGAAGTTGCAAATCTTCTTCCGTTTTTAGAAAACCTTTTTTGGTGCCCATTAATTTTTAAAAAAACTACGAGATACCTAGGCACAAGATAGGATTAGTTGGCAGAATCTTGCTTGTCCTTGGTGGCTTTGAAGTGCGCTCACAACGGTGGGAGAGCAGCCACGGAATCTACCTTATAACTATTTTAATTATTTTTTTAACTATAACACATAGCTATTTTCTCACTAGTGCTTATTGAGACTTCTTTCCGGAATTAGAAAGGGTTTATCGCATATCCTGACAAAGGGAAACCTCTTAACTTCAGCGAAAACGGTACTCACGTAATAACGGATAAAGATGCTTATTCTGTAACTCCCGGCTGATTATCGCTAATCATTCATTCTAAGATAAAGCGTGCTCAAAACGTTGAAATTCAACTAATTGCAATTTAACTGCTGCGCTATGCTTTCTGAATAGTTGATCTAATACTACCAAAAGCATACTGCGATCCAGCGCAATGCCTTGGTATAATGGGGCAGATGTATCGGCTATTATTGCCCTTCGGCCGCAAAGGTACACGCTACCCCTCCGGCTTAGTACGAATTTTGACAGTCTGCCTCAGAATATTACGATGTACCTATACCGCGTTTTATGACATCCAAAACCGATCTATCTTGCCGCCAGCGTCACAGCCGCTAAACGATAGCCGCCAAAGAGCTATTTCTCTTGGTGTTTTGGCAATAAAGTTACTATGACCAGATTCTTGCTCAGATACTTACTCCTTGGAATTGTACTGGGGCTGGCCCCCGGGATGGCTCTAGCGCAAGACGATCCGAAAGAAGTTGCCCGGCAGTTCTTAGAGATCGCCGATGAGATTTACTACGAGCAGAAAGCCCCCGAAGTGGCCAAGGAGATGTACATTCAGGCGGCCCAGACCGACCCCAATAGCCTAAAGGCCAACTACATGGCCGGAAAAACCACGCTAGAAACCATTAACAAGGGGCAGGCTACTCCCTATTTGCTCAAGGTATACGAAATAGACCCCAGCTACCGCTTCGACATCCTCTACTCCGTAGGCCGCGCCTACCAGTACGATATGAAGTTTAACGAAGCCATTAACTTCTACAACAACTATCTGCAGAAGGTGAACCGTGATAAAGAGTACCGGGGCGACGATAAGGTGCCGGTGAGCCAGGTACGGCGGCGCATCTACGAGTGCGAGAACGGTCTGGAGTTCGTAAATAATACGCGCAACTTCAAGATCACCAACCTGGGTAGCGCCGTCAACTCCAGCAGCAAAGACTACGCTCCGGTACTTAACGCCGACGAGACGACCCTCATCTTTACTTCACGCCGGGCCGAAGACAACCTGAACGAAGACGTGTTCGACGACAACTTCTACTACGAGGATATTTTTATCTCTAAAAAGGTAGACGGGCAGTGGAGCAAGGCCAAAAACATCGGCGAGACGATCAATAACCTGTACTTCGACTCTAACCTGGCCCTGTCGGCCGACGGTAAGCAACTCTATTTTTATAAGGATGGCGACGACGGCGACGGCAACATCTTTCTGTCTGAGTTGCAGGACGACGACACCTGGTCAAATCCTGAACCGCTAAGTAACAACATCAACTCTAGCTACACCGAGAACTCATTGTCTATTTCTCCCGACGGCAACAGCCTGTACTTCACCAGCGACCGCCCCGGCAGCTACGGAGGGTATGACATCTACCGCTGCGAAAAAGACCGCCGGGGCGACTGGGGCAAGGTAACCAACCTGGGGCAGGTGGTGAACACTCCCTACAACGAGGAAGGCGTATTTATCGGACACGACGGCAAAACGCTGTACTTCAGTAGCCGGGGCCACAAGGGCATGGGCGGCTACGATATCTTTAAGTCGACCTACGACGAGGAAGAAGAAGCCTGGGGCGAACCGGTGAACCTGGGCTACCCCATCAACACTCCCGACGACGACGTGTACTTCGTGACCACCAAAGACGAAACCACTGGCTACTACGCCACGGTACGCAACGACGGCCTGGGTTACCTGGATATTTACAAGGTGGAGGTGCCCGACCTGGCGGCTGATTTAGCTACCGTAGACAAACAGGGCGGGGGACCGCTGGCCGCTAACGAATCGCTCGGCAGCCGCGACATTAAGTCGGTGGAGGCCGCCGAGAAACCTACCATCGGCGACGTGGCCAGTCTGCAACCGGTGCAGCTACTGCTCAAGGTAGACGATGCCAGCAGTGAGCAGGCGATGAACGCCACCGTGTCGCTAAAGGATATGAACGACGGACGTACCGTGGCGGCCGAGAACGTAGACACGGGAATCTACCGATTTGATATTTTTAACGAACAACCGGCCGAGTACGTACTGGCGGTGCAGAAGGATGGCTACGTTTACAAGAGCTTGCAGGTAAGCGTGCCGGGGGCCACCAGCACCTCGCAGGAGTTTCGCCGCAAGGTGGCCCTGAGCCCTACCCGAGCCGACTACCGCATGGTGCTGGAGTTTATCTACTTCGACTTTAACAGCGCTAACTTGCGCGAAGAGTCGTATGACGAACTGGAACGGCTCAAGCAGTTTGTGCAGAGCGGCAACGGCACCAGCGTAGAAATTGCTGGCCACACCGATAACATTGGCGCCAAGGCTTACAACCAGCAGCTTTCGCAAGACCGCGCGCAAGCCATCGTAAACTACCTGATAGAACAAGGAGTATCCGTAGACCAACTGATTGCCCGGGGCTACGGTGAGGACGACCCCATCGCCACCAACGACGACGAGAAAGAGGGCCGCGAGCTTAACCGCCGGGTTGAGATGCGCGTGTTGGGTAGCAAGCCCATCGCTAATCAGTAGAGGTTACTACTCCACAATCTTAACTTTGTTGCCGTAGAACGCCACATAGTCTTTTATCTTTGAGGCGGCTTCCTTGGGCTCGGGATAGTACCACACCGCATCCGCCGCCTCTTTGCCATCCACTTTTAGCGAGTAGTACGAAGCTTTGCCCTTCCAGGGGCAGGTGGTATGGGTGCTGCTATCTTTAAAATACTCCTGGTGCACCGAAGTCGGGGGGAAGTAGTGGTTTCCTTCTACTACCTCGGTTTGGTCGCTCTCGGCAATTACCTGGTCGTTAAATAGTGCTTTCATAAGTTTTCGTAGTTTACTCGTTTAACTGCGCGCAGCGGTTTTAGATACGCTCCGTGCTGATTTTTTTTTGTGATCGCTGCCCCCGGGCCAAACAATCGGCCGGGTAACCGACTTTTTTAGTACGAAACAAAAGTAACCTACGGTATGGATGATAAGTACTCGCTGCGCATCCCTGACACCCGCAAAAAGCGGGTGGTGGTGATCGGGGGTGGTTTCGGCGGCATGAACGTGATCAAGTACCTCGATCAGGAGATGTTCCAGATCGTTCTCTTCGATCGCAACAACTTTCATACGTTTATTCCGCTGCTGTACCAGGTGGCTACCGCGGGCATCGAGCCCGACTCGGTGGTAGACCCCCTGCGCAACCTGGTAGAGCGGGGCCGCGACGTGCACTTTCGGATGATGAAGATCAACCGCATCGATCCCGAACAGCAGCGCGTAGAAACCATCGTGGGTTCGCTGCACTACGACTACCTGGTGATTGCCACCGGCACCCTGTCTAATTTCTTCGGCAACGAATCTATCGAGAAGTACGGCTTGCCCCTGCGCACCCTGCGCGACGCGCTGGACCTGCGCAGTCAGATTCTGCAGAACTTCGAGAAGGCCACCATCAGCGACGACATTGCTGAGCAGGACCGCCTTACCAACTTCGTGATCGTAGGCGGTGGCCCTACCGGCGTGGAACTGGCGGGGGCGCTATCCGAACTACGCAAGAACGTGTTCCCCCGCGACTACCCGGAGCTAGACATGGGCATGATGCACATCTACCTGGTACACAGCCGCGAGCATCTGCTGCCCTACATGGACGAGAAGGGCGGCATCAAGGCCGAGAAGTATCTGCGCGAGATGGGCATTAATCTGGTGCTGAACACCAAGGTAGTATCTTACGACGGCCGTACCGCCGGCTTAAGCGACGACACCACCATTGAGACCGAGGGGTTGATCTGGTGCGCAGGCACCAAGGGGGCGTTTATCGAGGGGCTCAGTGAAGAGAGCTCGAAGAAGGGCAGCTTCCTGGTGAATGAGTTTAATCAGGTGCAGGGTTACACCAACATCTTTGCTATTGGCGACATTGCTTACCACACTACCGAGAAGTATCCCAAAGGGTATCCGGGCGTAGCCCAAACCGCTATTCAGCAGGGAAGGTACGTGGCCAAGACCCTGGAGCGCACCGAAAAGCAGCAGCCCACCGAACCCTTCGTCTACTTCAACAAGGGAACCATCGCCACCATTGGCCGTAATAAAGCGGTAGCCGACCTGTTTGGCAAGGTGCGGGCGGGAGGCTGGTTCGCCTGGTTTACCTGGTGGGTCATTCATATTTACTACTTGGTGGGCTTCCGCAACAAAATGGGCACCATGGCCAACTGGATACTAAACTACTTTAGCTACAAAAACAGCAGCCGACTCATCGTACGTCCCTACCTGCGCCCCGACGACCACGTGGGTCAAGAAATTATTGCTAACAATGACGAAGACGTTCCGTAGGCAGTTCTACCGGTGGCTGATGTACCTGCCCCCCCTCAGTTTTGTGGCCTGTACCCCTCCGTCGGCGGTCGATGGATTGGGCGAGCAGCCGTACTTTGATGTGCCAACCCTGGTGCAGCAGCAACTGCAGTGGCTCGACTCACTTAACCCGCCGGTTGCTCTGCGGGCTAGCATCGGGGGGCAAACCCAAACGCAGACCATCCGCAAGGACAGCAGCGCCTGGGCCGAAACCTTTGATCTTTTTCGGCAGGCCGATATCAACCAGCCCGTGCTACAGGGAGAGTACGAAGAAACCGACCGGGCTGCTCAGGATTCGCTGCGGGTGCGCACCTACCGGGCGAAGCAGGGCAGCGAGGCCGAAATCCCCTACCTGCGGGTGTTCTACCGCGACTCGCTGGCCAACGTGTACCGCATCGAAACCATGTTTCAGGAAGATAACGTGCTCTACAGCACCAGCCGGAAGATGTGGATGACCTTTTCTTCTCAAGGGGGAGCACCCCGCGTGATTGCCTTCGAAACCCAGGGCAAGCAGAAGATGATGCTACGCGACAGCGTAACCTACTCCGCCCGGGGTGAGCTACAGTACTAAGCTGTTGATCCGCTGGCCGATCAGTTTGCCGGGTGGAGTCCTAGAAATACGCTCTTGACAAGTTGAAGTCCGAACAAGACCCACAGTTTTGTCCAAACTTTCACCGGTCAAATGGGTGAGCAGTGTAGAAGAGTACCGACAAACCGGTTTAGAAGAACTCAAAGCCGCTATCCATAAATATCATCCGTTGGGATAAGAAAAAAGTAACTTATCAGTTACCTTTGCAGTATACTATGAAAAGAGAAGTCGTACCGTTTAATGATTACTACTGGCAGTTCTACGAAGCGCAAACCGAGAAAGTCCGAGAGAAGATAGACTACGTGTTGCAGATCATCCGCAGTGTGGACCGGGTGCCGGAAAAGTTCTTGAAGCACCTGGGAGACGGCCTGTACGAGGTACGGATTAAACAGGGTAGCAACATCTACCGGATCTTTAGCTTTTTTGATGGCGGCCGACCAAGGCAAGGTAGTTTGGTAATCTTGTTGCATGGCTTTCAGAAGAAGAGTCAGAAGACACCAAAAAAGGAACTGGAACGAGCTAAAACGCTAAGAGCAGCATACTATGAAGAAAAAGGAATATCCTAGAACGATCGGTGAGCACTTCGATGAGAAGTACGGCAAACCCGGTACGGTAGAACGCACTGCCTTTGAAGAAAGAGCTGAAGCGTACATGATTGCCGAGATGATCAAAGACGCCCGCAAACAGGCACACATGACCCAAAAAGAGTTGGCGGACAAGCTGGCCACCAAACGCAGCTACATCTCCCGCGTTGAAAATGCTTCGGGCGATATCCGCTTATCCACGCTACGCAAGATCGTAGAGGAAGGCTTAGGCGGGAAGCTCCGTATCAGTATTGATTTATAGGCCACCGCCGCAAGCTCCCGCAATCCCCTCCCATAGTGCCGCCCCCTCGGCGCTCAACCGGCCCACAAAGCCAACCCACCCCTGACGCGCAGGTATAGCGCAATGGCGCATCGTCGCGGGCAAAACACCCCGCGGGGGCCGCCCCCACGAGCCCGTCCGGTCCGCTTCGTGCCTACCTCCGCGATATTCTGGCAGCAACTCAGGAATTATAGCGAACAAAAATTAGCAACGCCGAAAATTAAAAGCTTTTTGCTTCAACGTGACTACTTGCAGCGTATCCGTCCGCCGGGATAAAAACCAGAAGTAGCCCTCCGCGGAAAGCCTTTAGTCTGCCGAACCAGCAGGCAACGCCAGTTCTACGTAGATCGGAAAGTGGTCGGAACCAAAGGAACCAAGGCGCTCGAACGACGCCACCCGAAACTCCTTCGATACGTACACGTGGTCCAGCGGCCAACGCATCACCCACGAGGTGGCATCAAACGAACTGTATAACCCCCGCCCTACCCGAACGTCTCGCAACCGGCTATCCGTTTCAAACAGCCGGGAAGTGTTAGACCAAGCCACGTCGTTAAAGTCGCCCGCCACCACAGCCGGTAGGGTACGTTCTTTAACGAGCGCCCCCACCTTCACCATTTCTCTCTCTCGCTGGTTCGCATTATCGGGGTGTTCGCTGGGCACGGGGGGCACGGGGTGCACGCCATGGAAGCTAAACTGACTACCGTTGCGCAGCTGCACCCGGCAGTGAAACGACGGCACGCTGTCGTGCTGAAAAAACTTAGTCGTGAAATTTTCGAGCGGATAGCGGGAGTAGAGCGCCAGGCCGTAGGTATTGCCGATCGGAAGTTCGTGGTGGTGCGGGTAGCGCTCGCGCAGCGGGGCCATCTGGTCGATCCACCACTGGTCGGTTTCCATCAGCAGCAGCATATCGGGGTCGGCTTGCTCCGTGATGCTGAGCAAAGCTTCGGCTTCCCGGTTGGGCATGTACACGTTGGCAAGCATCAAACGCAAGTACGCCGATGAGTCGCCTTCGGCCGGTACGGAAGCTACCTTCGGCTGGCTTAAGGGGGTATAAGGAAAGATGAAGATTCCTTGAATCGCTATTGTCGCCAGCAATCCAGCTACCAGGAAAATCGGCCAGAAGGTCCACCTTCGGTTGCGCAGCCCGAAGATCACCAGGCACGAAAAAGCGATCACCAGGTACTGCAAGCGGGGGAAGTCCATGGCCTTCATCCACCAGCGCGTATTGTCATAATCAAGCGACAGTAAAGAGAGTACGATAACGATGAAACTGATCAGAACAACGAAGTAGTAGAAGAACTTGGTCAATAAATTCATGAGGCGAGATAGGTGAGCGCTAAATGTCTGAAACAACCAGCGCTCCTGCAATAGAGCTTTATAACTAAAAACGGTAGTTGCGGGCCGAGGTGGAAATAAACCATTCGCCGCCGCGTGCGTGGAGTAACCCCCCCGGCTTATTACACGTTTGCTTGTGCGTATGCTCAAAAAAGTACTTCTGCTAATTGTTCTTCCGCTGAGCCTGCTCGCTGTGCTAGGCTACTACTGGCTAGGCGGATTTAACTCCATCGACGTTGAGGTAGTACAACTTAGCGATCGAATTGTGGTCGGCCGTACCTACCAGGGAACCTACGGCGACCTGGCCCTGCGAGAAATCTTTGTAAAGGCCAAGCAGCAACAAGAGCGCGGAGCGGTGCTGGGCATACTCACCGTGGTGAACCGTGATGCCGCGTCGGGCAGCGGCGAGGAGGTCAATCAGTTGATCGGCATCACCCTAAGCGCTCCGATTGATTCGTTACCCGCTGGGTACGTACGCGACACCCTGGCGGCCGGAACGTACCTGCGCGCGCGGGTAGCGGCTAACTCCCTAGCGCAACCTCGCCCCCGGGCGATCAACGAGCGGCTGGAGGCCTACGCCGCCGAACACGGTCTTACGGTGAGTGGTTTGCCGATAGAAATTTACCGGGCCAGCGATACGCTGTGGGTAGAGATGGCGGTGACCCCGTAAGCTACCGGGTTGGGGGGGAGGCGGTTGCTCCTTATCGCACAATTCGCTACCTTTAAGTACGTTTTTACCAAAAATTTACCGTTCCCTAACCTATCTAATAATGAAAAGCACCTCTTTCGGGCTTGCCGGGCTTCTACTGATCGGCCTGCTGACTACTTCCGTTGTGGCCACCGCCCAAGACTCGACCCTCTTCTCGGTCGACGACATTGACATTTCTTACCAAGAATACACCCTCGACAACGGCTTGCGCCTGATTGTGCACGAGGATCACAAGGCGCCCATCGTGGCGGTGAACGTGTGGTACCACGTGGGCTCCAAGAACGAAAAGCCGGGCAAGAGTGGGTTTGCCCACCTCTTCGAGCACCTCATGTTTAACGGCAGCGAGAACTTTAACGACGACTACTTCCAGGCTCTGGAGCGTATCGGTGGCACCGACCTGAACGGCACCACCAACAACGACCGCACCAACTACTTCCAGAACGTGCCCACCGCCGGGCTAGACCAGGTGCTGTGGCTGGAGTCAGACCGGATGGGGCACCTGCTGGGCGCCATTGATTCGGCTAAGCTCGATGAGCAGCGGGGCGTGGTGCAGAACGAAAAGCGGCAGGGCGAGAACCAGCCCTACGGCCGGGAGCGACAGTTGATCAACGATGCACTGTGGCCCGAGGGACATCCCTACTCCTGGACCGTGATCGGCTCGATGGAAGACCTGAACGCCGCTTCGCTCGACGACGTGCACGAGTGGTTTAAGACCTACTACGGCGCGGCCAACGCGGTGCTCTCCATCGCGGGCGACGTAGACCCCGACGACGTGCACGAGCGGGTGAAGAAGTACTTCGGCAGCATTGCCCCCGGCCCCACCCTGGCGCGTCCGCAGGTAAACGTGGCCAAGCGCACCGAAGACACCCGCCAGACCTACGAGGATCGCGTGCCCGAGGCGCGCATCACCCAGGTGTGGAACGTGCCGCAGTGGGGCACCGACGCGATGGTGTACCTGGACCTGGCTTCCGACATTATGGCGGCCGGAAAGACATCCCGCCTGTACAAGAAGCTGCAGTACGAAGACCAGCAGGTAAGTTCGGTGTCGGCCTACGTGTACCCCCGCGAGATCGCGGGCACCTTTACCGTGCGGGCCAACGTGAAGCCCGGCGAGTCGGTAGAAGAAGTGGAGCAGAAGCTGGGACAAATCCTTCAGGAATTTATTGACAACGGCCCCACCCAAGAAGAGCTGGATAAGGTGAAGTCCGCCTACTTTGCCAACTTTATCAAGCGCACCGAGCGCATCGGCGGCTTTGGCGGTAAATCTGACCTGCTGGCTATAAATGAGGTATACGGTGGCCGGCCCGACTACTACGAGAAAACCCTAAGCACCGTTCAGGAAGCTACGGTAGCCGATATTCAGGATGCCGTTAAAACCTGGCTGAGCAACGGCAAGCACACCCTAGTGGCCTACCCTTACCCCGAGTACCAGGCCAGCGATACCGATGCCGACCGCAGTCAACTGCCTGAGATGGGAGAGGTGGCCGCGGCAACGTTCCCCGCGTTAGAGCGCACCACCTTGTCTAACGGCTTAGACGTGGTGCTGGCCCGCCGCGCGGGCGTGCCCACCGTGGTGATGAATCTGGTGGTGGACGCGGGCTACGCCGCCGACCAGGGCGGCAAGCCTGGCACGGCATCGCTGGCCCTGAGTATGATGGACGAGGGCACCGAAGCCATGGACGCCCTGCAAATCAGTGAAGAGTTGCAAACCCTGGGTGCTTCGCTCAGCGCCTACTCCGATCTGGACGCTTCGTACGTAAGCCTAACCGCCCTGAAACCGGTGCTCGATCAAAGCCTGGGTCTGTACGCCGACGTGATCCTGAACCCGGCCTTCCCCGCCCAGGAGTTAGACCGCCTCAAAAAGGAGCAGGTGTCGGGCATCCAGCGCGAAAAGACGCGTCCGTTCACCATGGCGCTTCGGGTGGCCCCCAAGCTGATGTACGGCGAGCAGCACCCCTACGGCAATCCGCTCACTGGTTCGGGCTACGAGGAAACCGTGCAGACCATTACCCGCGACGACCTGACCGCCTTCTACAACAATTGGTTTAAGCCCAACAACGCAACCCTGACGGTGGTGGGCGACCTGAGCCTGGACGAGCTGACCGAAAAGTTAGAGCGTCGCTTCGCCGCCTGGAAGCAGGGTGAGGTACCGCAAAAGAACATCGCGGAAGCTCCTGACGCCCCGGCCAACGTGCTCTACCTGATGGACCGCCCCGAGTCGCAACAGTCGATCGTGATCGGCGGCTACCTGACCGATCCCTACGGACAAGTAGACGAATTGGCGAAAGACGTGATGAACGACGTGCTGGGCGGTGATTTTACCTCGCGCGTTAACATGAACCTCCGGGAAGACAAGCACTGGGCCTACGGAGCGGGGAGCTTCGTGTGGGCGGCCAAGGGCCAGCGTCCCTACCTGGTGTACGCCCCGGTGCAGACGGATAAAACCAAAGAATCTATTCAGGAGATTCAGAAGGAGTTCGACGGTTTTGTGGGTGATCATCCAATCAAGCAGGAAGAGTTCGACAAGGTACAGAAGAACAGTACCCTGCAGTTGTCGGGCCGGTGGGAAACCAACCGGGCGGTGGGCAGTTCGCTCAACGAAATTGTGAAGTATGACTTGGCCGACGACTACTTCCAGACCTACGGCGAGCGCATGAAGGACCTATCGCTTGACGACGCACGTGCGCTGAGTAAGCAGATGGTGCAACCCCAGAAGTTGCAGTGGTTTGTGGTGGGCGACAAGGAAAAGGTGCTGCCTGGCCTGAAAGAATTAGGCATGGACCGCATCGTGATGATCGACGCTGACGGCAATGTGCTGGAACCGGCCGCTACCATCGAGCAAGAAAGCGATTCGGGCGGAAAGTAAGCTGAGCGGCGATTGTAAAGTACGGGAAAGTTAAATTAGCCTGGACGGTTGAGGATGCATCCGATAGGCATGGTATTCTGATGGTATTGGTGGTGGTTACATTGGCGCAGTGCGTATTTTGCGTACTACCGAGCTAAAGGTAATGAGGGTGTATAAGTCGGCATTTTTGTGATATCACCTTTTAGTAAAAAGGCAGTTACAAGACTTACCTTGTAACTGCCTGACATTCAGAGTGATCCATTCAGGACTCGAACCTGAAACCTACTGCTTAGAAGGCAGTTGCTCTATCCAGTTGAGCTAATGGACCGGTATCTAACTCCGCAAATTTAGAGATTCCCCGGCTATTTCCCAACCATTAGTCAGCAGCCCCTAAACAGTGTACGGATGGTTACCACTACGGTATCAGCGAACCGCTTCGATTTACCTTCGTATACTTCACCGAACCACGATCGCTTTCCCCATGACCCACGATACGCTGCCCGCTCACCTGCTGTTTGTAGATATTGAAACCGTAACCACCCAAGCCGCCTTGGAGCAGCTAAGCCCGGCAATGCAGCGGGCATGGCAGCATAAAGCTCGTACTCTATCTAACCCTAACGAGCTGTCGGTAGCGGAACTGTACTTTGATCGGGGGGGAATCTACGCCGAGTTTGGTAAGATCATCGTTATCTCAGTAGGCTTCTTCCACTACCTAGACGACGGCGAGGTCGAACTGCGCATAAAGTGTGTCTCGGGCGATGACGAAGCCGACCTGCTACAGAACTTCAAGGAAACGGTACTGAAATTCGACCAGAAGAAGCTGCAACTGTGTGCGCACAACGGCAAAGAGTTCGACTTCCCTTATCTCTGTCGCCGCATGTTGATCAACAACATTGCCCTGCCCGATAGCCTAGATTTGGGCGGATTGCGCGCTTGGCAGGTGCCTCACATCGATACCATGCAGCTGTGGAAATTCGGCGACTACAAGAGCTTCACGCCGCTGGAGCTGCTGGCGGCCGTGTTCGATCTTGAGATAGACGATAGCGACGCCATCCAGGGAAGCGATATCAACCGGGTATATCATCGCGAGAACGACCTGGCAAAGATTACCCGCTTCTGCCAGCGAAACATAAGCTTGCTTGCCCAGGTGTATCTTCGCCTACAATCGCTACCCCCGGTTGCTCCCGAACGTATCACAGTGGTGTAGCTGCCCCTTTTGTTGGCCAAGTGCGCGTACTTATTGATTGAGTCCCTTCAAACCAAATGGTCAAACAAACGTTGCTTTTTTATGAAGGAAAGAATTCTTACCGTGGTGCTGGTGGTCGCTCTGCTAACGGGGGCGATCGTTGTTTTCCTAGCGGCTCGGGAGTTCTCCGATCAGGGTAAATTTGTGGAGGTGAAGGGCTTGTCAGAACGGATTGTGAAGGCCGACCGGGCAATATGGTCGCTCAACTTTGAGGCGAAATCAAATAGCATCGACGACCTTTTTAACCAAATTCAGGAAGATACCGATGCCATTCAGTCCTTTCTAAAGGACGCGGGGTTTAGCGATGAAGAGATCAGCACTGCCCCGCCCAGCATGTACCAAGATACTTACCAGAACTCTAAGTATCGCTACAACGCCCGGGTGCCTATTTCGGTGTATACCGAGCAGGTCGATCTGGTTCGTCGTGGTTCGCAAAACACGCTAGCACTCATTGAACGAGGGGTGGTACTAAGCGACAATCTTATCTCTTACGAGATATCGAACATCAACGACTACAAACCGGCCATGCTGGCCGAGGCCATTGCTAACGCGCGCGCTTCGGCTGAGCAATTCGCCGACAATTCAGGGGCGCAAATTGGCGACATTGCCCGGGCCAACCAAGGGGTGTTCGCCATCAGCGATAAAGACCCCGCTTCGCCGGAGTTCAAGAAAGTCAGACTTGTCTCATCACTGCGTTACCTTATTCACTAAGCGCAGCATCTACTGATCTGGCGGTAGGGGGGATTCGGAACCTTTCTTGATCGTTTGAGTTAACACTACTAAGTAACACCTTACGTTTCCTCTCTTCTGAAGCATTCGTCCGAATGTTACGTTACCTAATCAACATCAATTCTAGTTTTCATTTTTATGCCCCGTAGCAAAAAATCCAAGCCTTCGGCTGATCGTGCCCGACCGGAACGGCAATCCGCTGGGCGGCAATCCGCTAAGAAGGACCGTCCGTCGTCGGACAACAAACCAAAAAATACTACCAAGAAGAAGTCGTCTAAATCTTCTTCCCCAAGCAGTCGTAGTAAGTCAAAGGGTGCCTCGGCGAACAACCGAAAGCCTTCTACCCCTCGAGCCAAGCAGTCGGATAAAAGCAAAAAAACCGCCGACCAGGGTAGTTTAGAACAGCGCGTTCTTGAAACCCTCAACGCCAACCTAAGCAAGGCCTACACCTCCAAGCAACTCATTACGCAGCTGAACCTCAGCACCAAAGCTGATAAATCGGCGGTGATTCCCCTACTCGAGCAGCTCGAGCAGCAGGGCAAGGTGCGGGCGCTGCCCCGGGGCAAATACCAAACCACCGCCGAGCCCTCGTTTATCCTGGGCAAGGTCGATTTTGTAAACCCCCGCTTCGCCTTTATCGTGAGCGACGACCTGGAGCAAGACATGCGGGTAGAGGCGTATGAACTACAGGGAGCCGTAGACGGCGACACCGTGAAGGTGATCTCCTACGGCTCGGGCACCGCCGACCGCCGCCCCGAGGGCGAAGTGGTAGAGGTGGTGGAGCGCGGCCGCACCCAGTACGTGGGGCGGCTCGAGATGTCGGCCCGCTATGCCTTCGTGATTGCCGACTACCGCAAGATGTACGACGATATCTACGTACGGCTCGACCAGCTGAACGGGGCTACCAACGGCGACAAGGTGATTGTCGACATCACCGAATGGCCCGCGGGCGACCGCAACCCGGTGGGCACCGTAACCCGCGTGCTGGGCCCAGCCGGAGAGAACAACGCTGAGATTCACTCTATTATGGCTGAGTTCGATCTGCCCTTCGAGTTTCCGTCGGCCGTGCTGGAAGAAACCCGCAAGATGCGGGCGGGCATCACCAAGAAGGAAGCTGCCCGGCGGCGCGACTTCCGCTCCATCACCACCTTCACCATCGACCCCTTCGACGCCAAAGACTTCGACGACGCCCTGTCGATCCGGAAGCTGGACAACGGAAACTGGGAGGTGGGTGTGCACATCGCCGACGTAACCCACTACCTGCAAACCGGCACCGCCCTGGACGATGAGGCCACCGACCGCGCCACCTCGGTATACCTGGTAGACCGGGTGATTCCGATGCTGCCCGAGAAGCTGTCGAATGAACTGTGCTCGCTGCGGCCCAAAGAAGAAAAGCTTACCTTCTCGGCGGTGTTCGAGCTCAACGAGCAGGCGCATATTCAGAGTGAGTGGTTCGGCCGTACCGTGATCTATTCGGACCGTCGGTTTGCCTACGAAGAGGCCCAGGAGGTGATGGATACCCAGCAGGGCGACTACGTAGAGGAGCTAACCAAACTTAACCAACTGGCCAAGCAACTTCGCAAGCAGCGCTTTGCGGAAGGGGCGGTCAACTTCGAGACCACCGAGGTGAAGTTTCGCCTCGACGAAGAGGGCAATCCGCTGGAGGTGATTCCCAAGGTGCGCAAGGATGCCCACAAGCTGGTGGAAGAGTTTATGCTGCTGGCCAACCGGCAGGTGGCGCGTTTTGCCTTCGGCATCAAAAACCGGGGCGAGAAGAATACCTTTGTGTACCGTACGCACGACTATCCTAACCTAGAGAAAATTAGTGAGTTCGCCGAGTTCGCCCAGCGCTTCGGCTACAAACTGCAAACCTCAGAAGACGCGGTATCGCGCTCGCTCAACAAGCTGATGACCGCCGTAGAGGGCAAGCCCGAGCAGGACATCCTGCAGTCGATTGCCATTCGCTCGATGGCCAAGGCTAAGTACACCACCGAAGCCAACGGCCACTTCGGCCTGGCCTTCGATCACTACTCGCACTTTACCTCGCCCATCCGCCGCTACCCCGACGTGATGACGCACCGCCTGCTGCAACACTACCTCGACGGGGGCAAGCCGCCCGAGCGCGAGTCCTACGAGCAGCAGTGCGAACATTCATCGACGCAAGAAAAACGCGCCGCCGATGCCGAGCGCGCCTCCATCAAGTACAAGCAGGTGCAGTACATCGCCGCGCACCAGGAAGATGTGTTCGACGGCATTGTGTCGGGAGTAACCGAGTGGGGTATTTACGTGGAGATGGTGGCCAATAAGTGTGAGGGAATGATTCGCATGAGCGATATGAACGACGATTACTACGAGTACGATGCGAAGAACTACCGGGTGATGGGCCGCCGCCGGGGCCGCATCATCTCGCTCGGCGATAAAATGCAGGTACGGGTGCTCAACACCGACATCGACCGCCGCACGATTGACCTGGCGATGGTAGACGAGAAGCGGCGGCGGTGATCCATGCGATGGATTACGGTAGTCTGCAATTGTTTTCACCTCAACCCTAGTTGTAGGAGCACTTCGCTTAACCTACGACTCAAAATAGGGACGCACGCGGTATTTATTGTACCACTTAGCCTTCTCGTGCAGAATCAACGTTATCACCTAGTAGAGGAAGCCAAATGCCCACAGGGGTAGCGACTGGCCCACCGGATATTCTAAGTCATCTTTAACCACCCACGCCTTCGTTA
Source organism: Tunicatimonas sp. (assembly GCA_049650865.1). Classification (GTDB taxonomy): domain Bacteria; phylum Bacteroidota; class Bacteroidia; order Cytophagales; family Cyclobacteriaceae; genus Tunicatimonas. The sequence continues at coordinate 68,306 of JBASAY010000220.1, forward strand.
ATCCTTTTATCTGCTTTCGCCCCTTGTTGCTCCCGCCGACCTCAAAATGATACTGTTGGTCAACCACAAAATCGGTTTGTGCCGAATAGGCTACGGCATGTAGCGCACTGAGTTGGTTGCCGAAGAATACCTCTCGTACGGTGCCAATTTCGGGGGGCGTTTCGGATAGTGCGTATAACAGGTTAGTATTGTGAAGGTACACCTTTTCGGGTTTCTGTAGGGTAGATACGCCGGAGCCGGAAGCAAAGAGCAGGTGAAGCAGCCGCGCGTCGTGAAGGAAGTATAGGTAGTTACCGATGGTGGCGCGGTGCAGTTTAGTTTTGTCAGATAGGCTATTGATATTAGGCTTAAAAGGCACTTCTTGAGCGATCACGTACAGCAATTGGAGCATCTTTTTGGCATGACGAATATCAAACCCCTTCAACTCCGCCATATCGTACTCCACAATGGCCCGCACCAATTGGCGGAGACGGTCCTGGTAGCTTTGTTGATATTCTTGGTAAAACGGATAGTAACCCTGAACGAGGTAGTCTTTAAAATGAGCTAGAGGTCTGAAGTCTTTCGGAAACTGGGTACGCAAACTTTCTGCGCTTAGTATCTCTGGCAAGGTAAGCACGGGGAGCGTCTGCTGATGATACAAGGCCAAGTACTCTCGATAAGATAAGCCCGGTAGTTCGTACATCCGAACTCGACGACTTAAGTCGGCCTCCTGCTGTGAGATATTGATAATGGAAGAACCGGTAAATACTACCTGCAACGCAGCGTAGCGATCGTAGATGTTCTTGATCTCTCGGGCCCAGCCAGGGTATTTATGCACTTCGTCCAGCACCAGCAGCTGACCACCCTGCTGAAAAAATTCACGGGCGGTATCCACCAGCCGATGGGTGGTGAAGTACAACTCGTCTAACGAAAAGTACGCCGCCTCCCGAGTGGGCCGCTTCTGTTCGTGTAGCCACTGTAGCAACATTGTGGTTTTGCCCACTCCCCGCGCCCCTTTGATGCCAATGAGCCGCTCGTGCCAGTGGATAGCATCGTAGAGGCTACGCCTAAACGAATTGGTGGCCTCACTAATGAGTCGCTCAGATATTTCCAGTAATTCTTCCATCGCTAAATGTGCAAGTACTTGTGCAAAAGTAGACATTTTATGGATAAGTACTTGTCTATTGTCTTGATCAGGATAGATGGGATAAGATAGGATGGTCAGGATGAATACAGTATGATGAGAGGATAATCTTGATTGCTCCTTTTATCCTGACCATCATCTTCATCCTGACCATCCTGATCCTACTCGCTCCGCAAGCTATCCACCGGATTAGCCACCGCCGCTTTCACCGACTGCCAGCTCACCGTGAGCCAGGCCACCAGCATGGTGAAAAGGCCGGCCAGCACAAATATACCCGCACCAATTTCAATGCGCGACGCGTAGGAACTCAGCCAGGCGTCCATAACAAAGTAGGCCAGCGGCACCGCCAGCGCAATGGCAACCACGATCAGCTTGGTGAAGTCGCGCGACAGCAGCACCACGACACTGCCCACCGAAGCCCCCAGCACCTTGCGAATGCCGATCTCCTTGGTGCGCTGCTGCGCCGTGAAGGCCGACAGCCCCAGCAAGCCCAGCCCACCGATAAAGAGCGCCAGCCCGGCAAACACCCGAATCAGCTGACTGAACCGCTGGTCGGTCTGGTACTGCCGGTTAAAGTAGTCGTCTAGAAAGAAGTACGAGAATGGGTTGCCCGGAAACACCACGTCCCAGGTGGCCTGCACGTGCGCAATGGTTTGCGGCAGATTCTGTGGACTCACCTTCATGGCGTAGTATTCGGTCTGGATGCCTTCCAGAATGATCACCATCGGCTCAATCGCTTCCCTTAGTGAGGCCTGATGGAAATCATTGACCACGCCCACCACCACCATTTGGCCCTCTTCGGCCCCAAAGCTGATGGTCAACGGCGATCCTACGGCATCCTCTACGTTGTTGAAGCCTAGCACTTGCGTGGCTAATTTGGTGATTACTACGGCCGTATCTTCGTCGGCGTGGTCTCTTGAAAAGCCACGACCGGCCAATATATCCATTTCAAACATATCGAAGTAGTCATAATCCACTCCGTTGACCCGGATCGCCTGGGCCTCTTCGGCCGGAGTGCCGTACTTTCGGAAGTTGAACTTGAACTCCCGGGAGTGTCCGGGCACGTAACTGGCCCCCGACACCTGCTGAATTGATGCGCTTCTTAGCAGTTCGGTTTTAAACTGATCATACTGATTTTTCTGGCCTTCCCAATCCTTAGGACGGATGCTAGGCCGGCTCACTACCAGCGTATGTTCCATATTAAAACCCAAGTCCTCGCTGAGCATGTACTGCATCTGCTGGTAGACGATGGCTGTGCTTACCACCAGCACAATGGCCGCGGCGAACTGAAATACCACCAGCGCCTGCCGCAACCGGATGCCGTGTTTGCCCGTGCGCAGCGTTCCCTTCAGCACCCGCGCGGGCCGAAACGAAGCCAGCACCAGCGCCGGATACAAACCCGACAGCAAAGTGCCTATCACAAATAATCCGGCCAGTAACCCCCACAGCCAACCCTGGCTCCAGAAAGCCACTTCCGTAAGTTGCAACCCAGTTAGGCTATTGAACACCGGCAGCAACAGACTCACCAGCACCCCGGCAACAGCAATGGCCAGTCCGTTAATGAGCAACGACTCGGTCATGAACTGCTTGATAAGTTGGTAGCGAAAGGCGCCCAGCGCCTTGCGGACGCCCACTTCGCGCCCCCGCTCCATGGCCCGAGCCGTAGACAAATTAATGTAGTTGATCCAGGCAATCACGAGGATGAAGCCCGCGATGATGAGCAGAAAGTACACCACCTGCGCACTGCCGTTGGCCTCGGCCTCTTCGGCCAGATCGGAGTACAGGTGAATGTCGCCCAGCGGTTGCAACGACAATACGTCGCACCGCTGCTGCTCGGCCAGTCCCGGACTGTACTTGTCCACCACCGCTGGAAACTTATCGGCCAGGGCATTGGGGTCGGTGCCTTCCCGCACGCGGATGTAGGTGTAAAAATCTTTGCGCTCCCAGGTCAGGTCGTAGCGCTCTCGGGCTTCTTCGTAGCGGCTGTAGAGCGTTGGAAACGAAAACAGCACGTCGAACTTCAGGTGCGAGTTGGCAGGCACGTCCGCAAAGACGCCCGTCACCCGGCAGCGCTCGTCGTTGAAGTCATCGTCTTGCAGGCGCAGCACCTTGCCCACCGGGTCCGCATCGCCAAAGAAGCGCTTTGCGTAGGATTCCGACACCACTGCGGTAAAGGGCTCGTCCAGCACCGTCTGCCGGTCGCCCTGCACCAGCGGAAAGGAGAACATCGAAAAGAAAGAGGAATCGGCGTACATGAACCGCTCCAGCTTGAAGGCCACCGGGCCGTCGGCCGCCTCTTCGTAGGTAACTACCACGTTGTTCTTGAAGCCCATGTTATACAGGCGGGTGTAGTTGAGCACCTCGGGCAACTCTGCGGTCAGGGCCGGACCCGCTCCCGGATAGTTCTCGGCACTGGCGAACGTTAGCTCGTCGTTCTGGTACTGGTTCAGTTGCACCCGATAGATCTGATCGCCCCCGGCGTGGAAGCGGTCGTAGCTGCGCTCGAAGACTACGTACTGCGCGATCATCAGAAATCCGGCAACTCCCACCGCCAGACCCAACACGTTAATAATCGAGTAAAACCGGTTCTTGCGCAGGTTGCGCAGCGCTGAGTAAAGATAGTTTCTGAGCATGCTAGAGGGGATTTAGGTGGTGTCTTAATCGGGATGTGCCGGATAGTTCAGGATAGTCAGGACAAATACCACGAGCTACGCGGGGGCAACCGAGCAGCCCTGTGTTATCCTGCTTATCTCACGTAATCCTGTTCATCCTGATCGCAAACCCTACGCCAACCCACCCAAACCCTCTATCTGTTCGCTCAACCCACATTACCATTTTAGCTACTGTCCGCCCCCGAACACTTGGTGTCCGATCATGAACAGTAACGCTCAATAGAAACCGGCGGGGCAGGGCACAAACTCATCCTCCTATTTTAAAAAGATTCAGCAACGAACCATTGAAGAAACCCCTAAGGAATGATGATAAAATAAAGTAACCAACTCTACGGCCTGTGTCACCACAGGACGCTCGGAAGGGGTTTGTAAAGACTGCGCCACGGTGGCACAAACCTCGGAGTTAAGTTGAGTACGTTATTTATT
>JBASAY010000221.1:0-1569 GCA_049650865.1 Tunicatimonas sp.
TGCTGCGCGAGCAGGGGTACATCACGGTGAAAAACGAACTGGGTCATGAACTGCTCGATGCGGGGGTGAGCCGGGCCTTCGCGGTGGCCGACCACCAGCTGGCGCACGTCTACGTGAACGAAGCAGAAGCCATTCCGAAGGTGAAAGCATTGCTGGAAGGAACGCCCGGCATTGCCTACGTACTAGACGAAGCTGGAAAGAAGCAGCACCACCTAAATCACGAGCGGGCCGGAGAGCTGGTGGCGGTGGCTGAGCCGGATGCTTGGTTCACGTATTACTACTGGCTGGACGATGCCAAGGCGCCCGACTTTGCCCGCACGGTCGACATCCACCGTAAGCCCGGCTACGACCCGGTAGAAGTGTTTGCCGATCCCGACATTCGCTTTCTGAAAGCAAAAATTGGCACCACCTTGCTAAAGAAAAAGCTCGGATTTCGCTACCTTATGGACGTTATTCCGTTGGATGCCACCCTGGTGAAAGGTTCGCACGGCGGCATTGATACCACGCCGGAAGACCGTCCGCTGCTGGTGAGTCAGCACGCTGATTTGCTACCGGACACCGCCATTGCCCCAACGAGCGTGATCGACGTGATTCTAGCGCACCTGACGGTAGAAGATTTGGAAAAGGCGAAACAGGGGTAGGGGATAATTAATCTTTGTTTACTTCATGTTGCTATGGTGTCTGAGACTGCTTCGGCAGCGTGCGGTTTCATTAGTTTAACAATTCAAACGATAAGCCGCTGCCTAGCGTTCTGTCTATAAAACCAACATCAGCCTCGCAGTCGCGTCTTCGATGATCCAGCATTTGGCCCCTTAGAAAATCCTCTACCATGAACATCTATCAAGAAGCATTACAACGCCAACTGCAACTGGAAACCCGTCGGCACTTCCTGAAGAAGTGCACCTCCGGACTCGGCGCGGTCGCCCTCGGTTCGCTGATGGGCTGCGAGCTCGGTTCCTCTGCGGCACAAACCGCCCCGGCCACCGTTCAGGCCGCGCTCACCGATGCCAACCCGATGGCCGCCAAGTTCGCGCACTACGCCGCCCGGGCCAAGCGGGTGATCTACCTGCACATGGCCGGTTCGCCCTCCCAACTTGAGCTCTTCGACTATAAGCCCGAACTGGCTAAACTGCATAACAAGGACTGTCCGCCCTCGCTACTGGAGGGAAAGCGCTTCGCTTTTATCCAGGGCGTGCCCAAGATGCTGGGTCCGCAGGCCGAGTTCGCGCAACGTGGTGAGTCCGGCACCTGGGTCTCCGACCGCCTGCCGCACTTCTCTAGCATCGTCGACGAGGTAGCGGTTATCAAATCGATGCACACCGACGAGTTTAACCACGCCCCGGCCCAACTGCTGATGCAGACCGGTAGCCCGCGCCTAGGACGGCCCAGCATGGGCGCTTGGGTAACCTACGGATTAGGATCGGAAAACGAGAACCTGCCCGGCTTTCTGGTGCTGGTGTCGGGCGGCAAAACGCCCAGCGCGGGCAAGAGCGTGTGGGGCAGTGGTTTTCTGCCGTCGGTGTACCAGGGCGTGCAGTGCCGCTCGGAGGGCGACCCGGTGCTCTACGT
>JBASAY010000222.1:0-3082 GCA_049650865.1 Tunicatimonas sp.
TCTGCATGCGGGTTTTTAGTTCTAGGGTTGTCATCTCAACGCGTGTAACTATTTCTATTCTTATCTTCCATTCACTTGTACGTTTATGGCTCAATCCGGTTTGCCAAAACTCGCCTTGTGGCAAGAACAATCGGTTCAGGAATACAAAGCGTGCTGTTCAATATTCTATCCATAAATCTCATTCAGCACCCCCGCCAGTCGAACTCCGGCCAGCAGTAACTGCCGCTCTACCACCGGGAAGTTGCGGTAGGCGTACTGGTACCCAATCTGCCCGTCTTCCGGGGTATCATACACCGTGTCGCGCAACTGCATGGCCTCGGTGAGCCAGTCGCGGGGCGGAGTAGGCTGCCACCGTTGAACGAAATTCTTGTCCGCCCGGCGGTTCAGGTAGTGGGCCAACTCCGTATAGCTCAACTGCTTGCTATTAATCATATCGCTGTCCCACACCCGGTGTAGGTTCGAGGGCTCGCCCATCCACTGTACCCGCACGTCGTTGCCGCCCCGGTCGGTGCCGGTGCCCACGTGCAGCGGTTGGTGCAGGTCGCCCACCAGGTGCACCAGCATCATCAGGTACTCGCGCTCCTGCGGCGCGCTAAGGGTGTCGCTCTTCAGGCTGCCAATGAGGCGCTGGGTCACGGCATAGGCATCGCCGGTGGGTTCCTGGATGGTCGGGTCGTAGGTCTGTCCGGGAGGCACCGTCACCCAGTGCCAGGTGTTGGTGTAGTCGTAGGTAGTGTCGGAGCGGATTTCGTCCATCCAGGTGCTTACCATGGCCAGCGAGGTGGGACCCAGCAGCGCGTTGATATTCTTGGCGGCCCGGCGGCTGAGGTGCCATTCGGCCAGTTGCCCCACCACCCGGTGCCCGGTTTGGCCCCAGCCGAACGAGACGGACAGCGTAGCAGCCGATAGTAAAAAAGTGAGTAGTAGACGAGTCATTATGCTATCTGAGATTAATTACGAGTTAGGGCCCAAGATAGAGAAGGCAGGGGGAGATATCAATTCTGCGGGGCCACTTCGGGTAAATGGGTCGCCATAATTTCCTCTAACGAGGCCTCTCTGCTCTCAGAATAGACTCCTTCATGAAAATCGTTAAGTAACTCGAGTAGTTGGGTTAGGCTTTCCTTCTCTTCGTCGTTTAATCGCCCAAGCAAAAGCGTTGACAAGCGCATAATCCGCGCGTCGATCTGATGGGCCAACCGCTCCCCCTCCTCAGTGATGCGCACCTTTCGGGAGCGACGGTCGGCTTCGTCGGCTTCATCTACCACCAGATCCATCTTCTTCAGGCGCTTGAGAATCTCGAAGCAGGTAGTAGGCTCAAGCAGCGCGTGGTAAGCTACGTCCGATTTCCGCATGCCGGGCGACCGCTCAATAATTTTGAGAATACCGTATTCCTCTATGGTGCGCAGGGGAACGTTGTCAAACATCTTCTTGCTCCACAAAACCGAGAAACGGGCCAGCCTACCCAGTAACAAACCCGCGCGGGCGTCTCCGGGCATAGCAGACGCTGGCGTCGACGATTGGCGGTCGGTATCCGCGTCGGCCGAGGATAGCAGCCACTGAGCAAATTCGGTGATTGTCCCCGCCGGATGGCGGTCGGTAAACGTGTCCCACTGCTTTAGTAACTCGATCCCTTGCTTGCCTGACTTCTGCATATTAAAACGTACTTGGATAAATATTCATCTATATTAAAACAAATTTGTAGGACAATCGTTCGTAGAGATAATATGTAACAAATTTGTAATAAATAAATTTTAAAACTCGTGATAAAGCTTCTAAAAAACATCCATTCATTACTTTTAAATCATTTTTGTAGTAAAAAGATATTTTTTGTTTTGCTAGTGGTCACAAGTTGTCCGGTCTTAGCTCAGTCGCTTAGCGGCACGGTACGCGATGCCCGGACGGAAGAACCCTTAATCGGAGCAACCATTCGCCTGGAAGGAACCGACATCGGAGCCGTGACCGATGTGAAAGGGTTCTATCAACTCGAAAATATCTCCGCCCAAACCTACAACGTTTCCGCCTCTTACGTAGGGTATAAGCCCGCTACTCGCTTTAACGTAGTAGTCCGTTCCGGTGGAAACCCGGCTCTCAACTTTGACCTCAGCGAAGCGCTTGACTCCCTGGGCGAAGTGGTGGTATTGGCTAGTCCCTTCGAGCGCAGCGATGATACCCCCAACTCTATTCAGCGGCTTTCTCAGGAAGAAATCGCTACTTATCCCGGAGGTAATAATGATATTGCCCGGGTGGTGCAGTCGTTGCCCGGCGTGTCGGGTTCAGTCGGGTTTCGCAACGATGTGATTATCCGGGGCGGCGCTCCCAACGAGAACGTCTACTACTTAGACGGAGTAGAAATCCCCAACATCAACCACTTTGCTACGCAGGGCAGCGCGGGCGGGCCGGTGGGCTTGCTCAACGTATCGTTTATCGAGGGAGTAACCCTCAACAGCAGTGCGTTTCCGGCCCAGTACGATAACGTGCTTTCGGGGGTACTACAATTTGACCAGCGGACCGGAAATCCCCAAGAGCGGCGCTTGAACTTCCGTCTGGGGGCTAGCGAAGCGGCGGTAACCTACGAAGGGCCTTTGCTGCGGCTCCCTCCCGAAGATTCGCTGGCCAATACCACCTTCATCGTATCGGTGCGCCGCTCTTACCTCCAGTTTCTTTTTCAACTGATTGATCTACCGTTTCTGCCCGACTACTGGGACTACCAGTACAAGATTAACCATAAAATTGATGAGTATAACGAGATTAATCTGATCGGTATCGGCTCGCTGGATAACTTCCAGATCAACCCGCCCGACGAAGCCACTCCGGAGCAGCAGGCTGTATTGGATCAGGTGCCGGTCATTCAACAATGGACCAGCACGGTGGGGGTGAGTTGGCGACGACGCTTTCGCAACGGGCGGGGGTTCTTCCGCACCACCCTCAGCGGTAATATCCTCAACAACGACTTCCGTCGCTACGCCGACAACGTGAACGAAACCGGGGAGCTGCTGCGCAACGAGTCGGTAGAAGACGAGAACAAGCTCCGTTTTGAGCTTACTAATTTTATCAACGACTGGACCATTAGCAGTGGGTTTTT
>JBASAY010000223.1:0-14496 GCA_049650865.1 Tunicatimonas sp.
GGTATACGGTGACGGCGGTGGCGCAATGATGGCGTAACCGCGCGATTAATCGCGCGGCTGAAACCCCGCGTCGTTCACCTCGATCCAGTGGCCGTCGGGGTCCTGGAAGTAGACCTGCTGCACGCCATCTACGCGCGTGGTAACCGCCTGGGGCTTACCGGGCCAGTCGAAGTAGGGCACATTGTGCTCTTCCAGGCGGGCCACGAAGCGCTGCACCGAGGGCACGCTAAAGCACAGGTGGTCGTTCTTGTCGCGCTCCACATTCTGCTTGGCTCCCTGAATAAGGTGCAGTTGGCTACCCGCCCCTAGTGAGTACCAGGTGTGCCGGCCGTCATTAAAGGGTTCGGGAATTTTCTTGAACCGCAGGGTCTGGTCGTAAAAATCCGTACTGGCTTCCAGGTTATGCACGTAAACCGCAATGTGATCGAGCCGAATAGAATCGTCAGCGGGAAGCGAACCCGACTGGGCGTGGGCTGCTAGCCCCAAGAACGTACTAAGGCTGAAAAGAATAAGTAGGTTTCGCATCGAAGTAAGGCTAGAATTAACGGAATAGGTGTAAGAGACCGGTGCGCTCCCAACGCCCACGGCCGAAGTTATGGAAATTTAACTGAAGTTTGGCGGACGTACTACGTATATTAAACGCACTCTTGAACAAGCCAACTAAGTACCTCATCCCCTCCCCCACCCCTATGATGAAAAAATACATCCTCGGTCTGGTCCTGCTACTGAGCGGACCGATCACCTACGCTCAGGAAATTGTACAGGATGTAGACGTCTACGTTCAGGGGGATACCTACCGGGTTCAAGGCTCCATTGACGGTGCGCCGCTGTTTGCGTCTCCCCAGGCCGATCAGGCCCTGCAGTTTGCGATTGACTACTTCTCGGACCAGGGCGGCCGGGTTCAACTGCAGCGCGGCACGTTTCTACTGCGCAACACCGTTCGTCTGAAAAACAACGTTACCCTAAGCGGCAGCGGCCCCGCCACGGTCCTCCTGATGGACGAAGATCACGAGTCAGGCATTGGCATTCTGGGCGAAACGCTGGATCACGCCATTGTGTCCAACCTTTCCATCAAAACCCCAGCGAACAACAAGAACGCGCACGCGGGCATTGTGCTCGACCACAGCGGAGGGTGCGTGGTGGAAAACGTGTTCTGCTACGGAATGCGTGACTACGGTATCTGGTTGAGGAATAACAGCTTTTTGTGCGAAATCAGGAGCTGCAAGGTCGCCGACTGCGGCAAAAGCAACATTTATCTGGACAGGCTGGCTTCCGCCGGGCGAGGGGGCGACTTTGTGCCCAATCTGGTAACCAACTGCATTGTTTACGGAGGGGGAGCCGGTATCGAGTGCCACCACGCGCTGGTGGTGAATATCGTTGCGTGCCAGGCGTACCTAACCCGCCGCCCCGGCTTCTTCGTTCATAGCCAAAGCAACAGCGTGCTTATCTCCGGATGCCGCACCTTTCAGATCAGAGACAATGCCGTAGAGGTGAACCACTCGCACGAAATCAATATTACCGGCAACATTTTTTGCTGGCACGAGGGGCACGGGATCGTACTGGACAGTGTAACCTGGGGGACGGTGAGCGCGAACAACGTGATCGATACCGGACACATCAACCTTGACCCCGACGAGGGGGAGGAGTGGACGTACTGGGTTGACATTCCGGACACGCTACGCTTGGCAGACCGCCTGAAGGACGGTATTCGCCTCACCGGAAAGTCTCGTGGGCTCACCGTGCAGGGAAACGCTATCTTCAACTGGGGGTCTAATCCTCCCCTGAACTACGGAATTTTCGAGTCGGCCCGTAGCGAGGGCAACACGATTCTGGGGAATAATGTTAACTACTGCCAACGGGCAAGCGTGGCGGCCAACGGCAAAAACACCCTCGCCACCAACAATACCGGGGCGTGCGACAAGCCCTACGAAGGGTACAACTCCGTAGAGGCTAACCGGCTGCATCGGTTCGAGGTAGCAAGGATAGAGAAGTTCATCAAGGCCAATAGCCGATAGGCGTTATCCACCCATGGGGTGCCTTCTTCGGCTAGCTGATCACTTCCCTACCGTACGAAACAGACGATGATTGCAGAAAATGTAGTACAACTAAACGTCTGATCAGTCGGATGATGACCGGAGATCCCACTTGCGGGTGGTCTTCACGTCAGTGCTGCCCCGGTGGTCGTACTCGGTCACGGTGAACAAGGCCATCGTCCACTGAATACTATCCGGACTGGTCACCTCAGCCGTGGCGGTGTATCGTTGGTCCTCTCCCTAAAGGGCGAGTTCGTAGGTTGCTTTCAGGGTTCGCTGGCGCAGACTGTCCCCGCGGTACTCCAGCGCGTCGGAGAGTACAAATCGGTCTACGCTTACATTTTCGATATTGTACTGCTCGTACAGTTGTCGTGTCGTGAGAAACTCCTCGATCACGGGATAGGAAACGTGGGTGGTGTGGTCGCTCGGTTGGCAAGACAGTAGTAACACCAGGGGCAGCCAGCGGGCGCGTAACTTGTTCATCATGGTTTATACTTGGTTAGAGGGGGCTAATATGAAATGTTAACTGAATTTCGCGTAGATACTTAATGATACTGATACGAGCAGGACATACGCCTCACAATATGGTTTTCATCTCAGTCCAATAACATCACTTCATCGTAGCCTGACACAGCATTTCAATTACAAAGAAAGCTCTCTGGCTTGTTCAAATCAGCGTTTCTCAGTTTTGATGCGTTTGTCTTAACGTATTTTGCAAAAGTTAGACGCCACAAATTATGTTGCCATATTAGCAAAATTAATAACCTTAACCTTGATGGTATCGCGATATTTTTATATGTTTAAGGCATTCTCGCCTTCCCTTAGATTATGCAGCAAATTTTACTAGATTCTTCTCAACAACCTAACGATCGCTCAGAGGCAGAGGCTAAGCTATGGAAAGCTTTCAAATCCGGCGATCAAGCTTCTTTTGCCCTTATATACCAGAAATTTTTTCCCTACCTTTATAGCTGCGGGCATAAGGTAGGGGCCGATACAAATCTCATAAATGACGCTATTCAGGATTTGTTTGTCTACCTGTGGAAACACCGAGCCACACTAGCGGATACGAGTTCCATAAAGTACTATCTACGAACTTCTTTACTAAGGAAGATTAGAAGAATGACCGCTGAGTCAAGCACTGCAACCATCGAGGTTACTGATATTACCGCGTTTGAAAGTAGCCCCGAGGCAACCATCATTGCCGAAGAGGTATCAGAAGAAAGGAAAGCCCACGTACTAGCGGCGATGCAAGCCTTGACCAAGCGCCAGCGCCAAGCAGTACAACTGAAATTTTATCACAACCTTAAGAACGAAGAGATTGCTCAGCGTATGGCAATCAAAGTAGAGGCAGTTTACAATCTTATATCGAAGTCACTGGTAGTCCTAAAGAGGAGCTACCAGAACGTAAGCATTCTGACGCTTCTAACGCTATTTTTCCCCTTCTAGAAATTTTTTTAGTAAAAACCGATGAGGTTTTGGCTGCATTTCGCTTTAGTTAATAAATAGCGAACAATATGCAGTATGCTACCTATTCTGCCGCCGAACTGGCGCAGGATACATATTTCCAGCGTTGGATCCTGGAGCAGGATCATTCCGTCGATCTGTTCTGGACAAATTGGCTTCTAGAACATCCGGACAAGAAGCCGGTGGTTGAGGAAGCAAAGCGTATGGTTGTGCTTCTGGGGTTTGATCAGAATTATGAGCGGAATCAGCATTTTGCCGAAGTTTGGAACGAAGTGTCCGCCCAAACCATAGATCGGAAACCACAGCTGATGAAGTATGCTGCCCTATGGATTGGTGTTTTACTAGTGAGTGGAATAGCATTTTTTTGGTTACGCCCCTCTGGCAATTACACCTATCGCACTTTAGCGCAGCAGGAGTCATTTACCCTTCCCGACGGCTCTACTGTAGCACTTAACGCTAACTCTACCATCTCTTACCGGGTAGATAGGTCGGGTAACCGAGAGGTTGATTTAGTAGGTGAGGGTTTCTTTGATGTCGTAAAGCAACGTACCGCTGATGATCGAAAAGCGAAATTTTCGGTTCGAACCAAAACCGCAGTGGTAGAAGTGCTGGGCACATCCTTTGGAGTATCTCAGAAAAACCAGAAAACGCAGGTTGTGTTAGCCAGTGGTGCAGTAAAAGTATTAGCTTCAGAACAACGATCGGTTCAGTTAGAGCCCGGAGAGTTCGTAGAAGTTACCAACATACCTACAGCATTACAAAAGAAGGTGGTGGACGCTCAGCTATATTCTTCTTGGGTTAACGATCAGGTTGTTTTTGAGCAAACACCCCTTCGCCAAATCTTCGACTGGGTAGAAGACCGTTATGGAAAGCAGGTCCAACTAGATACGACAGCTGTTCCGGTTGATTCGCTTACTTTCACAGCTACCATTCCGAACGTAGAACTTTCGGTGGTACTTGAAGCGGTGGCGATCGCCCATCAGCTGGACATAAGGGAAACCGATCAGAATTTATTTGTAAAGCGTCGCTAACTCGGCGCAAGATGTATTCCAATAAAACCTAAATATTACTATGATGCGAAACTCTATGCTACGGCGCTGGTACACCCTACTTTTGTTAAGTGCCATACTATCTCCTGTGGTCACGTTCGCCCAACAGTCAATCGCTTTGGCTCCGCGCGCTTCGCTGCCAGCCATGTCTTCCCAGCAACAACCGGTTCGCTTGGTTGATCTGCTCAAAACGTGGGAAAAAGATTACTCAGTCAACTTTGGCTACGCTGACCAAGATGTTGCGGAAAAGTATGTAACGCTAGAGGTGAATAAAGACCAGACGCTGCCGGTTCAACTGCAACAAATCCTTGCCCCTCTTAAACTACAGTATCAAAAGATCAACGCAAGCTTCTACGTAATTCATCGCCAAGAAGCTAGCCCCCCCGTAGTACCCACCCTACTCAAGAGTAAACCAAGTGAGGAGGCGCAGGGGTATGATCTTCCACCTACCCCCCGTAGCGTACTCGTACCGTATAATGCACAGAAATCAATATTGGAAAAAACGATTACCGGCCAAGTCACCGACTTATCTACCAATGAGACACTACCGGGAGTGAACGTGCTAGTGAAGGGTACTACCATCGGTACCGTAACGGATATTGAGGGAAACTATCGCCTTACCGCCCCCGATGATGCCAAAACGCTGGTGTTTTCTTCAGTGGGCTACACCAGCGAGGAAGTAGAGATTGGGAACCAGACAGTGATTAATTTGGAATTGGCACCCGATATTCAATCACTGAGCGAAGTAGTAGTAGTAGGCTACGGCACACAACGCAAATCAGATGTGACCGGTTCAGTGGCTCGGGTGTCCACCGAAAAAACCGCTGACCTACCTAATTACAGTGTACTACAGTCAATGCAGGGGCAAGTACCGGGAGTAAATATTACTAATCCCGGGCGACCCGGTGAGGACCCCAACCTTAATATTCGGGGAACAAATTCACTAACCGCGGGAAATCAGCCCTTGGTGGTTGTTGATGGGGTAATCTATAACGGAAGTATCTCCGATTTTAATCCCAACGACATTGCCACCGTTGATGTGCTTAAGGATGCTAGTGCCACCGCCGTGTTCGGTTCCCGTGCTGCCAACGGAGTGCTACTTATCACTACCAAAATTGGAAAAACTGATAAACCTACGTTTAACTTTAATACGTACGTCGGGGTACAACAGCCTGCGCAACTAATTGATGTACTGGATGGACCTGGATACCAACGCAAAACAGACGACTATAATCAGATTCTGCTGGCAAACAACCCTGATGCATCGCCAATCGAGTTCACCCAAGAAGAGCAGGAAAACATCGATGCCGGACGAGAAACTGATTGGATACAAGAAAGTCTACAACAAAGTATTATATCGAACTACCACCTCGACGTCTCGGGCCGCAATGAAAAGACCGATTACTACATTGCCGGTACATACTTTAACCAGAACGGCATCGTAGCTAATGACGACTTTGATCGGCTTACTTTTAATCTAAATCTTACCAACTATATCACCGACTGGTACTCAATCTCGGTACGGTCAGCGTATTCGGCCAAGGACTTCTCAGGCATAGAGGCTAGTCTGGATCAAGCTTACCGACAAAGCCCGTACGGTAATTTATTCAACGAAGATGGCCCGGGTGGTTATGCTTTTTTACCCATTGGCGATCCCTTAGGGGAGAACCCACTGCTTAATACATTGATAGAGAACGAAGACAAGCGAACTAGTTTACGTGGATTGATATCCAGTCAATTGGAAGTGCCATTCATTCCCGGCCTTCAGTGGACGCTCAACTACGCTACTAATATCAGGAATAACCGGTACAATGTGTTCTTTGACAACGAATCGACCGTTGATGGTCAAATACAGAACGGTATCGCTCAAAAAGAAGTCGAAAGGTTCTACGATTGGACGTTAGATAATATCATCAACTACAAACAATTCTTTGGGCAGCATTCAGTAGACCTCACACTGTTATTAAGTAGGGAGTATCGTAATTTTGAAGAGACCCTATCGGAAGGGAGAGGGTTGGTATCACAGTCACTGGGTTACAACAGTATTGGGTTAGGAGCTATTCAACAAGTAGCTTCTAATTTTGAAGAGCAGAATGCTATTGCGCAGATGGCGCGCCTCAACTATGGCTATAATAACCGCTACGCCATGACTTTTACAGTACGAAGAGATGGCTTCTCAGCTTTCTCAGATGACAATAAGTATGCTATTTTTCCTTCGGCAGCTTTTGCCTGGACGGTAACCAACGAGAGCTTTATGGACAACACCAGCTGGCTAGATAATCTTAAAGTTCGGCTTTCCTACGGAATAAACGGGAATCAGGCCATTGATCGCTACAGTTCAATAAGCCGGATTGGTACTAACCAGTACCTATTTGGCAACGACGGAACCAGTCTGGCTACCTACGGTTTTGAGACCCTAGGAAATGAAGACCTTACCTGGGAAACCACGGTAGCTACCAATTTGGGTCTGGACTTCGCTATTTTGAACAGCCGTGTGGCAGGATCAATTAATGTCTACCAATCCACTACCAGCGACCTACTACAGAGCCGAAGCATTCCGAACCTTACCGGGTTCTCAACGGTACTCACCAACATTGGAGAAATGCAGAATCAGGGTATCGAGGTAGCTATCAACACTAATAATATTGCTAATGCCAATTTAAAATGGCAAACCGGAGTAGCATTCTCACTTAACCGAAACGAAATCGTCTCATTAGGCGGGATAGATAACGATGGTGACGGCATAGAAGACGATGATATTGCTAACGGCTGGTTTATCGGTGAGACTTTTAACGCAGTGTTTGGTTACAAGACCGACGGTCTCTACCAATTAAATGATGATATTCCTGATGGCTTCCGGCCCGGTGATTACCGTATTGTAGACGTGGACGGAGATGGAGAGATCACCCCCGAAGACCGGGTGATCTTGGGTACAGAGTCTCCCAATTTCCTGCTCAGCCTATCCAATACGCTGCGTTACAAGCGGTTTTCGCTCTACGTGTTGCTTAACTCAGTGATTGGGGGAGGTAATGAGAATTTCTACGTAGGCGACAACTACGAAACCCGAAGTGTAAACCGTCGTGGATTCACTACCTTCTCAGAGCGATTCAACGTGCAGGATGTACCCTACTGGACACCCAACAATCCTACGAACGAATACCCCCGACTTGATTATATAGCACCCTTTGATCATCCGATTCTTGAGGATCGTAGCTTTGTTAGGATACAGGACATCAGTCTGGCGTACAATATCCCCCAAACTGCCCTTGAAAGCATTGGCTTACAAAAACTTCGATTGTACGCCTCGGCTAAGAACTTATTCACGTTCACTTCATGGTCAGGTTACGACCCTGAACAACAGACAACCGTGCAAGATTTACCTTTTATACGGAGTTATACTCTCGGCGTTGATTTCAGTTTTTAAACCCAAAAAAAACTATTACTATGTATTACTTTATTAAATATAATCGCTTTTGTTATACGGTTTGCCTACTGGTTGCTTTAAGCCTAGTCACCGTTTCTTGTGATGAAGAACTACTAGAAGAAGAACCTCGTGGGTTTCTCACTCCCGAAAATGCGTTGGTAACCGAAGAGGGTTTTGAAGCGGCAGTAGCTGAACTACACCGCCTCAGCCGAGGATTACGTACCTCTGAGCTTATTGAAGAAATTGATGACGAAGTGGAAGGTGACAAAGCAATCACTACGATCTACGCCAATGGTACCGATCTGGCTTGGTTTGTTGTGCCCAGTCAGAATCAATTCACCAACTACGCTCTGATCAATCCGACCAACGTGTTTGTGAAAAACTACTGGGTGCTGTTGTACAAGATTGTCAACAATGCCAATACCATCTTAGAATTCATTCCGGAATCACCCCTGGAAGAAGATAAAAAACTGGAGGTTGAAGCCCAGTCGCGCTTCTTTCGTGCTTTTGCCTACCGATTCTTAGTCCATCTGTGGGGAGATGTACCAATCGTTGAAGACCAGATCACTTCCCCCAAATTTGATTTTACTCGTGCGCCAGCCAACCAGGTGCTTCAGTTTATAAAGGCTGATCTGGAGTTCGCGAGTCAAAATCTTCCCGAGCAGAATCCTGGCGATGGTCGGCTGGCCAAGGCCGCTGCCGATCACGTGCTAGCTGAGACGCTTATTGCATTAGAAGATTATGATGGAGCTATTGCTGCCGCCACCCGTGTGATTGATGACCCGCAGTATGCCCTGATGCAAGAGCGGTTTGGGTCTTACACTAATCTGCCAGGTGATGTGTTTTGGGACTTATTCCGATCAGGTAACCAAAACCAAAGTAGTGGAAACACGGAAGCGATATGGGTATGGCAACTGGACTTTGCCGTACTAAACGGTGATCCAGAGTTTCGTTACGCCCGAGCCTGGAGCCCATTGGTAGAGCGATTAATAGATTCGGAGGATAACCGAGCGATCATTCCCGCCGATACGCTAGGGCGTGGTGTCGGTTTTGTAAAGCCAACTTACTATCTAGATACGCTGATCTGGCTTGGCGATTTTGAGGGGGATCTTCGTAACTCAAGTTATAATATGCAACGAACGTTTTATATTAATAACCCTGATTCGCCCGAGTTTGGACAAGCGGTGCAACCCCGCCCGTCTGATTTGGGTCGAAACCACTTCGTATACGTTAAAAAAGCGGCAATGCCAGAAGGGTATCCGCAGGGATATGACCGAAACGGCCGTGTATATACCGATATTTACGCCATTCGCTTGGCCGAAACTTACTTGTTGCGCGCTGAAGCTCATCTGATGAAGGGAGATCAAACAAGTGCTACTGCTGATATTAATTTTGTGCGAGCACGAGCGCAGGCCACCCCAGCTACTCCGGCTGAAGTGGATATTGATTATTTACTTGATGAGCGCGCTCGCGAGCTGGTGGCCGAAGAACCCCGGCGGTTGACCCTAGCCCGAACGAATACGCTAGTGGAACGCGTAAGAGCGTTTAACCCTATTTCGGGAGAAACAATCCAGGAATTTCATGGCTTGCTGCCTATACCGCAGGCCGAGATTGATGCTAATATTGAGGGAGACTTAAGGCAAAACCCAGGATACGCTGGTGGATAAGGCGACTGTCAATAGGGTTTATCAGCCTCTCAAGCTTTATATTAAAGGTAACTGGTATTGTCAATGAAAATATGTCTTTGAAAATTAAAATTAGCAAGGGTAAGCTCTTAAGCATCTGTTTGGTCTTTTCAATAGTATTGATAAGCAGTTTTAATGAGCCACCCCATTCTAGTAAGATCAACATTCTACTGATTTGTGTAGATGATCTTCGTCCCGAGTTAAATAGCTTTGGTGCATCGCATATTATCTCTCCAAATATTGATAAACTAGCCAGGACAGGAGTTTCTTTCTCGAAGCATTTTGTAAATGCTCCGAGTTGC
This sequence comes from Tunicatimonas sp., assembly GCA_049650865.1. Classification (GTDB taxonomy): domain Bacteria; phylum Bacteroidota; class Bacteroidia; order Cytophagales; family Cyclobacteriaceae; genus Tunicatimonas. The sequence continues at coordinate 9,958 of JBASAY010000223.1, forward strand.
GGCCCATCGCGCTATACCCTGTTAACTGGTCAGTATGGCCCAGCAGGTAATGACGCGCTCTTTCGCCGGGCTAATAAGGTAGTCCAAAAGGCGGAAGCGGTAGACCCAAGTATGCCCGAGTGGTTCAGAGAACACGGGTATACTACGGTTTCTGTTGGCAAGGTATCTCACCATCCCGGTGGTAGAGGTGGTGAGGACTGGAACGATAGTACGATCATTGAAATGCCCAAGGCATGGGACAGACACCTTGTTCCGGTTGAGGAATGGGAGCATCCACGTGGAATAATGCATGGGTTAGCGCATGGTCAGATCCGAGCAGATGCCGGTGATATGAACGTTTTTCAATCCGAAGTGGGAGGAGATAGTATCTATCCGGATGGTTTAATTACCAACGAGGCTTTAGAACAACTTAGGTTGCTTTCTACAGACAATGAAAAGCCGTTTTTTCTCGCCGTTGGAATAATCAAACCCCACCTGCCATTTGGGGCACCACAATCGTATCTCGATATGTACGAGGGGGTTGACTTCCCCCCCATCGTGCACCCCAAAAAGCCAGCAGGAGAGACCACTTGGCATCAGTCCGGCGAATTTATGAAATACAACCGTTGGGGGAAAGACCCCAATGCTAATGAGGATTTTGCCAATGAAGTACGCCGACATTACGCCGCGTGCGTTAGCTACGCGGACGCACAGGTAGGAAAAGTTCTCGATGAACTGAAACGTACCGGAGCTGATAAAAACACTATTGTTGTGCTTTGGGGTGACCACGGTTGGCATTTAGGCGAGCACGCTATCTGGGGCAAACATACACTGTTTGAAGAGGCTTTGCTTTCGCCACTGATCATACATTATCCCGGAATGGAGAACAAGGGCAGTAAAACCAATGCTTTAGTAGAGACCCTTGATATTTTTCCGACCCTTTGTGAGTTGACCGGAGTTGATATTCCTGAATTTGCCCGGGGAAGGTCACTTAAGCCGATACTTGATAATCCAAACGCATCCGGGCACCCAACTGTAGGATACTGGAAGGAGGATAAGACTATACGAACTGAAACGCATAGGATGGTGCTACACGATGATGGATTTGTTGAACTATATGACCATACTTCAGCGGAAAACGAAACTAAGAATGTAGCCGACAACCATCCAGATTTAGTAGAAGAACTAAAGCAAGTATTAAAAGCTAGATTGAACTAAGGGCAACCCCTTAAGCCCAACAGTTATCATACTCGGGATCAGCACATAAAAGTTAAAACGCTAAGAGAATGAGACAACGCTTCTCGAGTATCAGCCAACTTCTCATTCTGGTGTTAGCCTGCCACTTTATCGTGCCCAGTAAAGCGCAGCAAATCCAAGATTCACTAAAAATGCCCATTTCCCTAATTATCATGGCAGGGCAATCAAATATGGTAGGACATGGAAAAGTTTCTGATCTTGATAGTAAAAACTTGCCCCCTAATATCACGTATCATAATTTTGGATTGTCAAGTCAACTTGAGAAACTTCCTAATGCCTTCGGCCCTGAGGTAGGCCTGGCCCAAGTACTTAACGATTCGTTTCCTAACCAGCCAACTGTGCTTATTAAGTATGCGGTAGGCGGATCTTCTTTGTTAGATTGGTCGCCAAACTATGATTCGGTGCAGGCAAACGTTACTGGACACCCGCAGTTTGGTGCTCTGTACGATTCGCTGATGATGAGAGTTGATAGCGTGTCCCGAAGAGTTCCACTTCGGCCGGTGGCTTTTCTATGGATGCAGGGCGAGCGCGATGCCAAAATTGCCGCTGCGGGCCAGCACTACTACCGCAATTTCACCACATTAATTAATAGACTTAGGCATGATCTGGAGGCAGAAGAACTACCCGTATTAATTGGGCAGATTAATCCCCCCACCGAAGCGTACCCCGCCCGCCAGCAGGTACGTCGAGCGCAGGATAGTGTGGTTGCTACCGTATCTAATACAGTACTGGTTAGAACGGATGATTTAGATAAATGGGACGACCATTTGCATTACTCTTCCGTGGGCCAGCAGGAACTAGGTCGGCGATTCGGGTTTCAAGTAGTGCCACTATTGAAAGAAATTTATCAATAAAAAAAACCACTATGCCTACCAAGATGCAGATAGCTGATTTAAGGTTTGTGGAGGCCGACCACCCCCGGGCCCAGCGGGTAGCCGTGCTGGATAGTCCGCTGGACATCCGGATGCGCTACGCCGAAGTGCCCGAACCCTCCCCGGACGAAGTACGCATCAAAATCCTCTACGTCGGTATCTGCGGTTCGGACATAGAGACCTACCGCGGCATCCGCCGTCCCGAGTTTGTTTCCTTCCCCGGCCGCCTGGGCCACGAAGTGTCCGGCATCATTGATGCGGTGGGCACCAACGTACATACCCTGCGGGTAGGTCAGAAGGTATCCTGCCGCTACGTCTGGGGCGCCTTTGCCGAGTATATCGTCTGCCGCCCGTTCAACGTGAAGGTAGTGCCCGATTCGTTTCCTGACGAAGAGATCAGCTCGCTGGAAGTGCTGCCCGGTATCCTGCACGCCGCTGAACTCGCCCAGATAGATGCCAGCAAGCGGATACTGATCACCGGGCAGGGGGTCAGCGGTCTGGTGATGACCCAAGTGATCAGCCTGTTCAGCCCCCGGCAGTTGGTAGTCACCGACCTAAGCGAGCAGAAGCTGGCCCTATCACAACGCTACGGGGCAACGCATACTTATCAGATACCTTCGGCGGACACGGCTACCATGGACGTCATCGGGAAAGACTTCCCGGAGGGCTTTGATGTGGTGATCCCTTGTTTGCTAGAGGGGGCGGGGATGGTGGATGCGTTGGATGCCTGTGCGATGGGCGGGCGCATCGTGATGTACGGCTGCATCGGCCCCTGCGAGCAGCCCTTTGACTTTTTCAAGCTGCATAAGAAACGGGTTGACATCTACTCTACTGAGCCAAAGAGTGATATAGCGATGCGACGCTACTGGCAGGAAGGCTTACAGTTAGTGCAGGACGGGCTGGTGAACACTGTGGAGATGGTCACCCACCGCTTCCCCTTAGAAGAAGTAGCGCAAGCTTTTCAATTGCGCAACGATGAGCAAGACCAAGACAGCATCCATGTACTGATTGACTGCCGGAAAAACCTATAACTTTTTAGTACTAAGTTTCACGTAAAACCATTTTTTTATGAAATCTCAATCGTACTTACCCACGCTCATTGACCAACTCTTTCGAAGTGCGCTGCTTGGTCTGCTAGCCATAGGCTGGCTATCGGCAAGCACCTACGCCCAATCGTTGTACCTAGACTTTGAGCCGCCGGATGCCGATGTTCGGGCCGATAATAGCACCCCCTACCAGTACTACGAAGGGGGGGCTAAGTTCAAGCGTGAAAGTGCCAACAGCTGGGGCTCGGGTCAACTAATCAGCGAAGGACGTCACCCCGGAAGCCCTAATAGCCTGCAGGTAGTTTGGCCCGCTGACGGGCGGCAGGGGGCTACCAACCGGATGGAGTGGAAGTTCTGGCGATGGCAGCCTAATCAAGCGTATTGGACAGGTTTCAGCATTAAGTTTGACGAGAATTATCCAACGCCCCTCATGGGACAGCAAGGCACCATGTTCTCGCAGATGAAGAACAGCGGCAGTGGAGCGCAGTTGAAGTACTATATAAGAAACAAAACCAGCATCAACGATCCGTTGGAATTTTGGATGCAAATTCTATACGGACAAAGTTCTAGTAACCGACAAATACTAAATATCAACCCTGGTACAATTTTACTGAAAGGCGAATGGATTGATGTGGTTAGCCAATACAAGATCAATCCTAACCAGTCGGATAGCTTTATTAAGGTATGGATCAACGGCACGCAGGTCGTTGACTACGATGGGCCCATTGGCTTTACGGCTGATACCGGGTCAGGGGATCACAAGATTGGTCTGTACGGGGGCAGTCAGAACGCCGAGCGCTTGATGCTTATTGATGAAGTACGCTACGGGAACAGCTACGCCGCCGTAGACCCTGCCCAGGGGGGCACCCCACCGCCGCCCCCTACGGCTCCTACGCAAGTAGAAGCTGAAACCGCTTCTAATCAGGCAGGCTTTTCTCCTTTTGAAACAGGCAACGATAGCAACGCTTCGGGCGGGCAGTTCATTCACGCCCCAGGGCGCAATAGCAAGAGTAGCGTGCCATCTTCAGGGCGCGCTAATTATAGTTTCAACCTAGCTGCTTCGGGTGATGCCACCCTGACAGCACGAGTGTTGGCTAGTAGTACCTCATCCAATTCGTTTTGGTATCAGATAGATGGGGGAACTTGGCAGCCGTGGTACATCAATAATACATCCAATAGCTGGCAGGAAGTAACGCAGACCATCAGTAGTTTGTCCGCGGGTAGTCATACGCTGAACGTAACCTACCGGGAAGGGGGTACCAAGCTGGATTGGTTTAGCTTAGAAAGCAACCAGCTTGCCGGAGGTGAACTAGAAGCGGAAAGTGCATCTTTGCAGAGCGGCTTCAGTCCATTGGAGACCGGTAACGACAACAATGCGTCAGGCG
>JBASAY010000224.1:0-10496 GCA_049650865.1 Tunicatimonas sp.
TCCATTGTAATAACTCTTCATGATCCTAAATAAACGCTTTCATACAGTACGTGATGAATCACATACCTACATTCAAACGCTACTCTAGAATCTGTCTCTTCGTGTCCCGCTCGTTACATCACTATCCTACACCCCAAACCAATCACGCACTAACTAACTATTAACTGATCACGTATCAGCAAATTAACCCCTCTCAATGAGAAACTCTCAATGATCAAAAATAACCCGCTAAACGTACCCGCCAATTACTAACATTAGTACACCACTAGCCCAAAGCATAAAACAACTGACGTTAGGTTCGCTTGCTGTTCTTTTCTTATAAGCTACTCAATATTAAAGCATTCGCACCAAAATGATACCAACACCACAACCAAGTAACTCGCTAAGCACTTAAATATCATACCTGAGTATTTAATATCATACCTGAGTATTTAATATCATACCTGAGTATTATACCTAAGCGCTCTTACCTATTCTTGCTTCTGTCTACCATCAATGTCAATGAACTTCTTGCCTTAGTCTTCCTCTAACTTTGCATCACCACTGGTGCTGCCCGAAAAAGCTAAGACGTAGTGATCGTACATCTAACGATCTTGTATTCGCTTCAAAACTTACGCACTTTCGTGCTCTTGCTGTGAAACGGTTGGCAAAGGTAGTAAGTTTCCGGTTAATCAAAAATAAATAAAGAAATTTATTGAAGAAACTTTTCCGAAACCCTCGCCTTTTCTCCTTTGGGATGACAAACTTAGCACTTCGAGGTTTTGCGTCAAACAATTAATCGAAAAAAAATTGACGCACTACCCTAAACTCCTACAGAAGTCATTAAAATCAAGTTCTCGCTCAAAAGGGACGGCCTGCGGTGAAGCTTATTTTCCTTGAGCCGAGGCCGTACGCTGTTCCATGTAGTCGAGCGTGAGGTTGCTCAGCGCCCGCACGCCCAGCAGCAGGCCGCTGTCATCTACGTAGAATTCGGGCGTATGATGGGGGGCGGCTTCCTCAGGGTTAGTCCCAGCGGGCATGCCCCCCAGGAAGATGAACAAGCCCGGCGCTTCCTGGGCCAGGTACGAGAAGTCTTCGGCTCCCGTTACCGCGTGACGCAGCAGCACGTTCTGTTGTCCGGCGGTGCGCTCCAGCGTAGGCAGCATCTGTGCGGTGAGTTCCGGATCGTTATAGGTGACCGGATAGCCCCGCTGGATGTCAACGCTGACCTCGGCTCCGGCGCTCTCGCCAATATTCGTAGCGATCTCGCGTACTCGCCGGTGAATTTTGCTCTGCATGGCGGTGTCCAACGCCCGGATGGTGCCAATCAACGTCACCTCTTCGGGAATGATGTTATTGCGCACCCCGCCCTCAATTTTACCGATGGTCACCACCGCCGGGGCCTCGAGTAGTTCTAGGTTACGGCTCACAATGGTTTGCAGTCCCATTATAATTTGGGAAGCGGTAACGATGGGGTCTATCCCGTTCCAGGGGTACCCACCGTGGGTTTGGGCTCCCTTCACCTTAATTTCCAGATAGTCGGAGCTGGCCATGGTACCCGCGGGGCGGTACCCAATCTTGTTCACCTCGGTTTGGGAGTTGATGTGCAGTCCGAAGACCGCGTCTACCTTGGGATTGGTCATTACTCCCTCCTCAACCATCAGTTCGGCCCCGCCTTGTTCGCCCTGGGGGGCACCTTCTTCGGCGGGCTGGAAGATGAACTTCACGGTGCCCTTTAGATCGGCTTTCATGCCACTGAGCAGTTCGGCCACTCCCATCAAGATGGCCACGTGGGTGTCATGCCCGCAGGCGTGCATCACTCCTACCTCTTCGCCATTATACTCGGTGGTAGTCGTAGAAGCGTAGGGCACATCCACTCGTTCGGTGACAGGCAGGGCGTCCATATCGGCCCGCAGGGCCACCACCGGACCGGGCAGCGCGCCGGTAAGCACGCCCACCACGCCGGTATGGGCCACCTCGGTTTGCACATCGATGCCCAGGCTGCGCAGGTGTTCGGCCACTTTCTCGGCGGTTTTAAACTCCCGGTTCGACAGTTCGGGGTGCTGGTGAATGTCGCGCCGCCAGGTGATCACCTTGTCTTCCAGCGCCTGCGCTTGCTGGTCGACACGGGCAGTGAGGTCGTTCTGCGCCAGCGTGGGGTAGCTGATAAGCAGTAGAATGAGGAAAGATAGCGATTGGTTCATGGGGTTGTGTCTGTAAAATGGAGGCTCAAAGTAAAGAAAAATCGGGGTTTGGACAATGGGGGAGCAAATCATGATGAATTAGTCTCGTTATTTGATCGTAGACAATTTTGGGCATCTAGTAGCACTGCTCTTCGTGATGGCGCTCAAACTAATAAAAATTTGATAGGCGAATAACAAATGACTATCGTTGGCTGACTAAGACTAAAACGGTTGAAACTGTTAGACGCAATGCACGTTTCCCATAGCCCAAGGACGGCCGCCGCGAGATTAATCCGTGCGCTATGAGTAGCGGGTGGAGCAACACCCGCCTTAGCGACATATCCAATCTTTACTCTACTATACTCACCATCCTATGAAAAATATTCTATACGTTACTCTCCTCACCTTCGCCTGCACCACTCCCCCGCCCCCTTCTTCCGATGCCCCCCTGTCTTACGTGAACCCGCTCATCGGCACCGCCCCGGCCACTACCGAGAGCGCGCAGCGACACAGTGAGTCTGGCTCCGAACTGCGGGGGCAGACCTTCCCCGCCGTGGGCGTGCCCTTTGGGATGACCAACTGGACGCCCCAAACCCGGGCCACCGAGCAGAAGTGCTTGTCGCCCTACTACTACCAGGATGACAGTATCCAGGGCTTCCGCGCTAGCCGCTGGATGAGTGGGTCGTGCACCCAGGACTACGGCAGCGTAACGCTGATGCCTATCACGGGAGAGTTGAGCACCGGTGCACCCGAGCGAGCCTCCTTCTTTAGCCACGATACCGAAACGGCTACACCTTCCTACTACGCGGTAACCCTCGACGATTACGGCATCCGGGCGGAACTCACGGGCGTGTCGCACTCCGGGATGCTGCAGTTTAGTCCGTCGGAGGGGGGAGCGATGCACCTGATCATCGAGCCCAACAGTGACGAGGGCGAAGGCTCGGTAGAAATTTATCCCGAGCGCAACGAGGTGGCGGGCTACAATCCGGTGCACCGCATCTACCAGGGCTGGGGCGAGCGTGCCGGTTTCAGCGGCTACTTCGTCATTCAGTTCGAAGAACCTTTCGACAGCTATGGCGTGTGGCGGGGCGATACCACGCAGGACAGCGTCCGGAAGGCCACCGGTAACGGCCAATCGGTCGGAGCTTTCGTTGGTTGGGCTAACCGTGATCAGCCGATCCGCGTGCGGGTGGGCACCTCGTTTACCAGCGAAGCGCAGGCGCGCAAGAACCTGGCCGCCGAGATTCCGCACTGGGATTTTAACCAAGTGCGACAACAATCCGAACAGGCGTGGGAACAGCAGCTGAACAAGGTTCGGGTGAGCGGCGGTAGCGAAGAGCAAAAAACGATGCTCTACACCGCGCTGTACCACAGCATGTTGCTGCCGCGCGAGTTTAGCGATGCGGACCGGGCCTACGTGGGCTTCGCGGGTACCCAGAAGGTGTACCAGGCCACCGGCGACCACTACTACGCCGACTTCTCGATGTGGGACACCTTCCGGGCGGTGCACCCGCTGCAGACGATCCTGAATCCCGAGCGCTCGGCCGATATGATCAAGTCGCTCGTTGCCAAGGCTGAGCAGGGCGGGTGGCTGCCGATCTTTCCGGCCTGGAACAGCTACACCTCGGCCATGATCGGCGACCACGTAACAGCCACCATCGGCGACGCCTGGATGAAGGGCATCGACGACTTCGACCAGGAGCTGGCCTACCGGATGATGCGCAAGAACGCCTTCGAGCCCAACCTCGACACCGCCAGCTACCGCAGTGGCCGGGGCCGCCGGGCCATGGAATCGTACCTGAAGTACAACTACGTGCCGCTGGAGGATTCGGTGCCCGACTCGTTTCACCAGCGCGAGCAGGCCTCGCGCACGCTGGAGTACGCCTACGACGACTTTGTGCTCTCGCAGGTGGCCAAGAAGGTTGGCAACGAGGAAGACTACCAAGCACTGCGCACCCGCGCTAAGAACTACCAACAGGTGTTCGACACCACCGCGGGCTACGTGCGCGGCCGTTACGCCAACGGTGACTGGATCACGCCCTTCGATCCGCACGCCACGCGCGCGACTTTTATCACCGAAGGTTCGCCCGCCCAGTACACCTGGTACGTGCCCCACGACGTGGCCGGACTGATGCAACTGATGGGCGGAAAGACGCCCTTCGTGCAGAAACTAGACAGCATGTTCGAGCAGCGCTACTACTGGCACGGCAACGAACCGGGCCACCAGATGGCCTACCTGTACGCCTACGCCGGAGCGCCCTGGAAAACCCAACGCTGGGTGCGCGACATTATCCGGGAAGAGTACAGCGCCACGCCGGGCGGACTCAGCGGCAACGAGGACGCCGGACAGATGTCGGCCTGGCTGGTATTTAGCATGATGGGCTTCTACCCGGTGGCCCCGGGCATTCCGTGCTACGTGCTGGGCAGTCCGACCTTTGAGGAGGTGACCGTGCAGGTGGGCGAAGGCAAGACGTTTACGCTGCGCGCCGCAGACAATTCTGATCAGAACCGCTACATCCAGTCGGCTACGCTAAATGGCGAACCGTTTGATCGCAGCTACCTGTGGCACCGAGAAATTGTTGACGGGGGAGAACTGCTGCTGCAAATGGGGCCGGAGCCAAATGAGGAGTGGGCTAGCAAGGACGTACCGCCCTCGATGGATAATCTGTGACAGGTTCGTTATTACTTTTTGTGATGAACAAAGCCCTCACCAAGGATACTGGCCCCTGGTTGTGCTGGCACCCCTTCATCATTCATCATTCCTTGTTCATGATTCGGCGCTGCTCGAGCACCAAACCGGCCCCCGGCAATAAGGAATAGCTAATTCCGAAAGAGAAATCTGGCGCGCTCGCTTCGATAGTTTTTACCATATTCGCCTCCTCACTTTCATCTCCTATCATTATGCTTCCCCCCGACATCTACAGCGAGTACTCCTTTCTGCTTGAGAAAACCAACCGTCGCATCAAGCAGTACGCCCAGCAGAAGTTCACCGAGTTCGACTTCGGCGTAACGGTGGACCAGTGGATGGTGCTGAAGCAACTGTATCCTAGTTCTGACAAGAGTCAGAGCGAACTGGCTGAGGCCACCTTCAAGGGCACCCCGACCCTTACCCGCATCGTGGATTTGTTGTGCGCCAAAGAGCTGACCCAGCGCTTGCCCGATGCGCACGACCGTCGGAAGAGCCGGGTGGTGCTCACCGCGCTGGGCACCGAGCGGGTAGAAGCGATGATTCCGAAGGTAAGCCACATCCGCAAGGCCGCCTGGAAGAATCTGACCGAGGAAGATTTCACGCACTTCAAGCACGTGCTGACTACCATTTATAAGAATCTGGAGGTTTAAATTAACTTTTTACGATTCATTGCCCTAATAACTATTGCCATGACAAACAATTATGGGTACCTTGCGTATGATTATGAGAGATGAATCTGAATCAAGTTACCGTTCCGTCTTTAGACCTAACCAAGTCGGTACCGTTCTACGAGAAGCTTGGACTGAAGCTGATCGTACGTTCTTTGCCCCACTACGCTCGGTTTGCTTGTCCGGATGGCGATTCCACCTTTTCAATTCACCAAACCGAAGAATTGCCCAAAGGGGACGGCGTGTATATTTATTTCGAGTGCACAAACCTTGACGAACGGGTTGGTGTTTTGACTGAGGCGGGCATTGAGTTTGAGGAGATGCCGAATGACAAACGCTGGCAGTGGCGAGAGGCAAGACTGAAAGACCCGGACGGAAACCAGCTAATTTTATTTTACGGCGGCAAGAACCGAAAAAGCCCGCCCTGGAAAGTTGAGTAGACTAAATTTAAGTAGCACCATGCTGAATATTACCGAAGAGAAAACCATTCATACTGATCTGTGCATTATCGGAGCGGGTCCGGTGGGCCTGTTTGCCGTATTCGAGGCCGGACTGCTGAAAATGCGCTGTCACCTGATTGACACGCTGCCGCAGATCGGCGGACAGTTGTCTGAGATTTATCCGAAGAAGCCCATCTACGACATTCCCGGATACCCCACCGTGCTGGCGCAGGAGCTGGTCGACCAACTGGCCGAGCAGATTGACCCGTTCGATCCGTCGTTCACGCTGGGCGAGCGCGTAGAAGAACTGGAACGACTGGAAGACGATTCGTTTCGCCTACAAACCAACGAGGGTACCGAAGTCTTTTGTAAGGCCGTTGTGATTGCCGGGGGGCTGGGCTGCTTCGAGCCGCGCAAGCCGGCGGTAGAGAACCTGGAAGCCTACGAGGGCAAGGGCATCAACTATATCATCAAGAATCCCGAGCAGTTTCGCGGCAAGCGACTGGTGCTGGCGGGCGGCGGCGACTCGGCCCTGGACTGGACCATGCACCTGGCCGAGATTGCCGAAGAGGTAACGCTGGTGCACCGGGGCAGCACCTTTCGCGGCGCGCCCGACTCGGCCGCCAAGGTGATGGCGCTGGCCGACCAGAACAAGATCAAACTGCAACTTAACGCCAACGTGACCTCTATCGTGGGCAACGGTCGCCTCAACGGCTGCGTGATCACCGACAAAGAGAAGAACGCCACCACGGTGGACGCCGATTACTTCATTCCGTTGTTCGGGTTGAGTCCGAAGCTGGGTCCCATTGCCAACTGGAACCTTAACTTAGACAAGAACGCCATTGCGGTAAACACCGAAGACTATTCCACCAACGTTCCTGGCATCTACGCCATTGGCGACATCAATACCTATCCGGGCAAGCTGAAGCTCATTCTGTGCGGTTTCCATGAGGCAGCGCTGATGTCGCACAGTGCCTACAAGATTGTGAGCGGCGGCAAGAAGGCAAGTCTGAAGTACACCACGGTGAACGGTGTGACGGGCTTCTAAGAAAGTTCTTCGTTTTTTAGTCGTTAGTAGCGATGTTTGTCTTTTGTCACTGGTCCCTTGTCATTTGCTCTGATGATGACCAGTTATCAAGGACCAATGACCACCAACCGCATGATCACGATTTACGTAGAAGAGGCTGACGGTGAGCGCCGGGCGATAGAGATTCCGACCGATATCCAGCTAACGCTGATGGAAGTGCTGAAGGCTTCCGAGTACCCAATTCAGGCCACTTGTGGGGGGATGGCGTTGTGTGCCACCTGCCACGTGGAGGTAGTAGAAGGCGACGAGGCGTACAAGGAAGCCACCGACCCCGAATGGGAAATGCTCGACACCCTTCCTGAAATCACCGACACCAGTCGGCTGGCTTGTCAGATGCCAATTCAGGAGGCGATGGATGGTCTGGTAGTGCGCATCTTGGCAGATGCGGAGGGGGGGTATACATAAGCCACTTCTTACCGCACGATTTATTTGCCAAATCTCTACAAACTGCCGCCGTATCCAGTTTCTGCGCAGGGGGTGCGTTTATTTGGCCGTTGCCTTCAACCAATTCTTAGTAGTTTGATCCTAAAGAAAATAAAGTTAGCCGAGGGCACCTCCCACCAATAGGGTTTGGCCGGGGAATGACACAGCGTAGTATCGGCTAGTGCAGTTTAAACGTCCATACGGGACGCTTGGAGTGATTCACCAAGTCTTCGGCGATGCTGCCACTAAGCAGCCTCCGCAGGCCACTCCGGCCGTGGGTGCCCAGCGCAATCATATCAGCATTAATCTGTTCGGCGAAGTAGATGATTCCGTCCTCTTCGTCACTGTCGTTATACACATTAAGGGTGTAGTTATTGAGTTGGTGCTGCTGAGCAAACTTCTCCATTTCGGTCTTGTAGTACCGGTCGTTCTTAAAACTGCTGGGCGAATTAATACGTACGATGTGAATAGTAGCGTCGAACAGTTCTTGAAGCTTGGTGAGTTGCGTAAACAGGTCCTGGTGATCGCTCTCCAGGTCGGTGGCCAGTACAATATTTTTGATCGCTTCGGCTTGCACTGTATCTTTCACGGTGAGTACCGGACAGTCGGCGCGCCGAACTACCTTCTCGGCGTTAGAACCCACAAAAAATTCTTCCAGCCCGCTGCTGCCCTGCGTACCCATTACCACCAAATCTACTTCATGATCAACGATGCTTCGGGAGATACTTTCGTAAGGGCTGCCCACTTCTACCATCCCCTCGAGCGACACGTCGGCGTACTTCGGGTCATTATCGATTTCAATGAGGCGACGCTTAGCGCCTTCTACCATTTGCACAAAGAACACCGCATTTTCTCCTTCATTGGCCGTCACGTCGCCCATGGTGTTAAACGATTCGCCGTGGGGAGATTCTACCACGTTGAGCAGCTTGACAGAGGCACCGCTGTGCCGGGCAATGCCGTAGGCTAAGTCGAGGGCGTAGGTAGCTTGATCGGAGAAGTCGGTGGGGACAAGGATGCTTTTCATAGTTGAGTTTGTTTTGGTTATCCTAAGTTATACGAAAACTAAGCCACGAAGTCCAACAAATGTAAGGTTATAGCAGTAATCCGATACCAAAGGTCACTACGTAAAGCAACGTAGTAAGTGCCATCTGTTTGAGGTACGGGTCTAGCTCGGCGGCGGTGCGGCGGTGCTGTACGGCCCGTCCGTTCTGGATGAGCAGCGGCAGACAGAGCAGAAAAAGCCACTGGTAGTAAATATCATAGTTTAGCCAGCCGTAGGCTACCGAACACAGTGTGCCTGCTCCCAGCAGCACCCAATGGTAAGCTACGGCCCGCTGCCTGCCTAACCGCACCGGAATAGATCGCTTGCCCGCCAGCTCGTCAGTTTTCAGATCGCGGATGTTATTTACGTTGAGCACCGCGGTAGAAAAGAAACCACAACTGAGGGCGGGCAGCAGGTGCACCCACTGCAAACTGAGGGTGTGCAAATAGTACGACCCCATCACGCCTACCAATCCGAAGAAGAGCAGCACAGAAATATCACCCAGGCCCGCGTAGCCGTAGGGCCGTTGGCCCGAGGTATAGGTGATGGCGGCCAGAATAGACAACAGTCCTAAGCCCAAAAACACCACAAAGGTAGTCCCATCGCGGGGCAACGCCCACCCCAGCAAGGTGATACCGCTAGCAAGCGACAGCACCGCAAATCCACCGATGGCCCGCCGCATGGCCCGCGGGGTAATCGCCCCGGACTGCACGGCCCGCGCCGGCCCCTCGCGCCCCGCGTGGTCGGCTCCGTGCACCGAGTCGCCGTAGTCGTTGGCCAGGTTCGACAGAATTTGAAGAAAGACGGTGGTTAGCGCGCTCAACAGCAGCACCTCCCATCGGAACCGCCCTACCGAAGCGGCCAGAAAGGCGCCCATCCCGATACTGGCCAAAGCTAACGGCAGGGTACGCGGACGAGCGGCGGAAATCCAGGGGTTAGCGAACACAGGGAATAGATCGGTTAGTCTGGTTAAGTAGTATACATTTGGATAGCCGTTATCCGACAACGGCGAATAACCTCGTAGATTAAATGACTGTCTATGTTGTTGTTCAAACCCTACATCCGCTCCGGCACTCCGATTCCTAACAACCCCATCGCGTGGCGAATCGTTTGCGCGACGGTGGCCGACAGGGTTACCCGAAATGCTATCAATTCCGTATCATCTACTCCAAAGATCGGCACTTCGGTGTAGAAGCGGTTGTAGGCCTTCGCCAGATCGTAGGCGTACTGCGCTACCACCGAGGGGGCGTACGATTCGGCGGCCAAAGCGACCTTGGCGGGTAATTCGATAAGCAGGGCAATGAGTTCCTGCTCCGATGGCTCCAGCGCCTCAACGGCCGGAACTTGGTCAGTACCAATGCTATCGGCCTGGGCTTTGCGTACGATGGCCGCAATGCGGGCGTGCGTATACTGAATGAAGGGCGCGGTGTTCCCCTGCAACTGTACCGACTCTTCCGGATTGAACAGCATGCGTTTCTTGGGATCTACTTTCAGCAAGAAATACTTAAGCGCTCCTACCCCCAGCATCTGGTACAACTCTTCCGCCTGCGCCTCGGTAAAGTCTTCAATCTTACCAAGTTGTTCGGTCTGCTCACGCGCCGCTTCCACTACCTCCCGAATCAAGTCGTCTGCATCCACCACGGTGCCCTCGCGCGACTTCATCCTGCCCGACGGCAGGTCGACCATCCCGTACGACAGGTGAAATAAACCCGCGGCGTAGGGGCGGCTGAGCTTGTTCAGAATGGCAAACAGCACCTTGAAGTGGTAGTCTTGCTCATTGCCCACCACGTACACCATCCGGTCAAACGGGTGGTCGCGGAAGCGCAACTCTACGGTGCCCAAATCCTGGGTAATGTACACCGACGTGCCGTCCGCCCGCAGTACCAGCTGTTGGTCAAGTCCTTCGTCGGTCAGGTCAATCCACACCGAGCCGTCGTCCTTCCGAAAGAAGACACCCTGCTGTAACCCTTCCTCCACCACAGTTT
>JBASAY010000225.1:0-7586 GCA_049650865.1 Tunicatimonas sp.
CTGCATGAGCAAATCAATTACATCCTGACACATTTTCAAGAGCCTGAGTTTGAGATTGACTTCACCGCGGCAGTCCCTGCTTCCAAAAGCAATCTGAGATGTTAATTTGATTCTGGGTGGCTACTTAGTACGCACCGCCGATGACTTTTTGCGGTATTTAGCCATCGCGGTGCTCAGGGCAATTCGGTACATCCAGGTAGTAATGCTCGACCGCTCCTGAAAGGCAGGAAACGCCTTCCAGAGTTGATAGATAATTTCCTGAAACAGATCTTCGCGATCTTCTGAAGTGTCTCGATAAACGCGACACACCCGGTGGATGATCGCCTGGTGTTTAGAGATGATATGAATGAACTGCTGCTCCACGGGTTGCTGTTTGACCTATTGGTTGCGGTTGAGCAGCAAAATATTACAGCGACCAGAAAACTAGTTGCTCTATCGAGAAGGCAAAGAAAGGTTAAAACTGTTTTCTGTACGGTTCAGGGTTCCCAGTGCGCTAGCGGCTGTCTTGATGGCCCCGTCTAATTCTTGCGCTGACTCAACGATGAGTCGAAGGTATTTTTCCTCTTCGGCGCGCGAGTGGGCCAGGGGAAGCACCTCCGCTAACCCCAGAATCCGAGCCAACGGCCCCCGCATCTTGTGGGCATTCATAAAGGCAAAATCAGCCAGTTGCCGATTGCGCTCGGCCAGTGCGGTTTGGTATCGCTTGAGTTCTTCCGCCGCCTGCTGTCGCGCGGTGACGTCTACGTAGCTACCCACCATTCGCAAAGGATGGCCTGCCTCGTCCCACGCAATCACCTGGCCCTGACACTGTAGCCACATCACCGACCCACTGCAGTGATAATACCGTGCCTCCACCCTAAAAGGATGGGCTCCTCGGGAAGCAAGGTGGTGTTCATAAGCTAAATTCACTCGTTGGACATCACTGGGGTGTAGTGCCTCTAACCAAATGCCCCTAACGTTCGTTTTGTAACTGTTGTACCCAAGCATCAATCGAAAGTGAGGACTTAGGTAAGTAGTGTTATTCTGAACATCCCAATCCCAGTAACCGATCTGGGTAGTCTCCAAAGCGTGCTTTAGTATAGTTTCTTCATTGAACATTCCTCAAAAGATTAGTAAAAGATAAGACCGTAGAAGGCGGAAGAAGGCTTCAGGCTAAAAAGCGATAAACGTATTTCAGATCGTTAATAAAATTGTTTAATGTTTTTGTGTTTAAGTTAAACAAAGAACGTGCATTTAAATTCGTTTTCCGCCTATTATCTCTGAAATAAATAGTAGTACGCTCCAATTCGTTGCTTCCTACATAAGCAAAGCTATGCTAGCCAACCCTACAGATATTCATTTGGAATTAATACAGCAAGCCATTGTGCAGCAGCGCGTGGTGCAGATGCAGTATTTTTCTCCCGGCAGTGGTGAATTTACCGAGCGAAGCATCGAGCCGGTGAGTGCGGTGCGTTATGGCAATGCCTGGCACGTAGTTGCTTACTGTCAGCTACGGCAGGACTTTCGTGACTTCCGTCTGGATAGAATGAGTAAATTGTCGGTTAGCAAAAACACCTACGCGCCGCATGATGTAATAGCGTTGGAAGCCTACCTGAAAAGGCAGTCTCACACCGGTGACGAGAAAATGAGAGATTGGTTATAGTTCATACAGCGTGCCGTTCACTACTGCATACTGAGGCTTGCCGTCTTTCTCCAGAATGAAATTGGGGCGATTTCCTAACAACAATCCGTAGTAGGGTTGGTCCTCTTTTGCAACCAGATCAAGAGAAATTTTTTTGCGAAGGCTGTCGGTCTTTAGTAAATCATCTTTCACGCGTACGGTGGTGTAACCACGCCTCATAAGGCGCCTTGACTTCATTCGTTCTAAAGCCCGCACGCTACGGCGCGTCCGGCGCTGCACCCGGCCGGGCACCGCTACCAAACCAGTGGCATCCAGCTCTTGATAGCCGTAGTTGTTCGACAAGTTTCCCAATTCTTGTATGCGCCCACGGTAGTAGAAGTCGCGGTGTCCGTCAAAAGGGACTTCCTCGCGCAATATTCCCAGGTCGGCGGTACGCAGTTCACCCTCTACCTCGTACTGCACGTTACGAAGCGCCAAATCGTAGAGCCGACGGTTGTTTTTAGGAATATCTTGATAGTCAGACAAGCGCTTGTTAGCGTAGCTTCCGGTGGCGATGGCGTGTAAGCCGGTGGCCAGCAGCATAAAGTTGAGCCGCCGAATCGTTTGCTTCTCGGGATCGTTGGCGTAGCCGCCCGACTCGATCAGCACCGTAGAGGTGCCCCAGCGCTGCATATTGTCGCCAAAGGCGCGGGGTTCAAAGGTATCGTTATAGCGGCCCACCTGCCCCGGAATGTAGTGTTGCAACGCTTGATCAAGCAGTATAATAAGCTGGGTGGCCCGGTTACGCACCGCGCTGGTGTCTTTTTCCTCGTTGAAGGGCGGATCCAGAAACGAAATGGTGGCCGGTTTGGCGGTGGCCCCGGCGGCGTAGTAGATGCTTTGGTCGTGCAGGTTAAATCCAAAGTCAGCATTGATTGAGTCGCGCAACGCTTTGAGGATACGCGATTCGGGGGAGCGCAACAGCTGGGCGTCGCGGTTCAGGTCGATGTTAAGCGCATTGCGCCGCTGGAACACCTCGGCCCCGTCGGGGTTGAGCATCGGCACAAAGTGCACCGTGAGGCTATCTAAAATCGTTTGCCGAATGTCGACCAGTGACGAGTCGCTACCCATGAAGTTAAACAAATCCAGCCCGGCCATGGTGGCCGTAGGCTCGTTGCCGTGCATCTGCGACCACAGCAGTACCGTGGTGGGGCCGTTCCCTAACGACACATCGTAGATGGAGCGCCCCTCCACCGATTCGCCCAGGCGGGTTACCGTAAACTTCGGATCGTTCTTTAGCCGAAGCAGCAGCGGCTCGATGTCGCGGTGTTTGAAGCGGCGGGTGGTGATGCTGGGCGTACGATAGCTGGGGTGCGCTTCGTAGAGTTGTTGGTAGATAGGTTGGGCAGAGACACATTTAGCAACAGTGAGCAGTGTCACTGAAAGAACGACAAAGAATAAGTAGAAAGGGGTGAATAAGGTCCACCGCATCGATGAATTAGTCACAAGGTTATAGTAGCGTTAGTAGCGCGACTGTATATTTACCTTAGAAGCCAAACAATAGTTACCTCCTAGCTAGCTTGGCCGGAATCTTTACCTTATAGTCGGCCTTTGCCTGCCCCTTGCTAATGCTATTAAGCTTTCCTTTTAGTAGCCGCCGCTTTAGCCCGTTTATATGATCGGTAAACAGAACTCCCTCTACGTGGTCGTACTCGTGCAGCACGATCCGAGCCGCCATTCCGTCTAGCGTCTCTTCGTGCTCCTGCCAGTGCTCGTCCTGGTAGCGGATCGTAACCACCGGAGGGCGCTGCACGTCGGCCCGAACGCCCGGAATGCTCAAACAGCCCTCCTCAAAGTTCCAGGTGTCGCCCGATGATTCTATCACTTCCGGGTTAATAAATACGCGTTTAAAACCCTCACGCCCTTCTTCTTCGTCGATCGGCGAACTGTCTACCACAAACATCCGAAGGCCCAAGCCAATCTGCGGAGCGGCCAGTCCAATACCGTTTGCCTGATACATTGTCTCAAACATGTCTTCGCTCAGTTGCTTCACATCAACTGAATCGGGCGTCACGTCTTCTCCCCGCCGCTTAAGGATTGGGTCGCCGTAAAGCACAATAGGATAAATCATGAGGTTGCTGCTAGGTATGATTGTAGAATGATGGTAGCACTTATCTTATCAATATTCCCCTTGGTTTGTCGGTATTTCTTGGTAGTGCCGCCCGTAATCATTGCTTCCAACGCCATTTTAGACGTAAAACGTTCATCGTGCAGGTGCACTAACTGTTGCGGAAACTTATTCTGAAGGGTGCGGGCCAAAGTGCGAGCCTCCTGGGTAACGTGGGTATCGCTATTATCTAGCTTTCGGGGCAAACCAACCACAAACGCATCTACCATTTCGGACTGGCAGTAGGTTTGCAAATAGGGTAACAGGGTGTGCGTACGCACTGTTTCCAGAGGTGAGGCAATAATCTGAAGCGGATCGGTCACCGCCAGCCCGGTGCGTTTTCGTCCGTAATCGATACCCATAATTCGCCCCATCCTAATTGAGACTTATCTTTTCGCGCAGGGCTTTCTTCACCTGCTTCTCCAGCGCGAGCGCTTTAGGAAACAAGATTTCATTCTCGACACTGGCGTGCACCTTCAGGTCACGCTCAAACCGTTGAAGCTCAGCGTATACCACCCGCTGGTGGAGGCTACTAGCCCGCCGGGTATCGTAGTTGTGCACAATATTTCGGATGCCTTCCATATCGTCGTCATCCGCGCTGTGGTGTACCGCGAAATCCTGAATAGTAGACCGCTCCAAATCGTAGTACGTTTGTGAAGAAGGGTTGGGCGCACGGTAGGCCTGGTGAAGGGTAAGGATATACGAGAAGAGCTCATCTTCTTCTTGGTAGATATGGTGGATCAAATCCTCTACGAACAGCGGAAAGATGAACTGAAGGTCCTTCACGACTTCGGTTTGATCAGTAGCCTGCAGGTTGTGAATCAGTTTAGAGAGGTAGGGCAGGCGTTCTTTAATAAAAATATAATGAGTATGTTTTAGATAAGCCACTACCAGGTCGATGGGATACGTAGCCAGGGGTAAGTCCGATGAGCGCTCGTAAACTGACTCTAAGCCCGCAATTACCTGCGCTACCCTAAGACCACGCTCCCGGCAGGCTTGCGCCAGGGTCGCTTGGTCAAAATCATAGAACTTTATGCCGAAGTAATCAAGCACCGCCGCATAGGCATAATTATCGTCCACTAGCTCCGCAATCCGTCGGTGGGTGTCAATCAGCATTGGTATAAGAATAGGTTACAGCCAAACAGGTACGCAACAATACAAAAATGTACCGTTATAAGGAATAACTAAAAATAAGGCTTTGTGCTTTTATATTCAACTTTGAAGAACGAAACCCAAAGATTTATGTTAGTTTTATAGAATTAATTAGTAGCTTGAATAACTCCTGCCTTCTTTATAATCTTCCGGTAGGCCTAAGAAAGGCACCCGTCTCGTTCATAAACCAAAAGCAGTATCGTGAGTAGCAAAAAAAATTCTGACTTTCAAATTCGTCTACCCCTATTGCTGACCATTGCCGTGGCAGCAGGTATCCTTATTGGGGCCACCATGGCCGACGGAAACGCAACCCAGAGCAACCTAATCAGTGGTTATCTTAAGTTTAAAGAGATACTCACCTTCGTACAGCGTGATTATGTGGACGAGGTGGATACCGACGAACTGGTAGAAACCGCCATCAACCGCATGCTCGAGAAGCTCGACCCACACTCGGTTTACATTCCCGCTAAAGACCTTGAACTGGCCAAGTCACAACTCGAGGGCGAGTTTGAAGGAATCGGCATAGAGTTCAACATTATTAAGGACACAATTTACGTGGTAGCTCCCATAAGTGGCGGCCCTTCGGAAGAAGTCGGCTTGGTAAGCGGCGATAAAATTGTGAGAGTGGACGGGGAAGTGGTGGCTGGGGTAGGAGTTGACAACCGGAAAGTGTTTGAACTTCTGCGCGGTAAAAAAGGCACTGAAGTAGAAGTAGGGATCAAGCGGAGAGGCGCTCAAGACCTAATAGACTTCACAATCACCCGCGACAAAATTCCTCAAGAGTCAGTAGACGTGAGCTACATGATCGACGACGAGGTAGGCTACATCAAAGTGAGCCGGTTTGCCGCTACTACCTACGATGAGTTTCATGACGCCCTAGAGGAGCTTAAATCTAAGGGAATGACCAAGTTGGTGCTAGACCTGCAAGGGAATCCTGGCGGATATATGGATCGGGCCATTAATATTGCGGATGAGATGCTCTCCGATAATAAAATGATCGTTTACACCAAGGGTAAGCAACCCCGCTATAACTCCGAAGCGCGCGCTTATCGCGAAGGAATTTTCGAGAACCAACCTATTATTGTACTCATCGACGAGGGCAGCGCTTCAGCTTCCGAAATTGTAGCCGGTGCCCTGCAAGATAACGATCGCGCTTTGATCGTTGGCCGCCGCTCATTTGGTAAAGGCTTGGTTCAGATGCCTATCCCACTGGACGATGGTTCTGAACTACGGCTCACCATCTCTCGCTACTACACTCCCAGTGGGCGTTCTATTCAGAAGCCCTACGAAGAGGGCACCAAGGAGTACGGCGATGATATCGCTAACCGATTTGAGCACGGCGAACTGATTAATCCGGACAGCATCCATTTTGAGGACTCGCTGAAGTATCAAACTAGTAAAGGAAGAGTGGTGTACGGCGGCGGTGGAATTATGCCCGACTACTTTGTGCCGCTTGACACAACCAATAATCGGAATAAATTCTTATTTGCCGTTTTCTCTACCAACGCCTTGCGTGAGTACACCTTACCCTACTACCAGAACAATAAGGACAAGTTAGAGAAAATGGACTACGACGACTTCTATAAGAATTTTGAGGTAAGCGATAAGATGCTTAGCGACATTGTTGATTTAATAGATGAGTCAGAGGTAGAGTATACTCCCAAAGACTACGCAGCTGGGAAAGAACGACTGCGTGATCAGGTGAAAGCGTACATTGCGCGCAGTGTGTGGGGCAACAAAGGGGCATACCCCATCTATAATCAGCGTAATGATATTTTGCAGGAAGCTGTTAAATTGTTTGATCAGGCTGAAAAGCTAGCCACCCGCTAGAGTTCGCTCGGTACCACCTATTAAAGCGCATTCGTGAATGCGCTTTTTTTTATCATAGTGAACTCTAATCGTTTAAACTCGGTTATCCTCATTCCGAACGAGAAATCGTAGGAACAAAAATAAAAAAATCACCCGCGAAGCTTTGCTGATTTAGAAAAAAGACGCATCTTTGCAATCCGATTTGAGACAAAGACCCGTTAAGTGGCTTTTTTGTTTCACTTGAAAATCTGCTTAAGTCGTAAGTAGATCAACTTCTTAACGCTGGTAAATTGCTTTGCAATAGCTAGATCTTAAGAACTAAAAGTTCATTGACATTGATGGTAGACAGAAGCAAGAATAGGTAAGCCTATGGCTTTACTGTATTGAGGCTTAGTAGGCTAGTAGATAAGACTGCTAGTAGGTTAAGGCTAGTAGTAGAGCTATGGGGTAATTTAAATGTATTTATGTTTTGACGATAGGGGTTGACGGCTTAGTTCTGAGAGGGGCTGGTTGTTAGCTTTCTTAATAGTTAAGGCATGATTGATAAAAACAGCAAGCGAACCTAACGTCAGTTGTTTTATGCTTTGGGCTAGTGGTGTACTAATGTCAGTAATTGGCGGGTGCGTTTAGCGGGTTATTTTTGATCATTGAGAGTTTCTCATTGAGAGGGGTTAATTTGCTGATACGTGATCAGTTAATAGTTAGTTAGTGCGTGATTGGTTTGGGGTGTGGGATAGTGATGTAACGAGCGGGACACGAAGAGACAGATTCTAGAGTAGCGTTTGAATGTAGGTATGTGATTCATCACGTACTGTATGAAAGCGTTTATTTAGGATCATGAAGAGTTATTACAATGGA
>JBASAY010000226.1:0-1857 GCA_049650865.1 Tunicatimonas sp.
CGCGGAAGGCGTAGATGCTCTGGGCGTCGTCGCCCACCACGCAGATGTTGCCCCGCACGGCGGCCAGTTTTTTGGTGATCAGGTACTGCGACACGTTGGTATCCTGAAACTCATCCACCAGCACGTAGTGAAAGCGCTGCTGGTACTTGTTGAGCACGTCGAGGTGCTCGCGAAACAGCACGTTGGTGTTGAACAGCAGGTCGTCAAAGTCCATCGCATTGGCCCGGAAGCAACGGGCCACGTAGGTTTGGTACAGCTTCGCCATGTGGGGCTTGGCGGCGGCTTCGTCCTCAGCCCGGATGGCCGGATTGTCACGGTACGTTTGCCAGGAGATGAGCTTGTTCTTGGCGCTGCTGATGCGGTTAAGCACCACGTTGGCCTTGTACATTTTATCATCGAGCCCTGCTTCCTTTACGATCTTCTTGATGAGCGTCTTGGAGTCGTCGGTATCGTAGATGGTGAAGTTACGCTGGTAGCCGAGGCGGTCGGCTTCCGAGCGCAGGATGCGGGCGAACACCGAGTGGAAGGTGCCCATCCAGAGGTTGCGCGCCTCGTTGCCCACCACGGTCTCGATGCGGTGGCGCATCTCCTTGGCGGCCTTGTTGGTAAAGGTGAGCGCCAGAATGTTAAACGGGTCGATGCCCTTCTGCTGGATCAGATAGGCCATGCGGTAGGTGAGCACACGGGTTTTGCCCGAGCCCGCCCCGGCAATGATCATGGTGGGTCCTTCGGTGTGCTCCACGGCCGCCCGCTGCGGATCGTTCAGGGTGTTGAGGTACTCCATAAGTGAGGTTGGGTTAGGGGAAGCGAAGGTACAAAAATTAAAACGGAGAACGGAAGCCGGGAAGCCGGAGACCGGATTTTAAGCACTCCTTTTCCATTCTCCGTTTTTGCTAACTCCCTCCCGCCTTAGAGCAATAATTCGCCAGCCGTCGTTTGTTTCTTCGCAGATTTGTCTTAATTTTGCCACTCGTTAAACCAAAATGGGCAATTGTTCGTTCTTTTGCCTACTGAATTAGCAACCCATGGCCAATCATAAATCAGCCCTTAAGCGCATCCGATCCAGCGAAACCCGCCGCTTGCGCAACCGTTACCAGCTCAAGACCACCCGTACCTACGTACGTCGCCTGCGCGAAACTACCGACAAGTCAGAAGCCGAAAAGCTTTACCAAGACGTGTCGGGCATGATCGACAAGCTAGCGAAGAACAACATCATTCATAAGAACAACGCGGCTAATAAGAAGTCGCAACTGGCTAAGTACGTCAACCAATTGGCATAGATTCTTACGTCTTTACGCTCTTGAGCCCTTTGCTGAATAAGTGAAGGGCTTTTTTGTTTTTATAATATTCTGTAAAACAATATTTATTTCTAATGGGTATAATCATCCATTAGCCTGCCCGCTTCCACCGGACTTGAGCGTCGCAAGGGCCAATAAACTTACCTTCTGCTCATAACTTACCTGCTTCGCGAACCGGCGGTTGCTCATGATTTTGGGTACTGCGTGGCGTCGCCTTACTTTGCCGTAAAGCAAAAAGTTACCGCAGGAAGTATGAGAAAGATTCTATTGATTGTATGGCTGGCCTTCATGAGCGGAAGTTACGCTTGGGCACAAGAGCAAAGTGACGATGAAGTAGATCTCTTCGACCTGTCTCTGGAAGAACTGATGGACATCAATTTATACGATGATCAGTTCAATTTATACGGATTTATCAACGCCAATACTGAAAAAGTATTCAACGTTCCTTCGGTGGATAGTGAAGGAAGAACCGTGACGGAAACAGAACCCGTCGCATGGTCGCCGGTTCAGAATTTTCACATCTACGGTTCGGGCAATCTCTCACCCAACATCAGCGTGT
>JBASAY010000227.1:0-14441 GCA_049650865.1 Tunicatimonas sp.
AATCGGCCTGAAATGCGCATCTGGACCGAAAATACCATAGAACAAGCAAATCCCAATCAATGTATTATACCATTCTGATTTAATTCCTTATGTTCAACCATAGGGCAACCTATTTTAGGCAGACACAATTATTAAACAACCATTATCTAACACCCAGTTAGAAATCTTG
Source organism: Tunicatimonas sp. (assembly GCA_049650865.1). Classification (GTDB taxonomy): domain Bacteria; phylum Bacteroidota; class Bacteroidia; order Cytophagales; family Cyclobacteriaceae; genus Tunicatimonas. Next base: position 170 of record JBASAY010000227.1, read on the forward strand.
AAAGCATTTTCTCACAACCTAAGTGAGGAAGAACTGCGAGACTTCAAAAACATGATTGCTCACTTTTTCGCTGAGCGAGCCATTCACATTGCCGATCAGGTATGGGAAGAAAAGGGCTGGACTGATGAGGATGTAGACCGGATGCTTAATACGAAGATGGAGTTGAACTCAAATGAGGGTTAGTGCAACACGTATGATGGGCAGAAAGCTTAATCATTCCGAGCCAGAAGAGCAAAGCCGTATCGAATGACACAGCGTGACACGTCAGCTACTCGTGACGCTTCGCTCATCCATTCGTAACAGGGTTCCGTCTTTGCTTACGCCAGGATATCGTGTACTACTTCGCCGTGCACGTCGGTGAGGCGGAAGCGCCGCCCCTGGTGCTTAAAGGTAAGCTTCTCGTGGTCTACCCCCAGCAGGTACATCAGCGTGGCCTGGAAGTCGTGCACGTGCACTGGGTTGCTCACTATATTGTAGCCAAATTCATCGGTTTGCCCGTAGGTGATGCCGGGCTTCACGCCGCCCCCCGCCATCCACAGGCTGAAGCAGCGCGGGTGGTGGTCGCGCCCGTAGTTGTCTTTGGTTAGCTTGCCCTGCGAGTAGTTGGTACGGCCGAACTCGCCGCCCCAGATCACCAGCGTATCGTCGAGCAGGCCGCGTTGCTTTAGGTCCATCACCAGCGCTGCCGACGGCTGGTCGACGCTCTTGGCCATCAGCTGAACATCCTGCGGTAGGTTACCGTGCTGGTCCCAGCCCTGGTGGTAGAGCTGCACAAATTTCACGTCTTTCTCGATTAGGCGGCGCGCCAGCAAACAGTTGGCGGCGAACGTGCCTGGCCGCCGGGCCTCCTCCCCGTACATCTCGTAGATGTAGTCTGGCTCGTTACCGATGTCCATGGTATCGGGCACCGAGGCCTGCATACGATAGGCCATCTCGTACTGGGCAATGCGCGAGTTAATCTCGGGGTCCATCACCTTGTCGTACTGAATGTCGTGCAAATCTTTGAGCTTATCTAACATGCGCCTTCGGCTGCTCTTTTCCATGCCGGGCGGGTCATTGAGGTACAGCACCGGGTCTTTGCCCGAGCGAAACTGCACTCCCTGGTGCAGCGAAGGTAGAAACCCATTGCCCCACAGTTTAGCGTAGAGCGGTTGCCCCCCTTCGCGCCCGCGCGATAGCAACACGCTGAAGGCGGGCAAGTTTTCATTATCGCTGCCCAGGCCGTAGCTAATCCACGAACCGATGCTGGGCCGACCGTTCTGCTGCGAGCCGGTTTGGAAGAAGGTGATGGCTGGGTCGTGGTTAATCGCCTCGGTATGCATGGACTTGATGAAGCACAGCTCATCCACAATCTTGGCTGTGTGGGGCATCAATTCGCTCACCCAGGCCCCGCTCCGGCCGTGCTGCGCAAAGTCGTAGACCGAACCGGCCAGGGGAAATGATTTCTGCCCGGAGGTCATTCCGGTGAGGCGCTGTTCGCCCCGTACCGAAGCGGGCAGCTCCTGTCCCACCCGCTCGCGCAGCGTTGGCTTATAGTCGAAGAGCTCTAGCTGCGACGGCCCGCCGCTCTGGAAGAGGTAGATCACGCGCTTGGCGCGCGGAGCGAAGTGCAACTGGCCGAGCACCCCGCCGGGGCCGCTTGCCGCTGGTTTGCCGAACAATTTGGTAGGGCCAAGCAAAGAAGACAGCGCGATGCTGCCCAAACCCAAACTAGTCTTGGTTAGGAAATCGCGGCGGTCGATGTGTTGGTTGTGGAGGAGGTTCATGATTCGATGGCTCAATTGTTGATTTTCTGGGTGACTATTTTATGGCTTTATTGCTGATCTTCTAAGTTGACTAGATTTTGAGCATTTGGTTGGTGTATTTGATGAGTTGGTTAATCAGTAGAGGCAGCTTTTGTAGTTCGAAAAATATAGTTTCGTAGGTGGTTGGGGCAATTAGCTTCCTTGTTTTTGCTTTCTCATTCCAGTCGAAGCATTCTTTCAGCGAGCCGGTAGCGTAGCGATAAAACTTGACCTTGTCTTTCTTATGGAAGCGTCCGAAGCCCTCAGCGATATTAGCTGATACACTGTCTATCGCTCTGACAAACTGCTTGCCTACCGTATCTTTCGCGAAGTAGTCCCACTGTATTATTTCATCCCAAACAAAATTACTGAGATGAAATGCCACGCGGTACGCCTCGATATCATTTAACTGAAGGTACTTCTTACCCATTCCAGTGGCCATTTAACAATTGAGCAGTCGAACCATAGCCCTACCGCCATTTAACAATCGAACCTACCGTTTATACACCGCCTCATCGTAATTTACCAGCGTATTGGCTACCATAGTCAGGGCGGCCAACTGGTCGGCAGGGAGGTTCGTGTCGCGTGGGTGCTCGCCAACGGCCAACAGACTATCGGCGCGGATCGGTTCTGCACCAAAGACGCGCTGCTCTTCCTGGTACAGCTGCTTTAGAATATCCAGTTCTCGAGCATCAGGTTCACGACTGGTCAGCACCCTGAAGCCGTAGCTAATCTGTTCTTCTATCTGTTCCCCTCCCTCACGCATCATCCGCTCGGCCAGCAGGCGGGCGGCTTCAACGTACTGCGGATCGTTGAGCAGCACCAGCGCTTGCAGGGGCGTATTGGTTTTTTGTCGCTCCACGGTGCAGAGGTACTTGTCCGACGCGTCGAAGCTGGTCATGGAGGGCGGGGGCGAACTGCGCTTCCAGATGGTGTACACGCCCCGCCGGTACAGATTGCTTCCGGTATCGGTTACGTATTTGGTTGCGTTGCGCGTGGCCAGCTGCTCCCACAACCCCTCAGGCTGGTAGGGCTTTACGCTCGGCCCGCCGATAGAGTCGTTGAGCAGACCCGCCGCTGCCAAAGCATTATCGCGGATCATCTCGGCGGGCAGCCGGTAGCTCGGCCCGCGGGCCAGCCATACGTTGCTCGGATCTTGCTCGCGCTGCTCAGGGGTAGCCACCGACGACTGCCGGTAGGTGGCCGAGGTGACCAGCAAGCGCAGCAGTCCCTTCACGTCCCAGCCGGACTCCCGGAAGCGGATCGCCAGCCAATCCAGTAACTCGGGGTGCGAGGGCATGCTGCCCTGGTTGCCGAAGTCGTCGGAACTCTCTACCAAGCCGCGCCCGAACAGCAACTGCCAGTAGCGGTTCACCGCCACGCGCGCCGTCAGGGGGTTGTCTTCATCGATGAGCCACTGCGCCAGGCCCAAACGATTGCGGGGCAGGTTGTCGGGAAACTCCATCACGCTAACCGGAGTAGTAGGATACACCTGCTTGGTGGGGGCGTCGTAGGCGCCCCGGTCTAGCACAAAGGTGGGGCGCGTTTCGTCCAGTTCTTTCATCACCATCACCTCGGGCTGATCGCTGTAGATCCGGTTCTCCTGTCCGCGCAAATCGGTGAGTTGCCGGAAAGATTCCTGGTAAGCCGCGTTATGCCGTTTCAGATAATGCTCCAGCAGGTCGTCCTGGTTTTTCGATTCCAGGAAGGCCAGAATGGGGTCTTCGGTGCCGCATAATTTAGCCACTTCCACCGCGCTCAGTTCGCGATCAAATACTCGAAATTCATCCGCTACCGCTCCGTCGAGTGACTCCTGGAATATTCTACCAATCTGAAGGTTCCCCACCCCTCCCCAATTTTCTTTATCTCTGCCGTAGTCAATGATGCTACGCTTGAGGTGATCGGTCACTATTTGTTGACGCATGGGTTTTCCGTCAAGGTAGAGTTGAATACCATCGGCCCGACTAGAACCGTCGTAGGTCATGGTAAGGTGGCTCCACTCGTCGACCGGTAGTTTGTCTACGGTACGAATCTCAATGCTATTGGCCGGCCAGGTATGGTTCAGACTCGCCGAAAATGTCCGGTCGGTACGTAAGGTAAGGTCATAGCCCCGGTTGCCATTGTAGTACCCTCCCGAACGCGAGAAAACCGGGCCTTCCAGACTGTCTTTGAGCGACTTAAACCACAGACTAATGGTAAATGGCTCATTACGTTCGTAAAAACCAATGTCTTCGCCTAAATCTACGTAGCTATCACCCACCAGACGCAAAGCGTTACCAAACTTACCCGGAACGATCTCCGGCTCTTTGCCCTGCTGGTTAACCACCATATCGGCCGGAAGCTGCGGATTAGCTAAGTTACGAAACTTGTCATCTTTCGGGTTGTCCAACGGATAGCGGCCCACTTCCTTCGTAAGCGTTACACGACGAGCCTTGGGATCGGACTCCGCTTTTGCTAACCAACGGGCAAATTCCTGCTGGTAATTACGAGCCGTCGGCACCAACCGCTCTTCTTCCTCCCGCATTTTTTCCTGCACAAAAGCTAGTTGCTGATCCACTTCCTCATCGGTCAGGATCACCGTCGGGCTGGCCTCGCCCATGTAGGGAATCTGCCCGGTTTCGTTGATGCTGTTAAAGAAGGCGTAGAGCGAGTAGTACTCTTTCTGCGAGATGGGATCGTACTTATGGTCGTGGCAGCGGGCGCACTCGATGGTTAATCCGAGGAAGGCTTTGCCCAGCGTGTTGGCCCGGTCGGCTACGTACTCCACCCGGTACTCTTCGGCAACGATGCCGCCTTCCTGACTTTGCAAATGATTGCGGTTGAAGCCGCTGGCCAGCTTTTGCTCCTGCGTGGCGTCCGGCAGCATGTCCCCAGCCAGTTGCCAGGTAACGAAATCGTCGTAGGGCATATTCTCGTTGAACGACTCAATCACCCAGTCGCGCCAGGGCCACATGTTGCGCATGCCGTCGTCTTGGTAACCGTGGCTGTCGGCATAGCGAGCCACGTCGAGCCACTCGCTGGCCATCCGCTCGCCGTAGTGGGGCGAATCCAGCAGGCGGTCTACCAACTTTTCGTACGCGTTGGGGGAAGTGTCGTCTAGAAACGCATCCACTTCTTCTACGCTGGGGGGCAACCCGGTGAGGTCGAAGGTTACCCGGCGAATTAATTTTTCTCGGCTAGCTTCAGGACTCGGAGCCAGATCTTGCTCGGCGAGTTTGGCAGCAACGAACTGGTCTACCTCATTGGCTGGCCAGTTGGTGGTAGCCTGCGGTACGGGTGGCTCTTCCGGCTTGATAAACGACCAGTGGGGTTTGTACTCCGCCCCCTGCTCGATCCAGCGGGTGAGCACCGCCACCTCCTGCTCAGTAAGCTTCAGGTTGGATTCTGGCGGAGGCATCATTTGCTCCGGGTCGGTCGAGACGATGCGGTGATACAGCTCACTGTCGCGCGGATGGCCGGGCACAATGGCAAACTTACCAGGATCATCTTCCAGGGCGGCCAAGGCTGATTCTTCCGTATCCAGCCGAAAGCCAGATTCTTGATTGGCGGCATCCGGGCCGTGACAGGCGAAGCAGCGGTCGGAAAGAATGGGCTTTACGTGCCGGTTAAAGTCAACCTGTTTGGGCAGTTGCGCTTCTACCTCAGCAGGGAACTCGACGCGGTTACTGCAAGCAGCGAATAAGAATAGACCACCGAGGACGAAGTAGATGCGCATAGACAATTGTAAAAGTAACTAGGCAAGTTAGCAATCCTCATAAGAAATATAACGAGAGGTGCGTATTAATAACGTTTAAATTGAGGAAATGATTCTGCGTCGCGGGAAGGGGGCTTTCCAGTTGTGCTATTAAGCACTTTGTTAATACCTGACCTTTATTGAGACAGTAGCCATTTCTTAAAACCAAGGGTTGCCCAACTGCCGGAAGAAGCGTAATTTGCCTCAAAATCATACTTTCCCGATGCAACAGCTACTCACTTACCTGCTTATCCTAGCGCTTCCGCTTACCTCATTTTCGCAAACCCCCTCCGACCTAGAGGAGGTGCAGCCCGGCCGCTTCGACCAGGGCAAGATGTGGACCTTCGAAAACCCTCCGGTAGACTACTTTGAAGAGGCCTACGGCTTTCGCCCTTCGGAAGAATGGCTGACTGATGTGCGGCAGTCGGCCCTGCGCTTCGCCAGCTGGTGCTCGGCTTCCTTTGTGTCGGAGAGCGGGCTGATCATGACCAACCACCACTGCTCGCGCAGCGTTACCGCCTCGGTGATGAAGGAGGGCGAAAACTTCGACGACAACGGCTTCTACGCCACCACGCAGGAAGAAGAACGGCGCGTGCCCGACCTTTACGTAGACCAGTTGGTAATGCTGGCCGACGTAACCGATGCGGTGAAGGGCCGGACCGGCGTAAGTCCTGATTCGGCTTTGGCCACGGTACAGGCCGAATACGCGCAGAAAGAAGCATGGAAGGACTTGGAAATTGAGACCCGCACCTTTTACAGCGGCGGACGCTACTCGCTCTACGGGTTTAAGCGCTACTCCGACATCCGCCTGGTGCTCTATCCCGAGCTGGCGCTGGGCTACTACGGCGGCGACCCCGACAACTTTACCTACCCGCGCTACAGTCTGGACTTTACCTTCTTCCGCGCCTACGACGAAGCGGGCAATCCGCTGCGTCCGGCCCACTACTTTGCCTTCAATACTGAAGGTGCCCAGGAAGGCGAAGCGGTGTTTGTGGTGGGCAACCCCGGCAGCACGGGGCGCTACAAAACCATGGCCCAACTGCACTACCAGCGCGACGTGTCGGCCCCGGCGATTCTTTCGTTTGTGCGCAACCGCTCCAGAATCTATATGGAAGCCTCCGAACGCGCTACCAACGTGTACGTTAAGGATTCGCTGCGCAACATGTCCTTCAGCATGGGCAACGGCGAAAAGGCGTACGAAGGGCGGCTCGAGGGCCTCAACGATCCGTACCTGATGGCAAAGAAGCAGAAGAAGGAAGACGCGCTGCGCGAGCGGGTTAGCTCAGAGGGCGCTGACCCCTGGGACGAACTCGAAGCCAACGCCGAGGAAGAAACCCGGTACTTCGCGGAAGTCTTCTTCTTGTCGCCCAGCGCTAGCCGCGGCAAGGTAATGCAGCTGCTGCCCAAAATTTACGACTACCGCATCGCCCTTGAGCAAGACGAGGCCGAAGCAGCGGCGGCCCAGCGGCAGGACATTCGGCAGCTGGTAGCCGGCCTGGACCCTGCGCTGGAGACGGCCATGCTGACCGCGGTGCTGGAAGAGCTCGCCGAACACTCGCGCCAGGGCTACGCCGAGTCGCTACTTCAGGGTAAGGCTCCGAACGAACGAGCCCGGGCTATCATGGAGGAAAGCCTACTGTTTCAGGACACTACAAAATTCTTTAAGCGCAAGCCCAAGACATTGACCAAAGACCCGCTGGTAGCGTTGGCCAACGAATTGGCTCCGCGCTTCCGCGAGGCGCGGGCAAAAATGGGTACGCTAAGCCAGCAGAATAGCGATTCCGAGGGAAAGATCGCTAACCTCCAGTATGAAGTAGAGGGTCAGAGCAGTCCGCCCGACGCTACGTTCTCGCTGCGCATCGCCGACGGAACGGTGCGGGGTTACGCGTACAACGGCACGGAGGCCCCGCCCTTTACCACCTACTTCGGCCTCTACGACCGGCACTACAGCCACGGACAGGAGTTCCCCTGGGACTTGCCCGACCGCTGGAAGAACCCGCCGATGGACTTGCTGAAAGCACCGCTGAACTTCGTATCGACCGCCGACATTATCGGGGGCAATTCGGGCAGCGCCATTATTAATCAGAATGCGGAAGTGGTGGGGCTGGTGTTTGATGGCAATATTGAGAGCCTGCCGGGCTACTTTATTTACCACAACGACTTCAACCGCACCGTGTCGGTGCACGCCGGGGGCATCGTGGCGGCGCTCAAGTATATCTATAAGGCAGACCGTCTGTTGCCCGAGCTTAATGCAGAATGAGGGAGGGGGAGAGAGAAGGTTATGAGAGCTATGAGTGAGCGCTGACGGCCTGCACAGTCACAGGCCGGGCTTGCAAGCGGTTTTCGTTCGTTTATCAGTATTGTGACTTATCGCAACAAGCGTGCAAATCCGTTTTCACTAGGATTGTGGCTGTGCTTTGTTAACAGCAGGCTTTATTCAATTTTTACATTTGTATACGATTTTTCACCGGCTATGAAAGATTCTATTTCATAGGTTCCCGTTCGTAATTCGTTAGGTTCCGAATAGAAGTATTCCGATAAATTCTTAAGGCTCGTGTCGACCGGGCCACGGCGGCACGAGCCTCAGAGAAAATTATCAGAATAAAGTTTAATTACTAAGTACCTGGACCTATTTATCTTATAACATAATTCCGTATAGTGCCCTGATTTTCAGTTCTTTACTGAATCTCATAGTTTAACTTAATTTAGTTCAGGTACTTATTCGTAATAGAGCGACAAGAGGGCTGATTGACCAGATATGCTTGAGACAAATCTTTTTCCATTTTGTTCAACCCCAGGATCGCTTGCGTGTCTCTATTGGTAACCGCCCCTAGGTTTCGTCTACGGCAAAAAGCACATTACGTATCACTGAGCGCGAATCGGCCGATCCTCCGAGCGAACCGGATAGCACCCCTACCGCGGCCAAAAAGGTAATCAGCCGCATATGGGCCTCAAACGATGAACCATCCTGATCGGAAGTCCAGGTACTCATGAGCGGGTCCGGAAAAACGAACACTACCACTCCGTACATCAGCAGGCTGAACAGGATAAATAGGCACACCAGCGTGAGCACCAAGGCCAGGTAGGTAGCGCCCGCCGTGACTACCGAACTCTCGGAGGTGTTGCCGTGGCGGGTAGAGACCAGCCGAAATGAAAACGCGCGGTACAACACGAAGGTGGCGGCCACGAAACTGGCTCCCACAAAAGCCGCGAGTTGTCCGTACGATACCGATGCGGCAAAATCCCACGTCTCTCCTCCGAAGATCAGGATAATGATCACCGACAGGGCCGTGGCAATCATGGTAGGCAGTTTAGTCGCGATCCTGAGCTGATTAGCCCGAATTGCCCCCCGAACGATACGCGGCAGGTTGCGGGCGGTTTGCCGGAGTACAAATGAGAATTTGTTGCCGCGCGAGAAGCGGTCGTTGGCCTCTCGGGGCAAGTTTCTAGCCATGTGATCAAACTGCGGCTCGGTAAACCGGTCCATCGTATCCAGGTCGTCCGGCACCTCAATTTTAGTCATGTAGTTCGTCTTCTCTGGATGGTAGCCGAGGTTCAACAGTCGGCCGAAGCAGTGCAGCATCAGGGTGCTGAGCCGCTCGGTCATGAGCGATTGGTCCTGGATGTCGGCCGATCCGTAGTCCGCGAGTCGCCGGGTGGAAATGATGGCCACGTTGGTGAGATGAGAGGGCAGGGCCAGCAAGTAGGACAGGGAGGCGGCGGCAATCTCTACCTCGGTGATGATAAGCAGAAAGGCGAGTCGGCGCTCGGTCTTCTCGTTGATGCCGATTTGCACGAAGTCGAGAGCACGGTAGCCGTGTTCGTCGGGGGTGAGATTCGGTTCATCGAAGGATAGCGACTTGATGGTAAGCCTTGCTTCGCGCCGGACGACTTGCGCAAACTGCCGGGTGGCCTGCTGGGTCAGGTTGCTCAGCGAGCGGGCATCGCCCCCGGTCACGTCAATTTTCATAATGCCCACGGCTATGTCTCTTTCGGTCATGGAAGGTCAGTTACTGCCGGTAGGGCAACGCTGGGGCAGACAAGGCCGTATAGAGTGTTCGCGTTTATTTGCATCGAGGATTGGCTGTGAATTGAACTTCAATGGGGTAATTTCCCAATCATTGTCTTCGTTTTTTCATTGGTGGATAACGCTTAGTGCAGCTATCAGGCCGGACTTGTTAGCTTATTTCTGCTGAGTGTTATTTGTATTTCTTAGAGCATTCATCAGACAGTTAAGCTCATTATTTCTAGGCTGGCGGGGGCCTGGTCGGCCAGGGTGGCCCCGCCACGCCGCCCCGCAGCTACACGATGTTGGCAGGAGATGCCCGCGTCACGGTGACTCGCAGCAGGCTTCCCTCACTCGATGATCCTACTTAGTTTTTCGAGGTCTTGTCGGTTGTCCCAAAGCGTCAATATTTCAATGCGAAGACCTGTTTCCTGATAGATTAATAGGTAATCACGAACAATCTTGGTTCGTACATTCTCTTTATCGGTTTCTTTACCAATACTAGGATGATCCGAAATCAACGCTACCGCTTCTTTAAACAGAGCATTCAGTTTCAAGCTATAAGTGTTCGACTTGTTTCTCTTTCTCCAGTAAGCGAGAATTTCCTTTCTGTCTGTTTGAGCTCTCTGTGACCAGATTACTTGTTTAGCCATTCATCAATTTCTTTATTTGCTTGCTCATTGCTTAGAAACTGGCCACTTTTGATCTGTGCTTGCGCTTCGTTGACAGCATTCACTTGGTCTTTGTTCAGTACTAACACCTCTGATTCACTGCTCTCGCTATTAAGTAAGCGGAGTGCTTCTTCTAACAAGCTGTCATCAACTGTTTCCTGTATTTTACTAATTAGCTTCTGCTTTAATTCGATGGTGGACATGACGGTTATTTTTCCTGCTAATCTACTAAATTTTTAGCAACCGGAGTATGATTTTTTCTGCTTGCTGCCAACAATGGAATAAACACACCAAGTGTGTTTATTTGCAGTATAGCATACGGTTTTTATTTAGACAAGGCGTTTTTTTGATAGATACATGCTAATCATGAATATAAATATATTCCTGAAAGCGTTCGTGAACGTTTACAAATGTTTGTTGTTAGTGTAAACGTTTATGTGAGGGTGAAGCCTAGACAGCCACTTGCTAAACAATTTGTTTTTCGCCCCTCGTGGAATAATCCGAGAGCATACCTGACAGCGCGTCCGGTGAATGAAATCAAAATTTTCCATCAAAGGAGCCCCACCGCCAGATGATTCTATACGAGTACTAAGCTCTTCTTTGGCTCAATGCTACTGCTGGTAAGTTGCGCTAGCAACTACTCATAATCAGTACGATGCTGAGATTTTCGTTATTGCGAATTGTTTATAGTAACCCGAGGCTGTAATCTTCAATCACTCTGCGTGTCAGGTAATCGACCGAACGCTCGGATAAAACAAAAAGAGGGTAGCCTGTTTCCAGACCACCCTTTGTTATTAGTGCTTCACAGCTTGCTACTACGCCAGATCGTAACGGTCGGCGTTCATTACCTTAGTCCAGGCCGCCACAAAATCCCGTACGAACTTCTCCTGCGCATCAGCGCATCCGTACACCTCAGCCAGGGCGCGAAGCTCAGCGTTCGATCCGAAGATCAGGTCTACCCGGCTGCCTACCCACTTCCAATCGTCAGACTTACGGTCTCGTCCCTCAAACTCAGTATCCGACTCTGAGGTGGCTGCCCACTTCGTTCGCAAATCAAGTAGGTTAGCGAAGAAATCGTTGGTTAAGGTTTCAGGACGGTCGGTAAACACCCCGTGCTGCGACTGATCAAAGTTGGTGCCCAGCACCCGCATGCCACCTACCAGCACCGTCATTTCGGGCGGAGTGAGCGACAGCAGCTGCGCCCGGTCGATCAGCATCTCCTCAGCCGAGGCCGATATGTGATCCTGGTTGCGGAAGTAGTTCCGGAAGCCGTCGGCGTTGGGCTCCAGCGGGGCGAAGGCTTCGGCATCGGTTTGCTCGGCCGAAGCATCGGTGCGCCCGGGACTGAACGGAACGGTGATGTCGTGCCCGGCATCCTTGGCCGCCTTTTCGATACCGGCGCAGCCGCCCAGCACGATCAGATCGGCCAGTGACACCTGCTTGTCGCCCGATTGGGCGTTATTAAACTCCTGCTGGATTCGTTCTAGCTTCTCTAGTACCTGAGACAGTTGCTCGGGGTTATTCACCTCCCAGTCTTTCTGCGGCGCTAGCCGTAGGCGGGCGCCATTTGCTCCGCCCCGCTTGTCGGAGTTGCGAAACGTAGAGGCGGAGGCCCAAGCCGTACCAACCAGTTGCGATACCGACAGGCCAGCGTCCAGTAGCTTGCCCTTGAGCGCAGCAACGTCCTGGTCGTTGATCAGTTCGTGCGTAACGGCGGGCACCGGGTCTTGCCACAGCAAATCTTCTTCGGGCACTTCAGGACCCAAGTAACGGGCCTTCGGACCCATATCGCGGTGGGTCAGCTTGAACCACGCGTGAGAGAATGCCTTGGCGAACTCATCAGGGTTCTCAAGAAAGCGGCGCGAGATCTTCTCGTAGGCTGGGTCGGTCTTGAGCGCGATGTCGGTGGTGAGCATAAAGGGCGCGTGCTTCTTGTTCGGATCGTGCGCATCGGGGATAAGTCCGGCCCCGGCATCGTCCTTCGGCTTCCACTGGTAGGCTCCCGCCGGGCTTTTGGTCACCTCCCAATCGTAGGCAAACAGGTTCTCGAAGTAGAGGTTGCTCCACTCGGTAGGCTTCTGCGTCCAGGCGCCCTCAATGCCGCTGGTGATGGTGTCACCGGCGTTACCGCTTCCGTAGGTGTTGCGCCAGCCCATGCTTTGCTCGGCGATGCCGGCTCCGGCGGGTTCGTGCCCAACGTACTCCTGCGGGTCGGCCGCGCCGTGGGTCTTGCCAAAGGTGTGTCCACCCGCAATCAGCGCTACGGTTTCTTCGTCGTTCATGGCCATGCGGCCGAAGGTTTCGCGGATGTCGTGCGCCGCTCCCTGGGGATCAGGATTGCCGTGGGGACCTTCCGGGTTCACGTAGATCAGGCCCATGTGCGAAGCGCCCAGCGGGTTCTCCAGTTCGCCCCCCTCATAACGCTCCTTGTTACCTAGCCATTCGCCCTCGGCACCCCAGTAGATATCGGCCTCGGGTTCCCAGATGTCTTCTCGGCCTCCGCCGAAGCCAAAGGTTTCGAAGCCCATCGACTCCAAAGCGCAGTTACCGGCTAGCACCATCAGGTCGGCCCAGGAGATGCTGCGGCCGTACTTCTGCTTCACGGGCCAGAGCAGCAGTCGGGCCTTGTCGAGGTTGGCATTGTCGGGCCAGCTATTAAGGGGCGCGAAGCGTTGTGAGCCGGAGCTAGCTCCACCCCGGCCGTCGCCAATGCGGTAGGTACCCGCGCTGTGCCAGGCCATGCGGATCATAAAGGGACCATAGTGCCCGTAGTCGGCGGGCCACCACTCTTGTGAGTCGGTCATCAGATCGAAGAGGTCCTGCTTCACGGCTGCCAGGTCGAGCTGCTTGAACGCCTCAGCGTAATTAAAATCTTTGTCCATCGGGTCGGACATAGACGAGTGCTGACGCAGGATGTTGAGGTTAAGCTGATTGGGCCACCAATCGCGATTAGAGGTGCCGCTTCCGGCGGTGTAGTTGGTGGGGCCACCCATAAACGGGCAGCGGTTCGATTCGTTTACTTCCCAGACTTTGTGGTTCGAGTCTTCGGGAGTGTTACGTTGATTCGTGTTTTCCATGTGAAAAGGGGTTGCGTGATTAACGAACCAAAGTTACAACAATCGTTGCGGAAGAGCACGATAAACGCGATTGATTAAATCTATTAGTCTATAGACGTTAATTATGAGTTTGCGTAGAAAAATTAGTCGGAGTGCAGCAGGTGCCAACCTTAATATCGCTTGATATACGGCAATATGAACCCAAAGCGATGCGGGACGGTGTGGGCAAGCTACACCATCAGCGAACGCATCACAAGGTTCAGAAGTACCGGCGGATGCTGGTTTACAACTACTTCTGGCGTACCTACGACCAGCAGGAAATCGACTGGGTAGAGGACCGGGGCGGCCAGCTCCGTGCCTACGAGCTTAAGTGGAGACCCAGTAAGAAAGTAAAAGAGCCCGTCGCCTGGAAGAAGGGTTACGAAAGCACCGTATTTGAAGTGATTCACTGCGACAACTACCTTTCTTGGGTTAGGAAGTAGCAACTCGTCCTCTTGGAAGGTGTCTTATAAAAAGCAACACCTACTTAACAATAAGTACGAAGCGAATTCTGCGGTTGCGGTATTAATTACCACGTACAGTGAGGTTAGACTATAGGATGGATAAACTCGTTGAACATGTTAGGTAATGCTGACTCGGAATCGTGTACTAGGGACAGATTGAAGGGAGCAAAATGCCCTGTTTAGGTCATGTCCTTACTTAGAAGTTTGCTAGCAGTTTTAGAAATGTAATGATATCCATGATTAGTATATGTCTAAGAAAATCATGAGAAAGCTTTGTTCAAACAAAAGCCGTATTGCTATATTGTAAATAAACGCACCGGTGTGTTTATTCAGTTGTTATGCCCTATAATGAGATGAATAAGATATTACTACTCATTTTTCTAGGTTGTATAAGCTCGACTTTACTACTAAGCGGCCCAAGCGATTGTTTGCTGCCATAGTATGAGCTGTGCTCTAGGTATTTTCACCATATCGGTATCTTTCTGGGACATGTAAAAATTACTTTTTTGCCACAAATGC
>JBASAY010000228.1:0-79614 GCA_049650865.1 Tunicatimonas sp.
AATAAATAACGTACTCAACTTAACTCCGAGGTTTGTGCCACCGTGGCGCAGTCTTTACAAACCCCTTCCGAGCGTCCTGTGGTGACACAGGCCGTAGAGTTGGTTACTTTATTTTATCATCATTCCTCTATCATAAACACCGAAGTTGTCTACCCCTTCCCGAACTTATTCTTTAAACGCGCTAGCGAGTCGCCCATATCTTTTGGTTGGGCGGTTTTCTTCGGACGCTTGGTTGGGCTGGGCTTCTTCTCGGCAAAGGGGTCAGTCTTCATCGACAGGGCAATGCGCTGGCGGGACAGGTCTACCTCCATCACCGTTACCTGCACGGGCTGCTGTACCTTTACCACGGCGGAGGGGTCTTTCACGTACTGGTCCGATAAGTGACTTACGTGCACTAACCCGTCCTGATGCACTCCCACGTCTACGAAGGCCCCGAAGTTGGTGACGTTGGTCACAATGCCGGGCAGTTGCATGCCGACCTTCAAATCTTCGGGCGCGTGCACCCCTTCGGCAAACTGAAAGGCTTCAAATTTCTCGCGCGGGTCGCGGCCGGGCTTTTCCAGTTCGGTCAGAATGTCCTGGAGGGTAGGCAGACCTACCTCTTCGTTCTGGTAGCGTTTGAGGTTGATGGTCTTGCGCAGTTCGGCATCCTGCATCAGGTCATCCACCGTCACCTTCTGGTCGGCGGCCATGCGGGCCACCAGTTCGTAGCGCTCGGGGTGCACGCCACTGCGGTCCAGGGGGTTTTCGCCCTCACGGATGCGCAAGAAACCGGCGGCCTGCTCGTAGGCTTTGTGGCCCAGGCGGGGCACCTTGAGCAGCGCCTCGCGGTTCTTGAAGCCGCCGCGCTCGGTGCGGTAGTCTACGATGTTCTGCGCCAGCACGGGGCCGATGCCCGACACGAAGCTGAGCAGGTCCTGACTGGCGGTGTTCACCTCTACCCCTACCCGGTTAACGCAGCTAACCACCGTGTCTTCCAGGCCCTGCATCAGGGCGTTCTGGTCTACGTCGTGCTGGTACTGCCCTACGCCGATGGCCTTGGGGTCTACCTTCACCAGTTCGGCCAGGGGGTCGATGAGGCGGCGACCGATGGATACGGCTCCACGCACGGTAACGTCGTGGTCGGGAAACTCGCGGCGGGCCACGTCGGAGGCGGAGTAGACTGATGCTCCGCTTTCGTTCACCGACACGATGAGCAGTTCGGCTAGTTCGGGCACGCTGCGCACGAAGGCCTCGGTTTCGCGTCCGGCGGTGCCGTTGCCGATGGCGACAGCCTCTAGCTGGTGCTTCTGGCAGAGCGCTACCAGAGTTTCGGCGGCGTCTTGGATTTGCTTCTGCGGCGCATTGGGGTAGACGGTGGCGTGATCCAACAAGTCGCCGCGTTCGTTGAGGCAGGCTACTTTGCAGCCGGTGCGGAAGCCGGGGTCCAGGGCCAGTACGCGCTTGGCCCCCAGGGCGGGGGCCAGCAGCAGTTGCTGCAGGTTCTCGGCAAACACCCGGATTGCTTCCTCGTCGGCCCGCTGCTTGGTCACCAGGCGCACGTCGGTTTCGAGCGAGGGTTTGAGCAGGCGGCGGTAGGCATCGGTTAGGGCCAGCTCAACCTGGGCAGTGCTGGCGTGGTTGTTTTGTAAAACATTCTTCCGTAGCAGGGCCAGGGCGGCCTCTTCGGGCGGACTGATGCTCAGCGACAGGATCATCTCCTTTTCACCGCGGCGCATGGCCAGCAGCCGGTGCGAGGGCACCTTAGATAAAGGCTCCTCCCAGTCGAAGTAATCGCGGTATTTTGCCCCCTCGTCTTCTTTGTTTTTTATCACCTGACTGCGCACGGTGGCTTGTTTGAGGAACAAGGTGCGCAGGGCGGCGCGGGTTTCCTGCTGCTCGTTGATCCACTCGGCGATGATGTGGCGGGATCCCTGCAGGGCATCCTCTACGGTGGCCACTTCCTTCTCCGGGTTAACGTAGGCCTGCGCGGCGGCTTCGGGATCGGTTTTGTCTTGCTTGAACAGCACCTCGGCCAGGGGTTCCAGGCCCCGCTCGCGGGCCACGGTGGCCTTGGTACGACGGCGCGGCTTGTAGGGCAGGTACAGGTCTTCTACGGTAGCCAGGGTGGCAGCCTCATTAATCTTTTTCTTGAGGGCATCATCTAGTTTCCCCT
Source organism: Tunicatimonas sp. (assembly GCA_049650865.1). Taxonomy (GTDB): domain Bacteria; phylum Bacteroidota; class Bacteroidia; order Cytophagales; family Cyclobacteriaceae; genus Tunicatimonas. Next base: position 2,156 of record JBASAY010000228.1, read on the forward strand.
GATCCTCAATGGTTTGTAGTACGAAAGCTTTGCGCTTCTCGAGCTCGCGCTGCTGGGCCAGCTGGTCGCGGATGCTGGCGATAGCAACTTCATCCAGGCTGCCGGTGCGCTCTTTGCGGTAGCGGGCGATGAAGGGCACCGTGGCCCCCTGGTCCAGTAGTTCGACGGTGGCGTTTACCTGAGCGTCGGTAACCCCAACTGACTGGGCAATGGTAGTGGCGATGGACATGTGGCTTTGTTGAGCTGGGTACGGTTTAGGCTTGCTGCTTGCCCCCGGCCAACCTAATTGAATCAATCTGGTCGGTGAGGGCAGCGAAGTGAACCGCTTCGGCCAAATCTACGGAATCAATTGGTACGGTGAAAACCGGAGCGAGCGAAAAGCGGCCGACCCACGCATCGTAGCGTTCGTTGAGGTGCTGCAGGTAGTCGGCCGGGATGCGGTCTTCGTTGGCGCGTCCGGCGGTGGCGGTGCGGTGGCGCTGGGCAATGCGGGCCTGGAGGGTGGGCACGCTGCCCCGCAGGTAGATAAGCACGTCGGGCGCTCGCACGAACGACAGCATGGTATCGTACAGGCCATGGTAGTTTTGGTAGTCGCGCTCGCTGAGGTGGCCCAGCTGGCGCAGGTTGGCCGCGAAGATCTCCGCATCCTCGTAGATGGTGCGGTCCATCACCACGGGTTCGTCGGACTGCCCCAGACGACGGGCCTGCCGGAATCGCTGGTTGAGGAAGTAGACCTGCAACGGGAAGGCCCAGCGGGGCATGTCGAGGTAGAAGTCGTCTAGGTAGGGATTATCGCGTACCGATTCTAGCTCGGCCTGGTAGCCGTAGTGGTCGGCCAGGCGCTTGGTGAGGGTGCTCTTGCCCGCCCCAATGTTTCCTGATACGGCGATTAGCACTGCGGGGCCGTAGGTTTAGACGTGAACAAGAAAGTGACAAACTGGGGCATAACACATTAGTTAAAACTTTGAGAGAAGGTAAATTAAGGAACCGACTTGTGGTAGATATACACCAAACCCGGATACTGCTCGTCCGGCCCTGTTATCTGGTTATTAAGAACATACTGCCACGTAGCAGCGGATACGTACAATCGGTTATCCTCGTCCACGTGTAGGTTGTTTAGCACGTACTTGAATGGAAACTCAATCGTCTGCCAGGAGCCCTGACGGTACATCTCAATCGTCGAGTAGTTAGTTCGGTTAGAAGTTGAGTCATGGTTCAGAGGGGTATATTATCTTTAGTAAAAAGGTAACCCTACTGGCGGAGGTGTCAACGCCTACGGGGCTTATCAGGTCGTGCTGGCTCTGGCCTGTGTTATATTGCCAAATAATGCCGTAATCGGTAGTATACTCACGCGCTAAGGAGGCATATGTTTGGTCGGCAATGTAGGGAGGGCCTTACGTAGTCGCCTAATCCGTTAATCCACAGAGCATAAACGGTCTCGTTGCGCTCCAGAACATCGTAGACCGTTCCCCCTAGGTCGGGCGATTCCTGCCAGGTGGCTCCGCCGTCGGTGGTAAAGTACGCCGACATCATAGTGGTGACCAACAGCGTATCGTCGATGTTACCAGCAATGGCGTGGGCTTCTCTTCCGTTGGGAATAATGATTTCCGTCCAACCCCGTAGGTCTCGCTCGGCTGCGTTGGGCTCGTTCTCCTCGCACGAAATAAAAAGAAGTAGGAATAGAGGTAGAGAAAATAAGACGTTACGCTTTATAACGCAGAGATTTTGGTGCTCAACAGTTAATATGGGTACCCAAATATCGTACCGGTCAATAAACTATTTATCCCTTCCCAGCGTATTAGCGGTATGAAAGCGGCATTCTCTTCCGTTCTGGCCATCGTGGTGCTGATTAACAGCACGGGCGTCATCCTAGCGTCGCACTTTTGCGGGGGGCAACTCGCCGAGGTGGGCGTGGCATTAGGCTCCGCGTCGGTGGGCTGCGGCATGGAAGAAACTGCCCCGCCCTGCGACGGGGTTATTGTCTCCCCCTCGTCCTGCTGCCAGGACCAGTACACGGTGTTGACTACCTACGACGGCTACCCTGCCTATACGGCCGTCCCCGCTGTTGTTCTTCCGCTGGTTACGCTACTGCGGTGGGCACTCTTGCCCCGCGTGGCCTCCATCCATCGCTCTTTTCCGTTTCCCCCCACTCCGCCGCCACTGACGGTCGACCGTTTTGTCTGGCACCAGTCTTTCCTGATTTAGCGTACCCCTAGATTCATCATTGATCTACTGACAAGCTTCTTCTGCCCTCTCGGGTCAGTTGTGTTCTCCGCTTGTCGTTGTGTACCCTTTAATCTTAATCATTATGTTTCTTGTTATTCGGGGCCTCCTGGCGTTCGGGTGGTCGCTGACGGTTCACCTGGTCTGCGCCCAAGGACCCCCGATCACCGTCGACAACCCCATTATGCTGGGGGCGCGGCGGGTGGTCATTCAGAATCTTACCGAAGTTCGCTACACCGACTACGGTACGCTGGTTCGTTCGTCGTGGCGAGGAAGCTACCGACCAACGGCGCACACGCTGGTGGCCCTGGACGCTCCCCTGGTTCATGCAGCTCGTCCGGAAGGCGAGCCGCGCCATCGCTTGGGCGACGTTCAGCTGGTGGGTAAGTATCAGTTCTACCGCCGCGACCGCCCCGCTCGAACCCTGCGGGCGGCCTTCAAGACGGTACAGACCCTGCCAACGGGTCCGCCCCTGGGCATTGAAGACATCAGCATGGGCCAGTACCAAGCCTACGGGGGGGCGGTGGTGGGCTACGAGAGCCTGCGCTACGGGGTGGCCGGAGAGGTAGGCTACCGCTACGTACCACAGCACGATAGCGACGCGGCAGCGGCTCGCGTTAGTGCGGGCCTGCCCCTGTTGCCCGCCCGCTACCCGGTGCGGCAGCTTACCCTGTATGGCGAGGCCAATGCCCAGTGGTTTCCGGTTACCGGCCACCGGCTGTTGTTGGCGGGCGGTGGTATCCAGTTCGCTTTGCGCCGATTTATTGCGGAAGCCGCCGGACAGTGGCCTATTGTGCAACAGGTGTCTGAAGCCAACAACCGCAGATTTAGCCTTTGGTTAGGCTTCCGCTACGTCATTTAATTATTCATCTTTAACAAATATTGCTATGTCTATTTCACGTATTATCACCTTAGGATTATTGTTTACGACCATTAGCTCATTCGCTAACGGTCACGACCAGGAGGCGCACGCCAGCGTTGCTCGAGAATTATCTACTGCTGCGATCATTGTGGCCGATCCGCAGTCGGATACGGACCGGTTTACCGTGCGGGTAGACGGGATGGGATGTCCGTACTGTGCCTACGGTTTGGAAAAAAAGCTCAAGGAGCTACCCGAAGCGGTGAGCGACATCGAGGTGGTGATGGAAACTGGTATCCTTACCTTTGGCTATCCGTCCGGTGCTTCCTTGTCGCTTGAGCAAGTAGCCCAGCAAGTGGATGCCGCGGGCTACACCGCCGTGCGGATCAGCGTAGTGCGGGCAGATGGCAGGGAGGAAACCCACGAAGCCGACCGCTCGTGACTGGCCGAGGGATCATGGCGCTAGCGCTGGGGGCAATCTTCGGCGCGTGCCAGACCACCGGGCAAGACTGGGAACTGGTACGCAGTGTGCCATTGGGCGATATTCACCCCACCGGGCTGGCCATGGTGAATGAACGATTATGGATAGCCGACGGCGATCAGCAGCGGGTAGTGGTGCTTAGCCCGGAGGGGGAACGCCTACGCATCTACGACAGCCTGGACCGTCCGATGCACCTAGCCGCCGATAGCTCCCGGGTGCTGGTTCCGGAGTACAGTGCCGACCGCATTACCGTGCTGGTACCGGAAACCGGCGAGCGCCGCAGTTTGTCGGTACCCGACTCACTGGATGCCCCGGCGGGGGTGAGCGTACACGGGTCGGCGATAGCCATTGCCGACTTCTATCACCACCGGGTGTTGTACTACGACGGCAGCCGGTGGCACATCTGGGGCGCTGAGGGCCACGCGCCGGGCGAGTTTTACTACCCCACCGACGTGCATCTCACCGCTGACCGGCTGTACGTAGCCGACGCGTACAACCACCGGGTGCAGGTGCTCGACCTATCGGACGGGAAGCCAACGGTGATTGGGGAGGAACAGCCGATTAACGGGGCGGTAGGTCTGTTCGTTACCAATCAAGAGGTTTACGTTGCCGACTACGAAAACCACCGGGTCTGGGTATTTGATTCTAATGGAGAAGTACAACAACGCTTGGATAGCCTTCGCCACCCCACTGACGTAGTCGTTTGTCAAGACTCGCTGTACGTGGCCAACTACGGCGATCAGACACTGCGGGTGTATCGGCGGTAACTGGTAGTTCATAATTCAACGTTATTACGAAAGGCTCTTAGATTGAAAGTATATAATCACTTCCGTACCCAGAGCGTTAAAGAAGGAGTAGCTATTCTTCAAGACAGGATGATGCATCACTTTTATCCACTAAAAGGTTTTCTGATCGTCATGGCGATTTGCGCCGGAATTGTGTTCTACTACGGGGTGTTCGGACCTACTGTGGTTGAGAATACTGCTATACCCTTCCCGCCTACCCACAAGGCTGCCTTCCAAAACAGTGAAAGACAAGCTTTCGTCAACGTTCTTCTTTTTGTGCAGGTGGGCATTGGACTGGCGTTCATTCTAGCGCCCTTCCTGATCGTCTGGCATAAGAACCAGGTGGTTTGGCGGCGGCTTCAGCAGCGGAAACTGTCGTTTTTTCAGCGGCAATATGAGCCAGTGAAATCGCAAAACAATCCTCCCAAGGCTTCTGCTGCCAATTTAGATCAACAGTTCTCTGCTCGCTTGTTACTCGCCCACCCGGGCCTCACTCCGTACGAGATAAAGCTTTGTACGCTACTCTGGAAAAACTACTCCTCCAAAGAGATTGCTGGTGCACTCAATATCACTATGGGCAGTGTCAACACGGCTCGCTACCGACTTCGCAAAAAGTTAACCCTGCCTCGTGAGACCGATCTGATCATTTATCTGAAAGGATTGGCCTAAATCAACGCATGTTGAGTCATTGTCTATCCACTAAACTTGCGATTGGTGCTGATCGTACGCTTTTTTCGGCGAAGTAAATCAGTTAACCGAAGCACTAATCTCCTTTCCTTATGGTAGCGTTACTCCGCAATTACCTAACGATCGCCTGGCGAAATTTCCTTCGCTACGCGACAACCTCCCTGCTCAACGGTACCGGCTTACTCGTTGGTATAGTGACTAGCTTGTTCATTTTTGGACAGGTTTGGTACGAGACGAGCTACGATACCTTTCAACCCCACTACCAAGATATCTATCGCATCGTCTCTGCCCACTATCAGCAGGGGGTTTTGCAACGAGAAACGGCCTTTACGGTGCCCGCTCTGGGGCCAAGGCTGGTCGAACAGGTTCCTGGAGTTACCGACTTTTTCCGAGTGAGCCCTTGGGCCCCTAGTTATACATTGACCTACCGTAGTCCCGACACCGATCCGGTTATATTCAAGGAAAAGCAAGCCTATTTTTCGGATGCCGCGATTATATCGCATTTTGGATTGGCGTTGGTGCAAGGCAACCCACAGCAGGCATTGACCCGCCCCGCTGAGGTGATTCTATCGGTGTCTACGGCGCAACGCTACTTTGGCGCTACCTGGAAGGAGCAAAACATCATTGGGAAGACACTGGACTACCACGATGCCTACCAGGGTCAACTAACGGTTACTATTGCGGGGGTATTTACGGACTATCCGGCTAATTCGCACCTCCAGTTTGACGTTCTTTTTTCGCACCGTTCACTCCCTATGTTGCTACCAAAGGAGATCCCTCCCCAACAACGGGCTGAGATGTTCGAAGTAAGCTGGGGCCCTCCTACCTGGTACACTTACGTGGTGCTGGATCAGCGCCAGGAGATGGTATCACTGGTCAAGAAGATAAATACGATGGTGGCTGAACAAAACACGGACCCGAACAAGCAAGAAGAATTAGTGCTTCAGCCGATTGAGTCCATTCACCTATACTCAAACCTGCAGGATGAGCCACGCGCGCACGGTGATGCCCTTCAGGTGGAGGTTCTTTCTATGGTCGGTGTTTTACTGTTACTGATTGCCTGGATCAACTACATTAATCTAACCATGATTGGTGCGCTGAGCAGAGCCAAGGAAGTAGCGCTCCGAAAGGTATTTAGTGCTTCTCGTGGGCAACTAGTGAAACAGTTCGTCCTAGAAGCGTTTTTGTCCAACGCGCTATTAATACTGGTTGCTGCCCTGGTTGTTGGGTTGCTGTATCCGTGGTTTGTTGATTTTATGCAGTTGGACCAGCAGCCTTCCTACATCAATCAACCATTTTTTTGGATAATCCTCATCGCTCTGCTGGTGGGAGGTACGCTGGTTACCGGATTGTATCCGGGGGGGCTCCTGTCCAAGTTCACCCCCCTTGTTGCCCTGAAAGGCATACGCTTGGTTACGTTCGGCGCTCTCCGTCGGGCGCTGGTGGTCTTCCAGGTAGGCGCGGCATTGCTCCTTATGGTGATTACCTTGACCGTGGTAAGTCAGCTCGCGTATATGCAACGGCAAGGGGCGGGAATTACTACGGAAGAGACATTGGTGATCGAGGCTCCCAACGTGTTCGATCGCGAAGGCGGGTTCTTGCCGCGGCTACAAGCCCTACGCGCTGCGCTTGAACCCCTTGAGAATATTGAACAGGTCACCGCGACTAACTTCATTCCGGGCAGCGCGCAACTCTGGAATGTTCAGGCCGCCCGCCTCCCCACCCCCGAGGTAGTGCATGACTTCAAGCAAATTAACGTGGATGACTACTACCTCTCGACAATTGAGGCGCGCTTTGTTGCCGGAGTGAACTTCAGTGAACTGAGCAATTCCGAAAGTAAGATTATCGTGAACCGGGCTGCTACTCAATTGCTGGGGTTTCAGGAGCCTGATGAAGCCATCAAGCAGACTCTCAGGATCCTCCACGGGGGATGGACCTCCGAGCTCGAAATTGTCGGTGTCATTGAGAACTACCACCATTATTCGCTAGAGAATGCCTATCAGCCGATTCTGTTCTTCCCCAATCCCGATGCCGGGAATATCTTGGTGAAATTTTCAGCGACGACCGAAACGTTTCCCTCAACGGTCGCTGCTGTTCGGCAAGCCTGGAACCGGGTGTTCTTGGGCAACTCCTTTGAGTACTTCTTACTTCAAGATTTCTACAAACAACAGTACCAATCCGAAGAGAGATTCAGCAAAGCATTTACCCTAGGGACGGTTGTAGCGATCTTCGTTGCTCTGCTGGGACTGGTTGCGTTGATCACGTCGATCACGCTCAAAAAGCAGCAAGAGATCGGCATTCGGAAGGCACTAGGGGCTTCTACCGGTGATATTTTACGGCTACTCACCCAGCGGTTGATTCTATTGATTGTGGTATCCTGTGCGATTGCTCTGCCCGTAGCCTACTGGCTTACCAGCCGGTGGCTGGATAACTATGCGTTTCGGATTGACCTAGCTAGCTGGCTTTTTATTGTTCCCACCCTCACCCTGATTGCGCTGGCGGTTCTAACGCTGCTGTACCATACTTGGAAAGCCGCTCGTAGCAATCCAACGCAGGTGCTTCGCTACGAGTAGATTGGCTGGGATAACGACCAGGAGTACGAATGGTTGAGGTCAGATCGGGTGCTGTACGCTAGGCAAAGGGTAGGATCAGGCATAGTCACTACTTAAAGGTTTTCACGTGGCGGGCAATTACCTGCATGGCACGGTTGGGTTCGGCCACGCTGCGGGGGTAGTAGTAATAGATCAGTTGGTCCACATCGTGCGATAAGACCTCGGGCAGCCGCCGGTCCATCAGGGTAATATCTTTAGTGGCCAAGTTGTGGTTCTCGATGAGCCACAGCGTTTTGCGGCCGTGCTGGTGGGCCGCCTTAAGAAACTTCTCACCCGCCTCGGCTCCCAGCAGATTTTTACCGTTGCTTTCGTCCTTGCCCCCGTCGGCACGGTACTAGGGGCGGCCGTCGCAGCCCAGGTAGTCTAAGTAGGGAATCTGGGCTACCGTCGGTATCAATTCACCCTTGTGCGCTTGCTCAAAGAGGCAAGTGGTAGTGTCTGGATAGTTCTCTTTGATAAATTGATTTAGCCAACCATGAAAGTCGGCAGTGGCCTTCCGGTGGGCCTCCAGCGGAGCGTCTTTCCCCAGCTTCTCGATAGCCCGGGGGGAGTAGTCGTAATCGTAGGACTTCGGCTCATCCCACATGATGCCCCGGATGGGCCAGGTATCCAGCACCTTGGCGAGCGACTCGCAGAAGAAGTCGTAAGTTTCGGGATAGTGCACGCTGCTGGTCACGCCTGATACCTTGGATATCTTTGGGGTACAGTCTTTCTGCAGCACCCAGGTTTGGGGATTCTTCACCGAAAATAGGCTGGGTACCTTGGGTGCACCGGCAAACATCCCGCCCCTGTGGGAGGGTACCGCAAAAACCTGCATACCCACGCGCTCGGCCTCTTGGCAAATGATCTCAATGTTCTCGACGGCGGCAAACAAATCTTGCTCCAGCACGGCGACCGACACCACGTCGGTGCCCAGGTCGGCCATCCACTGCATATCTTCCCGCACCTGGCGCGGCACCATCGTGTACATGTGCGCCCGAAAATAATAGGCATTCAGTAGCTTATCAGTAGGTTGTTTGGCAAGGGGAAACCGCTGCGGAGCGGTGCCCAATAGCAGTCCGGTGGTCTGCAAGCTCTTCTTAAGAAAAGTTCTCCGGGCGGGTAGTAAGGTTGAATCGGCGTTCATGGGGTAGGTTTTTTAGGGAGGGTAAGGTCCTTAAGGTAGTCAATCTCCGTTTGGATTCTGCTAGGAGAGAGGTATTTGATCATTTTGTCCTTGAATGATCACCAGGTGTGCCCACGGGCGAGACTCTTTCATGCGCCGTTTGTCGTCATCAATGAGCAGTTCCAGGCATCCAACGTTGTTTCAATCCACGGTGTCAGGATCTACCAGATGTAGGTTAGGGCGAATCCACTGGTCATTGCTATAAGTGCCCGACGTAGTGGGCAGTAGCCCCGTCATAATAGTCTAAGAGGGTCCGCAGAGCGGAGAAGGGATTTGGAAACGGTAGTACGCACCCCCCGCTGCCGCCATCCGGTCTAGGTGGGGGGGTTATGCACCTCGCTCGAATAATCCTCGTATAGCTGACCCAGTTACTACCCACATAGAACGACGACCGGTTTTCCCGTGCCCTGTTTATGGCTAAAAGGGGGCAATGTGGTGTGTGCTTGATCCGTGCCTTGGTCGTTTAGGTAGTGAATTAAGCAACCGCCCATTCAGTGATCGCTTTCCAGTTGTACCAACTACCCTCGAGTGTTCTACGGCCGGTCATAGTTTGGTTAAAACCAAGCCAGCGAACGTCAGGGCCAAGAAAAATCCGAACATATCAGTAACCGTCGTCAGAATGGGGCCGGAAGCCAGGGCGGGGTCTACGTTCATCTTCTTAAGGAACAGGGGAATCACTCCGCCCAGCGACACGGCAACCACCGTATTGATCGCCAGGGCTCCGCCCGCGACGAGCCCCAGGTAGGCATTGCCCTGCCACAGCCAGGCCGCCACGCCAATCAAGCTCCCCAGTACGAAGCCGTTGATGAGTCCGACGGAAACTTCTTGCGTCCAGACCCTGAACATTTCAAAGGGGCGAACCACCCCGAGCGATAACTCCCGCAGGCTAACCGCCACCGCCTGGTTTCCCGAGCAACCGCTCATGTCGGAGATAATGGGAAGGAACACCGCCAGGGCGATTACGGCCGACAGGGTATCCTGGTATACGGCAATAACGCTAGCCGCGGCAATGTTAAGCAAGATATTGACGCTGAGCCACGACAAGCGGCGGCGGGCGCGGAGCAGCACCGGCATGGTTCTTAGTTCTTCTCCGCCCACAATGCCCTGGGTCTCCAGGTGTTCGGTGTTGACCTGCTCAATCTGGGCTTCGCGCAGATCCTTGCGCAGCACCACTCCCTTGAGCCGCAGGCTGTCATCCACCACCGGCACGCCGTAGAAGTCGTGGGTATCGAAGAACTTGATGAGTTCGTCCAGCGGCATCAGGTCCCGCACGGTGAGAGCCTGTCGCAGCACGATCTTGGCCAGCGTCACCTCGGGTTTCGATAGCAGCAGGGTGCGCATGTTAAGTACCCCGGAAAACTGCCCCTCGTGCGTCACGTAGATGTACTGCAGGTGGTACTTGGCGTACTTCTCCGAATTTTCTCTCAGGTTCTCTACCACCGATCCTACGTCGTTCATCTCATCGAAGGCCAGAAACTCGGTGATCATCAGTCCCCCGGCCGTGTCGGCATCGTACTGGATGAGTTGCTTGAGGCTGCGGGCCTCCTCGCGGGGAAGCGCCACCATGATGGCCGCGGCCTTTTCCTCCGACATCTCATTGAGAAAATCAGCCTGATCGTCGCTGGTAAGTTCGGAAATGATGGCCGCGGCGTCTTTGCTGTCCAGGTCGTTAATGATGTCTACGGCTTGCGCCCAGGGCAGATCGTCAACCAGGTGCGCGGCATCCCGGGGAGTGAGCAGCGAGAGAAGGGTTAAACGTTCGCTGTCGGTGAGGTGACTGACGGAACCTACGATTTCTTCGGACTGTAGGGTATCCAGGTAGCGTTTAATTTCATCCTCAGCTCCCTGCTCAATTTGATCCTTAAGATACTCCCAGGGTCTTGCTTCTTGTACCATGTGCTGACTTGGTGGTTAATGATGCTGAATTTTTCGGTAATGTACTGATAATAGCATCAAGTAACTGCCTGGACGAGGTCCGATAAAGAATCTTCCCACTAATGCTTTTGCCCTCCACGCTCTCTTTTCTACCAAATGCGTTTATCTTTGAGTCTATGCTAACGAACATTCGTACGGTCAACGTTACCCGCTACGTCACGCCGCTGCGCGAGGGTGGTTCGTTGCCCGCCATCGTGGAGGCCGACGATGGCTTCACGTACGTGCTCAAGTTTCGCGGAGCCGGGCAGGGTACCGGGGCGCTGATTGCTGAGTTGATCGGCAGCGAGATTGCCCGGGTGTTGGGCCTGAAGGTGCCGGAACTGGTGTTTGCGCAGCTGGACGAAGGCTTTGGCCGCCTGGAGGGGGACGAAGAGATTCAGGACCTGCTTAAGTTTAGCATTGGTCTGAATCTGGGTCTGCACTATCTGTCCGGGGCGATCATGTACGACCCGGCGGTGAACGTAGTTGACGCGCGTCTGGCCTCGCAAATTGTGTGGTTGGATAGTCTGCTGATGAACATGGACCGTACCGCCCGAAACACCAATATGCTGATCTGGCACCGGGAGCTGTGGCTCATCGATCACGGTGCCGCGCTGTACTTTCATTACTCCTGGCAGGACTGGGAGCAGCAGGCAACCAAGCCCTTTGCCCTAATTAAGAACCACGTGCTGCTGCCGCAGGCATCGGAACTCGCGGCGGTGGATGCGGAGTTTCGCCCGCTGCTCACTGCTGAGCGCATTGCGTCTATCGTGTCCCTGATTCCGGATGCGTGGCTAACGGACGATACGGCCTTCCCCACCCCGCAGGGCTACCGCGATGCGTACGCCCGTTTTCTGGAGGTGCGCCTTAACCATTCCGCCGTATTCGTAAAAGAAGCCCAGGATGCCCGATAAACACTGGTTTGAGTATGCTGTGATTCGGTGGGTGCCCCGGGTAGAGCGCGAGGAGTTTCTTAACGTGGGGGTGATTGTCTACTGCGCTGCCCAGCAATTTCTAAGGGTAAAATACGAGCTGGATGAGCATCGCCTCCGGGCTTTTTCGGCGGCCACTGAGCTAGAAGACGTACGCGCGAACCTATTGGCCCTGCAGCGCATCAGCGCCGGGGACCAGAAAAGCGGTCCCATTGCGTTTCTTGATACAGCGTCTCGCTTTCGGTGGCTCACCGCCGTTCGCAGTACCGTGGTGCAAACCTCACCGGTGCATCCTGGCTTATGCACCGATGCGCAAGTTACGCTGGAGGAGCTGTTTGATCGGCTGGTACGTTGATGAGTCACCGTGAGACTCAATCGCAGAGTATGTCTAGTAAGACTCGTTGGCCTTACGGTGGAAGCCTACCCGGTGGATTGCCTCAACCGGCGCGTCTAGCGTGATGGTTTTTACCGAAGAAAGATCAGAAAGCTTAAGCACGCTGATTTCGGTTTGGGAGGGCTCTAGCACGTAGAGGAGTTCGGAAGAAGCGGTCAGCACCCGTTCGGGATCATCCTTCACGACCGAAAAACTCGTTTGGGCCACTTGGCTACCCGAAGCGGCGTTGTATATCACTATTTCACCGCTGGTTTCGCTCACTGCTTTGTGAACGATGAGATAGGTACCGTCTTCACTAAAGAAGAATTCTGCTACGTCGTCGCCCTCGTAAAACTGGGTCATGCTTTGGTCTGCCGGGTCAATGCGGTACAGCCCGAGCGCACCGGCCCGACCGTAGAACACATCCAGGTTGTCGTGCCCCTCTACGGTACCAATCCAGTTTCCCCGTTCGGCGTTCATGCCTTCCAGATTAGGAATCAGCGCCATGGTCTGGTTGTCGTAAGCGGCGATCACGCCCTCGGTACCACCAAACAGCGCCACCTTCCCGTTGGAAGCATTCCCGTGAATGCGACCTACCTGCACGGCGTCATTCTCAAACTGTACTTGTCCCTGCTCGTCGACGAGCTTAACCATCTGCGGCAGAACGTCTTTGGTGACCGTGTCATGCTGAAAGGTAGCGGCAAACAATCCATTATCCAGGCGTACAACCGCCCCGTGGTGCTTGGTCTGGTTGGCTAGCGGGATCACCGGCGGCACGTAATTCGGAGCCTCCAGGCGACTTTCTTCGATGTGGACGATGGAGCCGTCGCCATCGTTAAACAGCACCATATCGTCGCCGGTGGCCGAGTAGTGGGTCGGGGTGGGCGAAGTAATGGTATTGTCCAGCCACACCGCTGCGTACTCGTGCCCGTGGTCGGTGTGGTTCACAATCCCGGCGTCGAAGAAGCGGGTGCGGTTCTGCGCGCGCTCTATCGATACCAGGTAGCGCCCGGTCGGACTTACGTAGTAGCGAGCGCCGTCGGTGAGGGGTTCGTTTACCGTGAAGGTAGCTTCTTCGGTCACGGGGTCCATCACCATCATCTGGTTATTACCCGCAATCACCGCCAGGCGAACGTACTCCCCCTCCAGTTCGGCTAGGGACTGGGAGGCACTGGGCATAGGATCGTTTTCGGAGCAAGAAAAGGTAAGCCAGGCAAGGCTAAGAAGCATAAAAGGTAGGCGAAGGTTTTTCATAGGGGTGTAGGGTTTGTTTTCTTGCAAAAGTAGAAGCGCCTTACTACATTTGCAACATTGTTGCGTTAAAATATTTTTAACGTATTCATAAATTAACGTCCGGCCATTCAGTTTGCACCCCTAATTTCTTATAATTGCCTAACCACCGTCTAAATTTCTGTATTTTTTTCAGAGGCAACTTACGTGCGCTTATCAGCGTGCTTTCGGCGCTGCTTCCCCTGACCAGCTACGGCCAGGCGGCGATTTCGGGGCGGGTGGTAGACGAACACGAACAGGTGCTGGCCGGGGCTCCGGTGCACCTGCTGGCTCCCGACCGGTGGCAGTTCACCACGCACGAAGGCGCTTTTTCATTTTCTGTTCCCGCCGATACCGTCTATACCGTAGAGATCCGCTCGCTAGGCTACGCCAAGCAACGTGTCCGGCTATCCCCCTCCGCCGCCCAGCCGGTGATCATTCGTTTGCGGCCGGAAGCCAAAACCCTAACGGAGGTGGCCGTCGGTGCCTCCGCCATCCGTAGCACGGCCACCGCGTCGCAGTCGGTGACTACCGTGACGCGGGCCGACCTGGATCAGTCTACCGGCGGAAGCTTCGTCGATGCCCTCACTCCCGTGGCGGGCGTCAACGCCATCAATACCGGGGTGGGCATTGCCAAACCGGTGATCCGGGGCATGAGCTACAACCGGATTATGGTGAACGACCAGGGCGTGAAGCAGGAGGGTCAGCAGTGGGGCTCGGACCACGGACTAGAGATTGACCAGTTCGACGTGCAGCGGGTGGAAATTGTGAAGGGTCCCGCTTCGCTGCGCTACGGCTCGGACGCCATGGGCGGGGTGATCAATATTTTACCGACCCCTTTTCCGGAAGCAGGGCAGCTGGAGGCCGAGGTAAAAAGTATCTACCAGTACAACAACCACCAGCGAGCGCTGAGCGCGGCGGTAGCAGGCAACCAGCAGGGTTGGCTCTACCGCGCGCGCTACAGCCACCAAGACTTCGACAACTACCGGGTGCCCGCCGACCGCTTCACCTACGCGGGCTTCGAGCTACCCATCTACGACGAGCGACTGCGCAACACGGCGGGACAGGAACGCAACTTCGCCTTCACCACCGGACTAAAACGCGCCTGGGGGCAGTCGACCGTTAAGCTGAGCCGGTTTAACCAGCGGGTTGGACTGTTTCCGGGGGCGGTAGGCATTCCGAGTGGTTACCAGCTACAGCGCTACGACCAGCGGCGCAGCATCGGGCTACCGCGGCAGGACAATACCCACTGGAAGGTGCTGTGGAATACGCAGTACGCCTGGAACCAGTCTACCCTGGAAGTAGACGCCGGGTACCAGTACAACCAACGGCTGGAAGAATCGCTGCCCCACACCCAAAACGTAGGCCAAACCGCCGATGGCACGGTGGCCCACGACCTGCGGCTTCGTACCTACTCGCTCGGTGCCCGCCTCACCCGGGAAATGAGTTCTCGCTGGACGGTTACCTACGGCGGGCAGGGGCAACGGATGCAAAACGGCTACGGGGGGTTTGAGTTCCTGATTCCGGCCTTCACCACCTGGCAGGGCGGGGGCTTTGCCCTGGCCGAGTACGCCGATGCGCCGGTGAGTCCGCGCTGGCAGTGGAACGCCGGGCTGCGCTTCGACGGCGGACGGCACGATATTACTGAGCACCAGCAGCCGTTGTACGATGAAGTGCTCCAGCCCACGGGTGAGTTCGACCAGCGCAACCCCAGCATCACCCGGCGGTTCGCGAACGTGAGCGGGGCCCTGGGCGGGCGGTGGCAGCCTTCTTCCACTTGGCAGATGAAGCTCAACGTGGGCACCAGCTTTCGGATGCCGACCGCCGTAGAGCTAGCCTCTAACGGCGTGCACCACGGCACCTTTCGCCACGAGCTGGGCAATCCGGACTTGCAATCGGAACGCGGCTATCAGATCGACTACGCGCTGACCTACCGGCAGGGAACAGTTAGTAGTACGCTCACTCCGTTCGTCGCCTACTACGATCAATATATTTATCTGGCCCCCACCGCTTCGTTTAGCCGCCTGCCTACGGGCAGTCAGCTGATCTGGGAGTTTCGGCAGGCCGATGCCACCTTCTGGGGCGGCGAGTGGGTAACAAGCTACCAACCCTGGCCTGCCCTGGATGTGCGGGCTTCACTGGAGTACGTATCCTCGTACAACCTAGACTTTCGGTTGCCCCTCCCACTCACTCCGCCCTTTTCCGCCCTGGGCGAAGTCGCCTACCAAATAGTTACAAAGCGCGGATGTCTGCATTCCCTTGCGTTACACGGTGACGTGCGCTGGGTGGCCGACCAAGACCGGGTAGACCGCAACGAACGGGCGACGCCCGGCTACACCCTGCTCGGGGGCGGGGTGAGTAGCGAGTGGGCCGTTGGCCGTACCGTTTTCAACCTAATGGTGCAGATAGACAATGCGCTCAATACCCGCTACCTGCACCACCTAAGTCGCTACCGTTTGCTCAACCTGCCCGAACCGGGCCGCAACGTGGTGATCATACTGAACGTTCCTTTGTCCTTTTTCTCGTCGTGAAACGATAAATTCTTAACCCAATGAAGCCTTACCTATTGATACTTTCTGCTGTTCTTTTAACGATCGCTTGTTCGGAGAGCGATCCCAGCGACCCCAGCAACGATCTGGAGGCGCCAGTCTTCTCGGAAGTTGACCGCCCCTCCACCCAGGGCGACCCCAACGTGGTTAAAATTCGGGGCGAATACATGGAGGTGCTGCCGGAGAACAGTAGCGAACTGCGCGTTCGGGGCGAACTCAAAGACAACCTGGCCCTGAGCGAGATGCGCATCGATATTCACAACTCGCAGGATGGGCACACCCACGCCCGCACCCAGCGGCTGCCCGGCTTTCGGGTAGACGAGGTGGTGCAACTAGACGGTACGAGTCACACGATAGATCAAAGCATTCGCTACGACGACCGGGACTACCTGGCCGGGCCGTACCACGTGTTGCTGCACGCGGTGGATGCGGCGGGCAACAGCACCTCGTTTGTTGATGGCTCCAGCGTGGTGCGTAGCGTGTACCTCATGCGGCCCTACATGCCCCTGATCGCGCTAACCAACGCTCAATCTCAGCAACCGCTTTCCGGCACCGCCGGAAGTCCGGTGGCCGTGGAAGGGTACCTGGAGCAACGACGCGGGGCACTGGACTACGCCATCACCTTTATTCGCCTCTCGCTGGTACTCGACACCAACCGGACGGATGACACCGAATGGCAAGGCGACACCAGTTACGAGGCGATGTGGGGCGAATCGCAGTTTCTGCGCGATAATACCGGGGCCATGCTGGCGGGAGAAACCATGCCGACCTTCACGGAAGACCAGCTGCCGCTGGCTACCTTGTGGGCCAGTCAGCCCTATACCTGGCAAGCAAGTGATCACGAGCGGGTACTACGCATTGAGGTGGAAGACGAGGGCGGTAATCTGGCGGTGAGCGAGTATACGATATTCGTTAGTAACTAGCCCTTAAATCCGTAGTATATTTGGTACATTAGCAGAAAGTAAATTTATTGTTATGAAAAACTACAACCGCCGAAATTTTATGACCAAAGCCAGTGGCGCGCTAGCCGGAACAAGCGTGCTTTCTGCTTGGGACGCCAGCGCACTAAGTCTTGTTCAGCGTGTTAGCCGCCAAAAAGCGCCGGTACCGGCCGATGCGTTGGCCAGCGACGAAGACTACTGGCAAGAGGTGCGCCGGGCGTTTCGCGTTAATCCTGACTTTATCAATCTGGAGAACGGCTACTACAGTCTGATGGCTGAGCCCGTAACCACGGCGCAGATTGACGACCTGGCAATGATCAACGCCAACCACTCCTTTTACATGCGCCGCCAGCACAAGGAAGACCGCGCGCGCATCCGGGAGCAGGTAGCCAAACTGGCGGGCTGTTCGCCCGAAGAGCTGATGCTGTGTCGCAACACCACCGAAGCGCTGGATACCGTGATTATGGGCCTGACAATGAAGCCGGGCGACGAGGCCATCATGACCGAACAGGACTACGGAAGCATGCTGCAGTGCTTCGCCATGCGAGCCCGGCGCTTCGGCTCGGTGAATAAAATCATCAAGCTGCCCTT
This sequence comes from Tunicatimonas sp., assembly GCA_049650865.1. Taxonomy (GTDB): domain Bacteria; phylum Bacteroidota; class Bacteroidia; order Cytophagales; family Cyclobacteriaceae; genus Tunicatimonas. The sequence goes on from JBASAY010000228.1 coordinate 19,537, forward strand.
TCATCCCCAGTCGGACGAAGAGATCGTTGCCGCCTACGAAGCGGCCATCACCCCGCGCACCAAAGTGATCCTGGTGACCCACCTGATCAATACCACGGGGCAGATTCTGCCGGTGCGTAAAATTGCCGACATGGCCCACGCCCGCGGCGTTGAAATCATCTCGGACTCGGCCCACGCCTTTGCCCACGTGGAGTTTAAGATCCCCGATCTAGACTGTGACTACTTTGGGGCCAGCCTGCACAAGTGGTTGGGCGCGCCGCTGGGTACGGGGATTTTATACATCAAGAAAGAGAAGATCGACAAGGTGTGGCCGCTGTTCGGTGATAACACCTACGCGGATGACGACATTCGTAAGTTCGGCCATATTGGTACCATTCCCTGCCACAACGACTGGGCGGTGGCTGATGCTATTGACTTCCACCACGCCATTGGCGGACCGAAAAAAGAGGCGCGCTTGCGTTACCTCACTGCCTACTGGATGGATAAGGTGAAGGATAATCCCAATATCGTTATCAACACTCCGGTCCAGTCGGCGCGCTACTGCGCCATTGCCAACGTGGGCGTCAAGGGAATAGATTCCGATGCGTTGGCCGATGTGCTCTTCGAGAAGTACAACATCTTCACGGTAACCAAAAACGTCGGGGAAATAAGCGGCGTACGGGTTACTCCCCATCTGTACAACAGCCCGGACGATCTGGATCGGTTGGTCGCCGCCCTGCAAGAACTGGCCGCCTGACCAGACAGTTACTGGGTTGATTCCCCATTCTAGCTTCGTTGCTTATATCAGTCAAGAAGTAGAACCGCTAGCGTACGTGTAGGGATCACCCATCACAAAGTTTTAAACGCAAACCTTTTGCGTCTGTAACTTACTGTTATCTTTGCAATGATGTTGCGTTTGGTACATTAGGTAACGCCATTACTCAATCCTGACCGCACGCGTTATTAACAGCTTTTTTTGCTACGAGTGAACCGCATCCGTCTACCAACGAAGAAGACGCTGATTGTACGGTTGATAGGCTCGCCAATCGCTCCGGTAGGCATTTCACTGCTATGAGCGGCTACATAATAGAACTAGAAAAATGAAAAAGCTGCTTCTGATTTTGGCTGCGAGCTTCTTGGGTTACTCCTTGCTTGCGCAGGAGTCTGACGGCAATTTTCCGCCCCCTGACAATCCGCCCGTCGTTGAAGCTACCCGAACAACTGATAAAATCAGTATCGACGGTCAGCTCGACGAGGCTGCCTGGCAAAAGGCGTCGGTGATTCAGGAGTTCTTTCGGATGGAACCCCGGCAGGGCGGGCAGTATGATTACCCGACGCAGGTGCGGCTGCTGTTTGATGAGAAAAACCTGTACGTAGGGGCGTTTTGCTACGACTCATTAGGCAAAGCCGGACGGCGGGTGCAAGACCTGCGGCGGGATTTTGATTTTTCGGAAAACGATATCTTCGGCATTCAGCTTGATCCGCAGAATCTGAAACAATACTGCGTATCCTTTCAAACCACCCCCTACGGCAACCAGCGGGACTTGCAGAACTTCAACGATACTAATACCGACAGCGACTGGAACGCCTTGTGGTTGGTGCGTACCCATCCTACCGATTCGGGCTACTTCGCTGAGTTTGCTATTCCGTTTAAATCCCTCCGCTACGAGCGGCCGACCGACGATCCGGCGGCCGACGACCCGGCGGTCGGCGATCCGGTTACCTGGGGACTAACCTTCTACCGGCTGGCGCGTCGCGAATACGAGCAAACGGTGTTTCCGGCCATTCCTCAGTCGTTTTCGCCCTACCGAATGACCTACGCGGCGCAACTGAAAGGATTAGAATTGCCTGAACCCAGTGCCAACGTGCGCATAGAACCCTACCTCTTGTATCAATACGATGACCTTAAGGAAGGCGACGTTCGTTCTACCGACGGAAGTGTAAAGGTGGGCGGTGACGTGAAGTGGGCAATCAACCCGCGGTCGGTGCTGGACCTCACCTTTAATACCGATTTTGCCCAAGCGGAGGTCGACCGGGCGGTGAACAACCTGGAACGCTTTAACATCTTTTTTCCCGAACGGCGCCAGTTCTTTCTGGAAAATTCGGGCATCTGGGCCGGGGCGAGCGATCGAGCGGTGGTGCCCTTCTTTAGTCGGCGGATTGGCTTGCAAGGAGACTTTAACGCCGAACCGGCCCGCATTGACGCCGGGGCTCGCTACACCATGCGCGACGAACAACGGGCCATTGCCGGGCTGTACATTCACCAGGCAGAGACGGAAAACTCTCCGGCGGCTAGCTTCGGTGTGGCCCGCTACCTGCACAACTACGGGGCAGAAAACAACGTCGGAGTGATGCTCACCCACCGGCTGGATGAAGCTTCCCCTGAGTTGGGACTGGCGACCAGCCACAATACGACGCTGACGATAGACGGATTTATGCGCCCGAAGGACGAGTTTACTATTTCGTACATGGTGTCGGGCTCGCGGGATAACTCCAACGACACCTTGGGAATTGCAGGAAACGTCTTTGCGGGGTATAGTACCAACAAGTTCTACCTGGGCTGGCTGACCAACTTCGTGTCGCAGAACTACAATCCCGACATGGGTTTTGTCTTTCAGAAGAACGTTATTCAGCACAACCCCGGGGGTTACTTCATCTGGCGACCGAAGGGCCTTCCCTGGATTCGCCGCTTTGATCCGGGGGTGTTCGTCAACTACTACCACGACGCGAACGATCCGCGCAATTTTCAGCAGGCTAACTTATTCCTGTTTCCCATCTGGTTATTTTTCACCAACGGCAGCTTTGTAGAGTACTCTATCTTGCCTACCTGGCAAAATATCAACTTTGGTTTCGCCCCGCTGGGGGTCAGCATTGCGCAAGACGAGTACTTTTATACATTCCAACGCGTTCGGCTCAATTCTGACCAGTCGGCCAAGCTGTCGGCGTCGGGCAGCACGGAGTGGGGAGGTTTCTACAACGGGCGGCGAACCAGCGTGGAAGCCGGGCTGCGGTTTGTGCCGATCCCCCACGTGGCCCTCACCGCCGACTATGAGTTTATCAATCTCAAAAACTTAGGAGAACTACGGGAAGACCTTCGCACTCACTTGACTACGCTAGGCGCGCGCTTGGCGTTGAATCCGCGCGTGCAGTTATCGGCTTTCTACCAATATAACACCTTTGATGAGCAAGGGCGCTGGAACGTCCGCGGGAGTTGGGAGTACCGTCCGCTATCGTTTGTCTACCTGGTCTTTAACGATACCCGCATCGATGGGCTGGAGAACCCCCTGGAAGAGCAGCAGTTGATCGGCAAGGTTACGTTTCTGAAGCAGTTTTAACCATTAAAGCATGAATAGACAGCATACCGAAGTAATATTGAGAAAGCACAACCGACGCGTTACCGATTAGAAAATAAAACAAATAAGCACATTTGCTGATAAATTATCAATTTCAAACATAAAATGACCATGTCTTAACTGCTTATAAGTAAACTCAGAAACACAACATCATGTTATGATGTTTATTGTAGGTCTGTATCTATAGCGAGAAACACATGCACCACTAAAATATACACATACCCATGAAAAACTTTACCGTTCTATCTGCGCTGCTTCTATGTTTAGCAATTATGCAAACATCTTACGCTCAAAAAGCTGATGACATTTTAGGCATATGGATGCCCAGTGAAGGTACTTCTTATATCCAAATTTATAAAAATGACGATAATCAGAAGTACTACGGTCGTGTAGTCTGGCTTAAGGAACCCAATGATGAGTCGGGCAACCCTAAAACCGATCCAGAAGGTGAACCAATTTTGAAAATGGTTAATCTAAAAGATTTTGTCTTTGACGATGACGAATGGACGGATGGTACAATCTACGACCCGAAATCAGGTAATATGTACTACTGCAGTATTGAACTGGCTACGAAAGATAAACTAGAAGTGCGGGGTTCACTGGATCCCTTTGGGATTGTAGGCCGTACGGATGTATGGGTACGTATGAAAACCAAATAAAATACTATGAAACTTACGTACTGGCTATTCCTGGCTGTCTCTCTTATGGGCACTACTACCCTACGTGCTCAGGAAGACGATTTTGATTTTAGCACCCTGGTACCTGCCGAAGAGGTGAAAGCTTTTTGCTCTTCTCGAATACTGGGGGGGATGCCCCAAAAGCTGGTGTCGATTGGATATGATGTACAAGGTAGCTATGACATGAATGTAGGCACCAATAGTAACCTTACCGGTGTCAGCTTCTCAGAAACTGAGTATCAGGTAAATCGAACCAGTGAGTTTCGTATTGATATACAGTATCCGGTCATTTCTAAAAATAACATTACGGTGGCATTGCAGGTGAATTATCTACGCACCTTTTACGATATAGAAAATGCGACAGCCAATAGCGAATTATCATTTGCTAATACGCTAGACGATAATGGGCTAAATAGCAGCAGTATTTCTACCGTCATTTTCAAGCCCCTCAATATGACCAACTTCTTGATATTGCAAGGCGGAGCTACCCTCAACGGTGACTATACCTTTACCGATATGCAGTCTCTCTCTTACACGCGTTGGTTTGGTGCCGCCATATTCGGATGGAAGCCTACTGACCGTAAGATGTGGGGTTTAGGTATTTCGCGGACTTACCTGGGCGGTGCCCTTAACTATTTACCCGTGTTTTACTACCAGTTTGCTTCCACCAATGGCAAGTGGGGACTGGATGTGCTCTTACCCTCCCGACTCAACGTGATGTATAATTTTAATAAAAAGACGATCCTGTCATTGGGTCATAATTTTCAGGGCAATACCTACCGCCTCAATGCTTTGGCCAACGATTTTGAAGGAGGTTTAAATCCTGAACTAAGGCGTTCTGAGTTGAGGCTTCGGGCTATCCTTGACCGAGCCGTTACCCGCACAGTTTGGCTCTCGATACAGGCTGGCCTTAGGTACAATTGGGAGTTTAACGTAGACGATGGCGATTTTTTCAGAAGTTTGTTATCTGACGATCCCTACTTGTTTGAGAACTCTCAGAGTAACCCAGTGTTCGCTCAGTTTAGTATCAGTTGGGTGAGCCCCTGATTTAGATTTAACCCTGTTTACCGATAAACCCATCGCCGATTTTTCGGACATGATCGGCTCCAGTCAACCGCAACACTGTAATACTGGGTTTAAACGAAAATACGGAATGGCACCCCGCGACCTAAGGAAATAAACGCTGCTTAACTTCAACAATATGGACCGAACGATTCAGACCAATTGGTTGCTGTTTTGCAAGAACTAGGGCGTGTTGACATATAGATTAACGAGAGATTTTGAGGACGGTTTTCGTCTGATTAAGGCGCTTGAGAAGCGCGAGGCTGTGGCATCGGGCGCCGAAAGCAACGCAGAACAGGTGGAAAGCGTACCAAAATCGCCGTTTAGGTTAGATGTCAACACGCCCTAGACGTCTAACCAGATAACTACTGGGTTGACTCTTCCGTCGTGGTTTCATCGGACATCCGTTTGTGTTCTGCCTGCATGGTTTGGTGATCCTGCATCATAATTTCGTGCTCCTGCTCCATTTGCTGGTGTTCGTCACGCATGGTGCTAAACTGCGCATCCAGTTCTTCTTCGGTGAAGTTGCTCACCTCCGGGTCTTCTAGTAGGGCCGCGTGTTTGTCAATAACCGCTTGATGCTCATCGATCATTGCTTGGTGCTTATCCAACATTGCCTGATGCTGCTCTTCAAGGGCGGTCAGCACTGAATCGTTTTCGCCGGACAGAGATGCCTGATGCTCCTGTACCCAGCGCTGGTGGACCTGCTCCAAGCTATCGTGGTGGGCTTCCATCTGCTGGTGAGAATCTTCCATCTGAACGTGTTCGTCCTGGAAAGTAGCAACCTTCTCCTGGGTGCCCGATGAGCAAGCGATTAAAAGGATGAGTGGGATAGATAGAAAGAGACGTGACACAAAACTAAGTTAGGTGAACGTTACGCTGGTAACCAGACCTACGCAAATTTGTTGCGTTTACGTGTTGCAGGCCTGGCAGGTGCCGCTCAGGGTGTAGTTGGTTCGATCTACGGAAAACTTATTAGAAACCGTTACTACGGGCACCTTTACATCTTCCAGGCAAAAGGTTTGGTGGCACTCATTGCAAACAAAGTGCGCGTGTTGGTCGGCGTGCGCTTCGTCGGGGCAGTGCTGCTCGCAGAGCGCGTACTTAACACCCCGCTCGTCTTCCGAAGCGCGGTGCAGAATACCGTGCGCCTCGAACGAGCTCAAAGCCCGGTACACCGTGACGCGGTCTAGTTTAGACTTCATCTTAGCGATAATATCACTCGCCGAAAGGGCCGCCTCCTGCTTAATAAATATTGATAGCATTTCGATGCGGTTGGGAGTCTTTCTTAGCCCGTGAGACCGTAGCAGATCCGAAATAAACTGTTGGTTATTCATACGTCGAAAACTAAGCATTTTAGGCATTCTATCAAAGGATAGACTAATCAGACGACGGCCCGCCCGGGTTCCCAATTTAGCAAGTGGCTCAATCGAGGATGACCAGCAAGGCCCGCGGATCGGGGCAGCGGGTAGCATAGTCGCTCCGTTGGGCGGGGGCTACCACGCCAGCATAGTCACTCTGCTCGCGGTCCAGGCGGTCGGTGATGAGTTGCAGATGCAGGTGGGGCGGCCAGTCGCCGTTTTCAGGATACGGACCAATCTCGCCTACCACGGCGCCCGCCGCTACGGATTGCCCAACGCTAATCCGCGCCAGCGAGTCCTGACTTAGGTGACCGTAAAGGGTGTAAAAATTTAAGCCATCCAACTGATGCTCGATGATCATCGTAGGGCCGTAGTTGCCAAAACCAGCGTTGTCGGCCATACTGTGCACGGTTCCTGGCAGGGGGGCATAAACAGGGGTTCCCGCATCCGTCCACAGGTCAAGGCCCAGGTGCAGACTGCGGGGGTCATCGCCCGCGTAGTGGTTGCTGCGGCGATACACAACGCGGTCTTCCAGGTAACCGCCGATGCCAATATTTCCCTGCCGCTGCTGCTGTATCCACGCATCAAAGGCAGCGGTGTCGGTAAGGTCGACCGATGCTAATGATTCGTTGCTAGCGGTGAGGTCTAGGGGCACCAGGTTATCGCGGCGCAGGGCGCTGATGACGGGATGAAAGGTAGTGCGGTGGTGCAGCAACTCCTGCTCACCGATGCGTTGATTATTCGGCATGGGGCGGTACAACAACTGTTTGGTAACCCGGCCAGAAATCTACTTTGCCCCGCATTTTCATCAAGTCCTGCCGGACGGCGCGCTCCTTAGCCAGTTTTAGATCATTTTCTATCGCCTCCTTTTTGGGTTTAGCTTTCACTGCTTCCTGCTGGATCGTATCGACTATAGTTGTTCTCATCAAGCTCAAGTTATACTCAAAATTAGGGATTTGGGTATCGATTGGCAAAAGTTGATTCGATTACATTTTAAGTACTGTCGGCACTTAGCCTTGCCCCTTTACGATGCTATTCAGTCATATGTCCACCAAACCCGCGGATTGTACCGATCAAAGCAAACAAATTCTCGGATAGATTGCTTTAATTGCAACGAATAGGCGCTGCCTCCCGTGAGATAATGCGTAGGGCGTAGCCGGTTTACAAAATTCGCTACTTTTTTATCATGGTATCGGTCCGATTCGTCCTTTACCCTAATCACTTATAACTACCAACCACATGAGTCAAGAACTAGAAACCAGTTGCGTTAACACCATTCGCACCCTGTCGATGGACGCGGTGCAGAAAGCCAACGCCGGGCACCCCGGCACGGCCATGAGCCTGGCCCCGCTCGCCCACGTGCTGTGGTCGCGCACCATGAACTACGACCCGGCCGATCCCCGCTGGCCCAACCGCGACCGCTTTATCCTGTCGGCCGGTCACGCTTGCGTGCTGCAGTACAGCGTTATGCACCTCACTGGCTACGAACTGTCGATGGACGACCTGAAGCAGTTTCGGCAGTTCCACAGCATCACCCCGGGCCACCCCGAGTACGGCATGACGCCCGGCATTGAGGTTACCACCGGTCCCCTGGGCCAGGGCGTGGGCAACGCGGTGGGCTTCGCCATCGGGCAAAAGATGCTGGCCGACCGCTACAACAAGCCGGACTTTGACCTGTTCAACTACAATATCTTCGTGATCTGTAGCGACGGCGACCTGATGGAAGGCATCAGCTACGAAGCGGCCTCCATGGCGGGTCACCTGAAGCTGGGTAACCTGATCTACCTGTACGACGATAACAACATCTCGATCGACGGCGACACCGACATCACCTTCACCGAGGACGTGAACGCCCGCTTCGAGGCGCAGGGTTGGCATGTGCAGTACGTGGAAGACGTGAACGATCTGGACGCGGTAGAGAAAGCCATCGAGAACGCCAAGGCGGACGAGCGCCCCTCGTTTATCCGAATTAAAACCATCATCGGCTACGGCAGTCCGAATAAGGCCAACACCTCGGGCGTGCACGGCGCTCCCTTGGGTGAGGAAGAAGTCGCCTTGACCAAAAAGAACCTAGGTCTGGACCCTGACAAAAAGTTCTTCGTGCCCGACGGCGTGTATAACTTTTACAAAGAGTACGTAGAGAAAGGCAAGAAGAAGCACCAGGAGTGGCAGCAGTTGTTCGATAAGTATAAGCAGCAGCACGGCGAAGCGGCCCAGGAGTACCTGGATTTTACCGAAGAAAAGTTGCCCAGCGGCTGGAGCGACCAACTACCCACCTACGATCCGAAAGACGGTCCGGTAGCTACCCGCAACGCGGGTAAGAAGGCCATGAACGCCATTGCCCCGCACCTACCCCTGCTGGTGGGTGGCGCGGCCGACCTAGTAGAGTCTACTAAGACGGAAGTAGAAGACTCGGGCAGCTTCGAGCCGGGCAACTACGGCGGACGCAACATCCATTTCGGAATTCGCGAGCACGCAATGGGGGCCATCACCAACGGCATCGCCCTTACCGAAGGACTCATCGCCTACGGCTCCACCTTCTTCATCTTTACCGACTACATGCGTCCGCCCATCCGCCTGGCGGCCATCATGAAGCTGCGCTCCATCTTTGTGTACACCCACGACAGTATTGGGCTGGGCGAAGACGGCACCACCCACCAATCGGTAGAGCAACTAATGTCGCTTCGGGCCACTCCCAACGTGACGGTAATTCGTCCGGCCGATGCCAACGAGACCTCGCACGCCTGGAAGGCCGCCATCGAGCATAAGGACGGTCCCGTACTTATCGTACTGTCGCGGCAGAACCTGCCAGTGATCAGCTACCAGGACGGCATGGGTCCCGACAACCTGGAGAAGGGCGCTTACGTGCTAAAGGACTCTAAAGAAAAGGCCCAGGTGATCCTGATCGGTACTGGTTCGGAGGTGTGGGTCGCCTTGGAAGCGCAGGAGAAGCTTGAGAAAGAAGGCATCCACGCCCGCGTGGTGAGCATGCCCTCGTGGGAGTTGTTCGACGCCCAGAACGAGTCGTACCGCAACCAGGTGCTGCCGCCCGACACGAAGAAGCGGATCTCTATTGAGGCCGGATCGACGCTGGGCTGGGCCCGCTACACTACGCACGAGGGGGTAGCCATTGGCATCGACCGCTACGGCGAGTCGGCTCCTGGCAAAGCGCTGATGCAAGAATTCGGTTTTAGCGCCGACAACGTAGTGAAGCACGCCAAGAAGATGGTAGAATCGGTGTCAGCGTAGAGGGTTTTGGGGATTGGGTGTTGGGGATTAGGTTTTAGAGATTATCCAAAACCTAATCCCCAACCCCCAAAATCCTCACCATCAAGAAAGTCCCCAAAACCCCTTGCCACCCTGAAAGTCCCCAAAACCCAATCCCTAATCCCCTAGCCACCCTGAACATCACATCCATGAAACTAGGAATTGCCGCCGACCACGGTGGGTTCGAAGCCAAGCAGAAGCTCATTACGTTCTTGCAAACGATGAGCGACATCTCGCTAACCGATTACGGTGCCGACACCTACGACGCCAAGGACGACTACCCTGACTTCGCGGCTAAGATCGCCCATGCGGTGGCCAGCGGGGAAGTGGAACGAGGGATTGCCATCTGCGGTAGCGGCGTGGGCGCTTCCATCGCCGCCAACAAAGTGAAGGGAGTGCGGGCCGCGCTGATCTGTGATACCTACTCGGCGCGGCAGGGCGTGGAGCACGACGATATGAACGTGATCTGCTTCGGTGCCCGCGTGTTTGGTGAAGAACTCATCAAAGAAATGACCAAAGCCTTCTTGGGAGCGAAATTTAGCGGGGAGGAACGGCACGTGCGGCGGTTGAATAAAGTAAAAGCAATGGAAAAGAATTAAGAATTATTGAATTGGGAATTAAGAATTGGGTGACCTTTAATTCTTAATTCCTTCATTCCTAATCAACTAATTAAACCAACTATGGACCACCAACAATGTGAATTCGGAATGATTGGCCTGGGCGTAATGGGCAGTAACTTCTTGCTCAATATCGCCGACAGCGGCTTCTCGGTCGTGGGCTATGACAAAGACCCGGACAAAGCGCAGGCACTGAACGATGCCAGCGAAGGACGCGTCGATGGCGTGACTTCCGTGGAGAAATTTGTGGAACGCCTGGCCACCCCCCGTAAAATTATGCTTCTGGTACCCGCTGGCCCCATCGTGGACGCGGTGATTCAGGAGCTGAGCGAGCACTTGGAGCCCGGCGACGTGATCATCGACGGGGGCAACTCGCACTACACCGACACCGACCGCCGGATGGAAGAACTAGCGCCTAAGAAGATTCACTTCGTGGGATTGGGCGTATCCGGAGGGGAAGAGGGAGCGCGCCACGGTCCTAGTTTGATGCCGGGAGGCAAGCAGGAAGCCTACGAAACCGTGCGCCCCATGCTGGAAGCCGCCGCCGCCAAGGTGAATGGCGAGCCCTGCGTCACTTACCTGGGCAACAAGTCGGCCGGGCACTTCGTGAAGATGGTGCACAACGGCATTGAGTACGCCATCATGCAGCTCACCGCCGAGGTGTACGACTACCTGAAGCGCGGCATGCGCCTGACCAACGAAGACGTGCAGCGTCTGTTTGCCGAGTGGAACGAAGGCGAACTGCAATCGTACCTCATTGAAATCACGGCAGATATTTTCACCAAAGAAGACGCTGAAACCAATGACGGGCTGCTCGTAGATCACATCCTGGACAAGGCCAAGCAGAAGGGCACTGGCAAGTGGACCTCGCAGGCCGCCATGGACCTGGGTGTTCCCATCCCGACCATTGACGTGTCGGTGACGATGCGCTTTTTGTCGGCGCTCAAGCAACAGCGGGTGGCCGCCGCTCAGGATTTAGACTTAGGCAGCCTGGAAGTGGAAGAGAAGAACCTGAACAACGAAGAAGAACTGATGCACGCGCTCCACTTTGCGTTTGTCACCTCCTACGCGCAAGGGTTAGCGCTGCTCCAGGCTGCTTCCGATGAGTTTGACTACGGCATCAACCTGGAAGACGTCGCCCGCATCTGGCGCGGAGGCTGCATCATCCGGGCCAGCTTTCTGGAAGACATTATGCAAGCGTATCGCGAGCAACCCGATCTGGCCAACCTCATTCTGGCTCCGGGCATCGCTAAGCTGATGAAGGAGCGCCACACCGCAGCCCGCCACGTGGTGGGCTTGGGAGTGAAGCAGGGCATCCCGGTACCCGCCCTGGCGTCGGCCCTTACCTACTTTGATGCCTACCGCACCGAGCGCCTGCCGTCTAACCTCACCCAGGCGCAGCGCGACTACTTCGGGGCGCACACCTACGAGCGCATCGATCAGGAAGGCACCTTCCATACCGAGTGGGAAGATGATCCTGAAGTGCAAGACAAGCGCAGCGAAGAACCGGACGTTAAGAAAGGCGCTAACTAACCAACCCTAAGCATCCTATCCATGAGTCAAGATAAAAACCTAGCCCCCACCTCCATTGTGATCTTCGGCGGTAGCGGCGACCTGAACAAGCGCAAGCTGATTCCCGCGCTCTATAACCTGTACATCGATCGCTACCTACCCGAGAAGTTTTTCATTATGGGACTGGGGCGCACCGAGTACACCAACGAGGACTACTGCACCTACCTCAAAGAGTCGCTCGACGAGTTCTCGCGCCGTCCGGTAGACGAGGAGCAGTGGAAGACCTTTTCGCAGCACGTGGTTTACAAGGTGGCCAACGTGAAGGAAGAGTCTTCGTACCGCGAGATTCTAGACGACATCAAGGAAAAAGAAAAGGGCTGGAAGGAAGAAAGCACGCGCATCTTCTACCTGTCGGTTTCGCCCTCGTTGTTTGAGGAGGTAGCCGTGAACCTGGGGCGGGTGCAAGCCTGCGAGAATACCCAGCGCTCGCGCATTGTGGTGGAGAAGCCCTTCGGCCACGACCTGATCACCGCCCGCGGACTCAACCGTTTGCTCAGCAAAATCTTTACCGAGGATCAGATATACCGCATCGACCACTACCTGGGCAAAGAAGCGGTGCAGAACATCCTCACCTTCCGCTTCGCCAACACCTTGTTTGAGCCCATGTGGAACCGCAACTACATCGACCACGTGCAGATTACCGTATCGGAAACGGTGGGCGTGGAGGGCCGCGGCGGCTACTACGAGGGCTCCGGGGCGCTGCGCGATATGGTGCAGAACCACGTTTTACAACTTCTAGCGATGGTGGCGATGGAGCCGCCTATCTCGCTGGAAGCCACCGAGATACGGAACAAAAAAGTAGACGTACTGAAGGCCATGCGCCGCTACAAACCCAACGAAATCAAGCACCACGCGGTGCGCGGTCAGTACGGCGCGGGCTGGGTGAAGGGCAAAGAAGTGTCGGGCTACCGCGAGGAAGAGGGAGTGGCTAAAGATTCTAATACCGAAACCTACGCGGCGGTGAAGTTCTTCGTGGATAACTGGCGCTGGCAGGACGTGCCCTTTTACATCCGCACCGGCAAGAGCATGGCCGACAAGACGTCGGTGGTTACCATTCAGCTGAAGCCGGTGCCGCACCGGGCGTTTTCGATCGACGGCCGCAAGCGGCAGGAGCCCAACCGCATCGTGATGAATATCCAGCCCGACTCGGGCATCAAGATTCGCTTCCAGGCCAAGCGACCGGGCGTGAGCCAGATCATCAACCCGGTAGACATGGTCTTCGACTACGAAGAAGCCTACGATACGCAGTCGCCTGAAGCTTACGAAACCCTGTTGCTCGACGTGATCGAGGGCGACGCCTCGCTGTTTATGCGGGCCGACCAGGTGGAAGCCGCCTGGGAAGTGATTATGCCCATTCTGGACGCGTGGGAGAACACTCCGATTGAAGACTATCCCAGCTACGAAGCGGGCAGTTGGGGTCCTAAGTCCGCCGACCGCCTGCTGGCGCAGCAGGACCATCGCTGGATTAATCCACCGGCGCGCAACGCCCAGAGCACGTTGATCAACGCTACCAGCGGACGACGCAAGGGCGGCGCGGTGAACCTGCACGTGTTTCAGAGCGTAGACGATCTGAGCTACAGTGCCGCTGAGCTGTTCGCCAAGCGCTGTCGCGAAACGGTGAACGCCCGCGGGCGCTTCGTGGTGGCCCTCACCGGGGGCTCATCACCCAAGAAGTTGTACAACCTGCTCACCCAAGACCCCTTCCGGGATTCGCTGCCCTGGGACAAGGTGCACGTGTTTTGGGGAGATGAACGCCCAGTGGCCATCGATCACGAAGACAGCAACGCGGGCATGGCCTTCGCCGAGATGCTCGACGAGTTACCCATTCCGCCCGAGCAGATTCACCCCATCCAGGGGCAGTTTCGGGCCGACGTGGCGGCGCAGCAGTACGAAGAAACGTTGCAAGAGTTCTTCCACCAGCAGTTGCCCCGCTTTGATTTAGTGCTACTGGGCATGGGCGACGATGGGCACACCGCCTCGTTATTTCCGCACACTACGGTTTCCACCAAGAAAATGTCGTGGGTGAAAGATGTGTTCGTAGAGAAGCTTAATTCGCACCGCATCACGCTTACGCCCCAGTTGATTAACCAAGCAGGTTGCGTCGCGTTTTTGGCCTACGGCAAGAAAAAGGCCAAAGCCATGCAGGCGGTCCTCAAGGGTAAGTACCAGCCCGACGAATATCCCGCGCAGCTCATTCAGCCCGAAGACGGTGAAGAGCATTGGTTTGTGGACAAGGATGCCGCCTCGTTGCTGAACGGTGAGGTTAAGAAGCAGACGGAAGAAAAGGTGAATTCGTAATCGAAGGGTGAGTAACAAACCTTATTCTGATAAATCCTTATAGCTCGTGTCGACACGAGCCATAAGGATTATCGGTACATTCTTAAATGTTCGCAAACGTATCACGACTCTTTTTAAGCTGAAAACAGCCGTCGGGGCTTTCGCGTTTAACTTTTTTGAGCATCATACTCCGTGGACGCGGCCGCTGCGGCGCGGTTGGGAATTTTTCAGAGTGGAACGGCGATAAACACCCACCCACGCGGCGCGGGAATCTTCCCCTTCACAGCAGGAGATTCCGGATAATTTGCTTCGCTATGCCGGGCGATGTTTTGATTATTACCAAGGATATGTAGGTAAGCAAATGAACAACCTGCTTAAAGGAACTAACTCATTTTTAGACAACGAATTTTTATTTAAATACATCTCAGTAATTGCAAAAACAATCAATAGGTTTGAGATGAAAAATAACGTTGTCGTACTAAGAGATTGATAGCTTGAACAACTCAAAAGTGCCAATCATTATGCTTGACAAGGAACTAGAAAAGTTGCAGCACAAAGTGCTATTTCCAGTAAAATAGAGAAGTCAAATAAGATACTTGCCAAGGTAGGACTGCCAAAAAGAGAAAATAAAACTAGTTGCAACAATGGCTAAATATCATAGCCGCCCTGCCGGACAACCGCGCTTCTCAGCTAAGCCGTTAACTCTATAACTTTTCTTTAAAAAAATCCATCGTTCGCTGCCAGGATAGTTCGGCGGCGGCTTCATCATACCGAGGAGTGGTATTGTTGTGAAAACCGTGGTTCACCCCGGGGTAGACGTGGGCGGTATACTGCTTGTCGTTCGCCTTCAACGCTGCCTCATAATCGGGCCACCCCTCGTTGACACGCTCGTCGAGCGCCGCGTAGTGCAATAGCAGGGGTGCCTGAATCTGCGGAACCTGATCGGCGGCTGGCTGGGTACCGTAGAAGGGCACCGCGGCGGCCAGGTCGGGAAGGCGCACTGCCATCATGTTAGATATCCACCCACCGAAGCAGAAGCCGACCACCCCTACCCTTCCGGTACAATCCGGATGCTCGGTTAGGTGCTGATACGCGGCAATGAAATCCTCCAGCATCTCGTCGCGATCTCGCTTCCGCTGCATCTCCCGCCCGGCATCATCGTTGCCCGGATAGCCGCCCAGGGGCGTGAGCGCGTCCGGGGCTAGTGATACAAACCCAGCCAGGGCCACCCGACGCCCTACGTCTTCAATGTAGGGGTTCAGCCCCCGATTTTCGTGTACCACCACCACCCCCGGCAGCTTTCCTTCGGCTTTAGCGGGTTGCGAGAGCAGTCCCTTGATGGCACCCCCACCCTGCGGCGACGGGTACTCAATAAACTCAGACTTCAGTCGGGGATCATCGGCCCGCACCTGTAGCGTATCCTGGTAGTTGGGTGAGATAAAGCCTAACAAGGCAGGGAGCGTTAGTCCGCCAACCGCGTAGGCAGACAAGCGGTCCAGAAACTGCCTCCGCTCGATGCGGTTGTGGGCGTAGTCGTCGTAGAGGTCGAATACTCCCTGATCGATGTCTTCTTTTCTTATTTCAGGCATGGTGGTGTTTTGTAGGTCTGCGGTAAGATAACTAATTACTCCGGCACGGCACCATCAATAAAACGATCAACTTCCTGCTTCATCTTTACCAACGAGGGCTGATGGATGTACATCATGTGCCCGGCGGGGTAGTAGGACATACTCACGTTATCGGCCAAACTATCCCTTAAGAGCATATGATCGAAAGTATACTCGGTGGCGAAGTAGGGAGTGGCCAGATCGTAGTAGCCGTTAAACACGTGCACCTTCAGGAACGGGTTTTTGCTCATTGCCTCTCGCAAGGTTTCGGCTACGTTCAGGAATTCATTCTGCACGTTGCTGTAATCCCAGGGGCGCACCCGGCCCGTCAGGATTTCGTAGGGAAGGTCGTTGCGGTAGTTTAGCTCGTCGTGCAGGTAGGCGTTCAGGGCCGTGGTGTAGGGGCCGGAGATGGTACCGTCCAGGCTAGGGTCGAAGTCGTAGCGATCGCCCGCGTCGTCGTAATCCTGCCCGGTCAGGCGACTGTCGAGGCGCCCTACCACCACGCCCTCGTCCCGCCGCAATTCTTTCACGAAGCGCGCGATGTGAATCCGGTAGTTGGTGCGCCGTAGGTAAGCAGTATCCAAACCGGTGTAGCGGTGCAACTGAGTGGCCAGGGCGGTACGTCGTTCCGGACTTAGGTTGTCTCCCTGCATCAGCGCCAGGGTGTACTCCCCTTGCGCAAACTCTTCCACTTCGCTCAAGAAAGCTTCGAGGTTATCGACGGGCTCGGGAAGTTTGCCGTGGTAGTGCGCGGTGGCGGCGTAGGTAGGAAGAAACAACGCGTACGGCAGGTCGTTGCCCCGTCCGAAGCGCGCCGTCTGGAAGTTAAGGATCGCTGACACCAGCATCAGTCCGTTCAGGTACATGCCGTGCCGGTCCTGCAGGTACCCCGACAGTCCGGCGGCGCGGGTGGTGCCGTAGCTTTCGCCCGCCAGAAACTTTGGCGACGACCAGCGTCCGTTGCGGGTGGTATACAAGCGGATAAAGTCGCCCACGCTCTCGATGTCCTGCTCGTATCCGGTGAACTCGGACTTCTTCACGCCTTCGGCCGGACGGCTGTAGCCAGTTTCCACCGGATCGATGAACACCAGGTCGGTGTTGTCGAGCCACGAGTACTCGTTGTCTACCAAATCGTAGGGGGGCGGCAACGACTCGCCCCGCTCGGTCATCCGCACCCGCTTGGGGCCCAACGCCCCCAGGTGCAACCACACCGACGATGATCCCGGTCCGCCGTTAAAGGCAAAGGTGATGGGTCGCCGGGTCGCATCGGGTTCGTCATTTTTGGTATAGGCCACGAAGAACATCCGGGCCCGGGGCGTTTCGTCTTCCTCGCGCAGCACCAGGTAGCCCGCGGTGGCTGAGTAGTTAATCACCTGCCCGTTGATAGTGACGCTGTGCTGGGTGGTCACCAAGGGCGGATCGCTGACCGAATCTGGAACGGAAGACTTCTTCTGGGCTGATGCGTAACCGGCGCAAAGCAATAGGCTAACGTACAGGAAAAAGCTACGCTTGAACATGGCAGAAATCTTACTAAACGGTACAGATTTCCACTCCCTGCTGCAACGAAGCCAGCTTATCGTCTTTTTTAGGGATGAACTCCTGCGCCACGTAACCGGTGAATCCGGTATCGAGGATTGCCTGCATGATCGCCGGGTAGTAGAGCTCCTGGCTGGTGTCGATCTCGTTGCGACCGGGCACCCCGCCGGTGTGGTAGTGCGAGAAATAAGGGTGGTACTTACGGATAGTGGCGATCACGTCGCCCTCCATAATCTGCATGTGGTAGATGTCGTATAGCAACTTAAAATTGTCCGAACCGACCATGTCGCACAGCGCCACGCCCCACTCGGTGTGGTCGCACATGTAGTCGGGATGGTTCACCTTGCTGTTGAGTAGCTCCATCACCACCAGCACGTTGTTTTCTTCGGCCAGTGGCATAATGCGCTTTAGTCCCTCGGCGCAGTTTTTCATGCCAGTTTCGTCGTCCATGCCGTCGCGGTTGCCCGAGAAGGTGATGATCTGCTTCAGGCCCGCTTCGGCCACCTTCGGAATGGTCTTTTCGTACAGCGCCACCAGCGCATCGTGGTGCTCGGTTCGGTTCCAGCACTTCTCGATGCCGAAGCCGTCTTCCCAGTACGAAGCCAGCGCGCAGGTAAGTCCGTGCTTCTTCAGGGTAGGCCACTCGTCGGGGCCCAGCAGTTCTACCGAACTGATGCCCATTTTCTTCACGTCGGCGCAAAACTCGTCGAGGGGAATGTCATTATAGCACCACTTGCACACCGAGTGGTTAATCGCTTGCTTATCAGTAGGTTGCTCAGAATCTTTTGGTTTGGCCATAGCGTAGGTAAGGGGGTTAGAGGTAGACAGTAGGGCGGCGGTGCCCGCCAATTGCTTCACGGCGGTGCGTCGAGAGGTTTTCATAAGTTAGGCATTGTTAGTGGGCACAAAAGGTACGGCTTTTTAGGCGCAACCAAAAGTATCGAAGCCGCCACCGCGGTAAACATTGAAAAAGCGACGTAGTTATAGAAAACAAAAAACCTGCACATGAATCGTACTATCTCTTGGGCCCTTACCGGGGGCACCGCCCTGCTTGCTACCCGTTTCCTGGCCCGCCGCCAGCGAGAAATTAGTTGGACCAATCGCACCGTGTTTGTGACGGGTGGCTCGCGCGGCCTTGGCTTGGAACTGGCGCGCCAGCTGGTAGATGCCGGTGCCAACGTGGCCATCTGCGCCCGCGATCGTGACGACCTATCCCGCGCCCGACGTATCCTGAAGCGCCGCGCCAAGCACGTGGGGCAGAAGGTAAAGGTTCTGGCCCTGCCCTGCGACGTGACCGACCCCGCCCAGGTGAAGAAAACCGTAGCCACCATCACCAAGACCATCGGTCCGATTGATGCGCTGATCAACAACGCGGGCATCATTCAGGTGGGGCCGCTGGCCGAGATGGAGCAGCGGGAGTACGAAGAAGCGATCAACACCCACTACTGGGGGCCGTGGAACACCATTCAGGCGGTGCTGCCCGGCATGCGCGAGCGGGGCGAAGGACGCATTATCAACATCGCCTCGGTGGGTGGCAAGGTGAGCATTCCGCACCTGCACCCCTACAGCGCCAGTAAGCACGCGCTGGTTGGCCTGTCCGAAGGCTACCGCACCGAACTGCAGCGCGAGAACATCTACGTCACCACCGTGTGTCCGGGACTAATCCGCACGGGTAGTCCGAAGAACGCCACGTTTAAGGGAAGGCACCGCGCCGAACAGGAGTGGTTCACCATCAGCGACTCGCTGCCGGGACTTACCATGAGCAGCGGCGAAACCGCCCGGGCCGTTCTGGAGGCCGGACGCTACGGCAAAAGCACCGTGGTGCTATCGCTGCCCGCCAAGCTGATCGCCGGACTCAATGGGGTGGCCCCGCAGTTGGTGTCCGAAGTGTCAAGCCTGGTCAATCGCTGGTTGCCCGACCCGGGGGGCATCGGTAACGAGCGCGCCACGGGCGAAGAAAGCGCTTCGGAATGGTCACCTTCTTTCCTGACTCGATTGACCCAAAAAGCTGCGCGAAGAAACAATCAGTAGGCATGCCTCGTTGAAGGTGGTAACGAACATATTGTTTGTATTTTTTTAAGCTAACATCGCTTTACGCTACTCAACAGGTGAGGATCAACCTTCGTTTACTTTTCTTCTCATCTAACTGCACAACCCATGAAACGCTTTTTCGTCTTCGCCTGCTTGGGCGTCCTGCTATCGGCCCCCGCCTGGTCACAAGAATTCTGCACCTGTAACCTGCAACGCCTCACCTCAGCCGACAGCGACACGCTGGTGTACGTAGCGGCCATTTCGGTATTTCCCGAAGCCGAAACCCAGGAGGTCTACTTTGCGGTAGACGGCGACGAGGAAACGGGTGAGTTCCGCATCCGAACCAATATTTCTGACAAGGTTTATGCCTACGACAAAGATTCTAATGTGGTGTCGGACGCCTGGGGCGACTTTGGCGAAGCGGCCAGCATTAAAAAATCGCTGATGGAGGTGCTGTCTAAAGACCTGATGCGGGTGCACTGCAGCAATATCTACCTCGACAAACGCACCTACGACTTTTCTTCTATCCTTTCTTTCGCCCCGCAGTAGCCGTGGTACTGTGTCTGCCGTGGCTGGTGCGCACCATCACCGGCAACTTCGCCCGCGCCATCACGCTGTATCCCTTTGTGCTGCTTCGCTTTCCCGGAGACCGCCTCGACCCGGTGCTGCTCAACCACGAGCGCATCCACCTGCGGCAGCAGCTTGAGCTACTGGTGATTCCCTTTTACGTGTGGTATTTGGCTGAATACGCCAGGCACCGTCTGCGCGGACTGAACCACACAGCGGCTTACTTACGCATTAGTTTTGAGCGAGAAGCCTACGCCAACGAGCAGCGGCTTAATTATTTGGAAAAGCGTCCGGCACTGGCGTTTAGACGATACCTCAAGACATAAGGGGATACATCTAGTGGATCTAGTGGGTACACGCCGCGGCGTGTACCCACTAGATCCACTAGATGTATCCCCTTATGTCTTGAGGTATCGTCTAAACGCCAGTGCCGGACGCTTTTCCAAATAATTAAGCCGCTGCTCGTTGGCGTAGGCTTCTCGCTCAAAACTAATGCGTAAGTAAGCCGCTGTGTGGTTCAGTCCGCGCAGACGGTGCCTGGCGTATTCAGCCAAATACCACACGTAAAAGGGAATCACCAGTAGCTCAAGCTGCTGCCGCAGGTGGATGCGCTCGTGGTTGAGCAGCACCGGGTCGAGGCGGTCTCCGGGAAAGCGAAGCAGCACAAAGGGATACAGCGTGATGGCGCGGGCGAAGTTGCCGGTGATGGTGCGCACCAGCCACGGCAGACACAGTACCACGGCTACTGCGGGGCGAAAGAAAGGATAGAAGAAAAGTCGTAGGTGCGTTTGTCGAGGTAGATATTGCTGCAGTGCACCCGCATCAGGTCTTTAGACAGCACCTCCATCAGCGATTTTTTAATGCTGGCCGCTTCGCCAAAGTCGCCCCAGGCGTCCGACACCACATTAGAATCTTTGTCGTAGGCATAAACCTTGTCAGAAATATTGGTTCGGATGCGGAACTCACCCGTTTCCTCGTCGCCGTCTACCGCAAAGTAGACCTCCTGGGTTTCGGCTTCGGGAAATACCGAAATGGCCGCTACGTACACCAGCGTGTCGCTGTCGGCTGAGGTGAGGCGTTGCAGGTTACAGGTGCAGAATTCTTGTGACCAGGCGGGGGCCGATAGCAGGACGCCCAAGCAGGCGAAGACGAAAAAGCGTTTCATGGGTTGTGCAGTTAGATGAGAAGAAAAGTAAACGAAGGTTGATCCTCACCTGTTGAGTAGCGTAAAGCGATGTTAGCTTAAAAAAATACAAACAATATGTTCGTTACCACCTTCAACGAGGCATGCCTACTGATTGTTTCTTCGCGCAGCTTTTTGGGTCAATCGAGTCAGGAAAGAAGGTGACCATTCCGAAGCGCTTTCTTCGCCCGTGGCGCGCTCGTTACCGATGCCCCCCGGGTCGGGCAACCAGCGATTGACCAGGCTTGACACTTCGGACACCAACTGCGGGGCCACCCCATTGAGTCCGGCGATCAGCTTGGCGGGCAGCGATAGCACCACGGTGCTTTTGCCGTAGCGTCCGGCCTCCAGAACGGCCCGGGCGGTTTCGCCGCTGCTCATGGTAAGTCCCGGCAGCGAGTCGCTGATGGTGAACCACTCCTGTTCGGCGCGGTGCCTTCCCTTAAACGTGGCGTTCTTCGGACTACCCGTGCGGATTAGTCCCGGACACACGGTGGTGACGTAGATGTTCTCGCGCTGCAGTTCGGTGCGGTAGCCTTCGGACAGGCCAACCAGCGCGTGCTTACTGGCGCTGTAGGGGTGCAGGTGCGGAATGCTCACCTTGCCACCCACCGAGGCGATGTTGATAATGCGTCCTTCGCCCCGCTCGCGCATGCCGGGCAGCACCGCCTGAATGGTGTTCCACGGCCCCCAGTAGTGGGTGTTGATCGCTTCTTCGTACTCCCGCTGCTCCATCTCGGCCAGCGGCCCCACCTGAATGATGCCCGCGTTGTTGATCAGCGCATCAATCGGACCGATGGTCTTGGTGATGGTGGCTACGGTTTTCTTCACCTGGGCGGGGTCGGTCACGTCGCAGGGCAGGGCCAGAACCTTTACCTTCTGCCCCACGTGCTTGGCGCGGCGCTTCAGGATACGTCGGGCGCGGGATAGGTCGTCACGATCGCGGGCGCAGATGGCCACGTTGGCACCGGCATCTACCAGCTGGCGCGCCAGTTCCAAGCCAAGGCCGCGCGAGCCACCCGTCACAAACACGGTGCGATTGGTCCAACTAATTTCTCGCTGGCGGCGGGCCAGGAAACGGGTAGCAAGCAGGGCGGTGCCCCCGGTAAGGGCCCAAGAGATAGTACGATTCATGTGCAGGTTTTTTGTTTTCTATAACTACGTCGCTTTTTCAATGTTTACCGCGGTGGCGGCTTCGATACTTTTGGTTGCGCCTAAAAAGCCGTACCTTTTGTGCCCACTAACAATGCCTAACTTATGAAAACCTCTCGACGCACCGCCGTGAAGCAATTGGCGGGCACCGCCGCCCTACTGTCTACCTCTAACCCCCTTACCTACGCTATGGCCAAACCAAAAGATTCTGAGCAACCTACTGATAAGCAAGCGATTAACCACTCGGTGTGCAAGTGGTGCTATAATGACATTCCCCTCGACGAGTTTTGCGCCGACGTGAAGAAAATGGGCATCAGTTCGGTAGAACTGCTGGGCCCCGACGAGTGGCCTACCCTGAAGAAGCACGGACTTACCTGCGCGCTGGCTTCGTACTGGGAAGACGGCTTCGGCATCGAGAAGTGCTGGAACCGAACCGAGCACCACGATGCGCTGGTGGCGCTGTACGAAAAGACCATTCCGAAGGTGGCCGAAGCGGGCCTGAAGCAGATCATCACCTTCTCGGGCAACCGCGACGGCATGGACGACGAAACTGGCATGAAAAACTGCGCCGAGGGACTAAAGCGCATTATGCCACTGGCCGAAGAAAACAACGTGCTGGTGGTGATGGAGCTACTCAACAGCAAGGTGAACCATCCCGACTACATGTGCGACCACACCGAGTGGGGCGTGGCGCTGTGCGACATGGTCGGTTCGGACAATTTTAAGTTGCTATACGACATCTACCACATGCAGATTATGGAGGGCGACGTGATCGCCACTATCCGTAAGTACCACCCTTATTTCTCGCACTACCACACCGGCGGGGTGCCCGGTCGCAACGAGATCGACACCAGCCAGGAGCTCTACTACCCGGCGATCATGCAGGCAATCCTCGATACCGGATTCACCGGTTACGTGGCGCAGGAGTTCATCCCTAAAAAAGACGATAAGCTGGCTTCGTTGCAGCAGGGAGTGGAAATCTGTACCGTTTAGTAAGATTTCTGCCATGTTCAAGCGTAGCTTTTTCCTGTACGTTAGCCTATTGCTTTGCGCCGGTTACGCATCAGCCCAGAAGAAGTCTTCCGTTCCAGATTCGGTCAGCGATCCGCCCTTGGTGACCACCCAGCACAGCGTCACTATCAACGGGCAGGTGATTAACTACTCAGCCACCGCGGGCTACCTGGTGCTGCGCGAGGAAGACGAAACGCCCCGGGCCCGGATGTTCTTCGTGGCCTATACCAAAAATGACGAACCCGATGCGACCCGGCGACCCATCACCTTTGCCTTTAACGGCGGACCGGGATCATCGTCGGTGTGGTTGCACCTGGGGGCGTTGGGCCCCAAGCGGGTGCGGATGACCGAGCGGGGCGAGTCGTTGCCGCCCCCCTACGATTTGGTAGACAACGAGTACTCGTGGCTCGACAACACCGACCTGGTGTTCATCGATCCGGTGGAAACTGGCTACAGCCGTCCGGCCGAAGGCGTGAAGAAGTCCGAGTTCACCGGATACGAGCAGGACATCGAGAGCGTGGGCGACTTTATCCGCTTGTATACCACCCGCAACGGACGCTGGTCGTCGCCAAAGTTTCTGGCGGGCGAAAGCTACGGCACCACCCGCGCCGCCGGACTGTCGGGGTACCTGCAGGACCGGCACGGCATGTACCTGAACGGACTGATGCTGGTGTCAGCGATCCTTAACTTCCAGACGGCGCGCTTCGGACGGGGCAACGACCTGCCGTACGCGTTGTTTCTTCCTACCTACGCCGCCACCGCGCACTACCACGGCAAACTTCCCGAGCCCGTCGATAACCTCGAAGCTTTCTTGAGCGAAGTGGAAGAGTTTGCGCAAGGGGAGTACACCCTGGCGCTGATGCAGGGAGACAACCTAAGTCCGGAACGACGTACCGCCCTGGCCACTCAGTTGCACCGCTACACCGGTTTGGATACTGCTTACCTACGGCGCACCAACTACCGGATTCACATCGCGCGCTTCGTGAAAGAATTGCGGCGGGACGAGGGCGTGGTGGTAGGGCGCCTCGACAGTCGCCTGACCGGGCAGGATTACGACGACGCGGGCGATCGCTACGACTTCGACCCTAGCCTGGACGGTACCATCTCCGGCCCCTACACCACGGCCCTGAACGCCTACCTGCACGACGAGCTAAACTACCGCAACGACCTTCCCTACGAAATCCTGACGGGCCGGGTGCGCCCCTGGGATTACAGCAACGTGCAGAATGAATTCCTGAACGTAGCCGAAACCTTGCGAGAGGCAATGAGCAAAAACCCGTTCCTGAAGGTGCACGTGTTTAACGGCTACTACGATCTGGCCACTCCCTACTTCGCCACCGAGTATACTTTCGATCATATGCTCTTAAGGGATAGTTTGGCCGATAACGTGAGTATGTCCTACTACCCCGCCGGGCACATGATGTACATCCATCAGCCCTCGTTGGTAAAGATGAAGCAGGAAGTTGATCGTTTTATTGATGGTGCCGTGCCGGAGTAATTAGTTATCTTACCGCAGACCTACAAAACACCACCATGCCTGAAATAAGAAAAGAAGACATCGATCAGGGAGTATTCGACCTCTACGACGACTACGCCCACAACCGCATCGAGCGGAGGCAGTTTCTGGACCGCTTGTCTGCCTACGCGGTTGGCGGACTAACGCTCCCTGCCTTGTTAGGCTTTATCTCACCCAACTACCAGGATACGCTACAGGTGCGGGCCGATGATCCCCGACTGAAGTCTGAGTTTATTGAGTACCCGTCGCCGCAGGGTGGGGGTGCCATCAAGGGACTGCTCTCGCAACCCGCTAAAGCCGAAGGAAAGCTGCCGGGGGTGGTGGTGGTACACGAAAATCGGGGGCTGAACCCCTACATTGAAGACGTAGGGCGTCGGGTGGCCCTGGCTGGGTTTGTATCACTAGCCCCGGACGCGCTCACGCCCCTGGGCGGCTATCCGGGCAACGATGATGCCGGGCGGGAGATGCAGCGGAAGCGAGATCGCGACGAGATGCTGGAGGATTTCATTGCCGCGTATCAGCACCTAACCGAGCATCCGGATTGTACCGGAAGGGTAGGGGTGGTCGGCTTCTGCTTCGGTGGGTGGATATCTAACATGATGGCAGTGCGCCTTCCCGACCTGGCCGCCGCGGTGCCCTTCTACGGTACCCAGCCAGCCGCCGATCAGGTTCCGCAGATTCAGGCACCCCTGCTATTGCACTACGCGGCGCTCGACGAGCGTGTCAACGAGGGGTGGCCCGATTATGAGGCAGCGTTGAAGGCGAACGACAAGCAGTATACCGCCCACGTCTACCCCGGGGTGAACCACGGTTTTCACAACAATACCACTCCTCGGTATGATGAAGCCGCCGCCGAACTATCCTGGCAGCGAACGATGGATTTTTTTAAAGAAAAGTTATAGAGTTAACGGCTTAGCTGAGAAGCGCGGTTGTCCGGCAGGGCGGCTATGATATTTAGCCATTGTTGCAACTAGTTTTATTTTCTCTTTTTGGCAGTCCTACCTTGGCAAGTATCTTATTTGACTTCTCTATTTTACTGGAAATAGCACTTTGTGCTGCAACTTTTCTAGTTCCTTGTCAAGCATAATGATTGGCACTTTTGAGTTGTTCAAGCTATCAATCTCTTAGTACGACAACGTTATTTTTCATCTCAAACCTATTGATTGTTTTTGCAATTACTGAGATGTATTTAAATAAAAATTCGTTGTCTAAAAATGAGTTAGTTCCTTTAAGCAGGTTGTTCATTTGCTTACCTACATATCCTTGGTAATAATCAAAACATCGCCCGGCATAGCGAAGCAAATTATCCGGAATCTCCTGCTGTGAAGGGGAAGATTCCCGCGCCGCGTGGGTGGGTGTTTATCGCCGTTCCACTCTGAAAAATTCCCAACCGCGCCGCAGCGGCCGCGTCCACGGAGTATGATGCTCAAAAAAGTTAAACGCGAAAGCCCCGACGGCTGTTTTCAGCTTAAAAAGAGTCGTGATACGTTTGCGAACATTTAAGAATGTACCGATAATCCTTATGGCTCGTGTCGACACGAGCTATAAGGATTTATCAGAATAAGGTTTGTTACTCACCCTTCGATTACGAATTCACCTTTTCTTCCGTCTGCTTCTTAACCTCACCGTTCAGCAACGAGGCGGCATCCTTGTCCACAAACCAATGCTCTTCACCGTCTTCGGGCTGAATGAGCTGCGCGGGATATTCGTCGGGCTGGTACTTACCCTTGAGGACCGCCTGCATGGCTTTGGCCTTTTTCTTGCCGTAGGCCAAAAACGCGACGCAACCTGCTTGGTTAATCAACTGGGGCGTAAGCGTGATGCGGTGCGAATTAAGCTTCTCTACGAACACATCTTTCACCCACGACATTTTCTTGGTGGAAACCGTAGTGTGCGGAAATAACGAGGCGGTGTGCCCATCGTCGCCCATGCCCAGTAGCACTAAATCAAAGCGGGGCAACTGCTGGTGGAAGAACTCTTGCAACGTTTCTTCGTACTGCTGCGCCGCCACGTCGGCCCGAAACTGCCCCTGGATGGGGTGAATCTGCTCGGGCGGAATGGGTAACTCGTCGAGCATCTCGGCGAAGGCCATGCCCGCGTTGCTGTCTTCGTGATCGATGGCCACTGGGCGTTCATCTCCCCAAAACACGTGCACCTTGTCCCAGGGCAGCGAATCCCGGAAGGGGTCTTGGGTGAGCAGGTTGTACAACTTCTTGGGTGATGAGCCCCCGGTGAGGGCCACCACGAAGCGCCCGCGGGCGTTCACCGTTTCGCGACAGCGCTTGGCGAACAGCTCAGCGGCACTGTAGCTCAGATCGTCTACGCTCTGAAACACGTGCAGGTTCACCGCGCCGCCCTTGCGTCGTCCGCTGGTAGCGTTGATCAACGTGCTCTGGGCGTTGCGCGCCGGTGGATTAATCCAGCGATGGTCCTGCTGCGCCAGCAGGCGGTCGGCGGACTTAGGACCCCAACTGCCCGCTTCGTAGCTGGGATAGTCTTCAATCGGAGTGTTCTCCCACGCGTCCAGAATGGGCATAATCACTTCCCAGGCGGCTTCCACCTGGTCGGCCCGCATAAACAGCGAGGCGTCGCCCTCGATCACGTCGAGCAACAGGGTTTCGTAAGCTTCAGGCGACTGCGTATCGTAGGCTTCTTCGTAGTCGAAGACCATGTCTACCGGGTTGATGATCTGGCTCACGCCCGGTCGCTTGGCCTGGAAGCGAATCTTGATGCCCGAGTCGGGCTGGATATTCATCACGATGCGGTTGGGCTCCTGCCGCTTGCGGCCGTCGATCGAAAACGCCCGGTGCGGCACCGGCTTCAGCTGAATGGTAACCACCGACGTCTTGTCGGCCATGCTCTTGCCGGTGCGGATGTAAAAGGGCACGTCCTGCCAGCGCCAGTTATCCACGAAGAACTTCACCGCCGCGTAGGTTTCGGTATTAGAATCTTTAGCCACTCCCTCTTCCTCGCGGTAGCCCGACACTTCTTTGCCCTTCACCCAGCCCGCGCCGTACTGACCGCGCACCGCGTGGTGCTTGATTTCGTTGGGTTTGTAGCGGCGCATGGCCTTCAGTACGTCTACTTTTTTGTTCCGTATCTCGGTGGCTTCCAGCGAGATAGGCGGCTCCATCGCCACCATCGCTAGAAGTTGTAAAACGTGGTTCTGCACCATATCGCGCAGCGCCCCGGAGCCCTCGTAGTAGCCGCCGCGGCCCTCCACGCCCACCGTTTCCGATACGGTAATCTGCACGTGGTCGATGTAGTTGCGGTTCCACATGGGCTCAAACAAGGTGTTGGCGAAGCGGAAGGTGAGGATGTTCTGCACCGCTTCTTTGCCCAGGTAGTGGTCGATGCGGTATATCTGATCCTCGGTAAAGATTTTGCTGAGCAAACGGTTGAGTCCGCGGGCGGTGATCAGGTCGTGGCCGAAGGGCTTCTCCACCACAATGCGCGAGCGCTGGGTATTCTCGCAGGCTTGCACCCGCCCCAGGTTCACGGCTACCTCCTCAAACAACGAGGGCGAAACCGACAGGTAGAAGATGCGCGTGCTTTCTTCCTTCCAGCCCTTTTCTTTTTCCTTGATGTCGTCTAGAATCTCGCGGTACGAAGACTCTTCCTTCACGTTGGCCACCTTGTAAACCACGTGCTGCGAAAAGGTCTTCCACTGCTCCTCGTCTACCGGACGGCGCGAGAACTCGTCGAGCGACTCTTTGAGGTAGGTGCAGTAGTCCTCGTTGGTGTACTCGGTGCGCCCCAGTCCCATAATGAAAAACTTCTCGGGTAGGTAGCGATCGATGTACAGGTTATAGAGCGCGGGAATCAGCTTGCGCTTGTTCAGGTCGCCGCTACCGCCGAAGATCACAATGGAGGTGGGGGCTAGGTTTTTATCTTGACTCATGGATAGGATGCTTAGGGTTGGTTAGTTAGCGCCTTTCTTAACGTCCGGTTCTTCGCTGCGCTTGTCTTGCACTTCAGGATCATCTTCCCACTCGGTATGGAAGGTGCCTTCCTGATCGATGCGCTCGTAGGTGTGCGCCCCGAAGTAGTCGCGCTGCGCCTGGGTGAGGTTAGACGGCAGGCGCTCGGTGCGGTAGGCATCAAAGTAGGTAAGGGCCGACGCCAGGGCGGGTACCGGGATGCCCTGCTTCACTCCCAAGCCCACCACGTGGCGGGCTGCGGTGTGGCGCTCCTTCATCAGCTTAGCGATGCCCGGAGCCAGAATGAGGTTGGCCAGATCGGGTTGCTCGCGATACGCTTGCATAATGTCTTCCAGAAAGCTGGCCCGGATGATGCAGCCTCCGCGCCAGATGCGGGCGACGTCTTCC
Organism: Tunicatimonas sp.; assembly: GCA_049650865.1. GTDB lineage: Bacteria > Bacteroidota > Bacteroidia > Cytophagales > Cyclobacteriaceae > Tunicatimonas. Next base: position 48,636 of record JBASAY010000228.1, read on the forward strand.
AGGTTGATGCCGTAGTCAAACTCATCGGAAGCAGCCTGGAGCAGCGCTAACCCTTGCGCGTAGGAGGTGACAAACGCAAAGTGGAGCGCGTGCATCAGTTCTTCTTCGTTGTTCAGGTTCTTCTCTTCCACTTCCAGGCTGCCTAAGTCTAAATCCTGAGCGGCGGCCACCCGCTGTTGCTTGAGCGCCGACAAAAAGCGCATCGTCACCGACACGTCAATGGTCGGGATGGGAACACCCAGGTCCATGGCGGCCTGCGAGGTCCACTTGCCAGTGCCCTTCTGCTTGGCCTTGTCCAGGATGTGATCTACGAGCAGCCCGTCATTGGTTTCAGCGTCTTCTTTGGTGAAAATATCTGCCGTGATTTCAATGAGGTACGATTGCAGTTCGCCTTCGTTCCACTCGGCAAACAGACGCTGCACGTCTTCGTTGGTCAGGCGCATGCCGCGCTTCAGGTAGTCGTACACCTCGGCGGTGAGCTGCATGATGGCGTACTCAATGCCGTTGTGCACCATCTTCACGAAGTGCCCGGCCGACTTGTTGCCCAGGTAAGTGACGCAGGGCTCGCCATTCACCTTGGCGGCGGCGGCTTCCAGCATGGGGCGCACGGTTTCGTAGGCTTCCTGCTTGCCTCCCGGCATCAAACTAGGACCGTGGCGCGCTCCCTCTTCCCCTCCGGATACGCCCAATCCCACGAAGTGAATCTTCTTAGGCGCTAGTTCTTCCATCCGGCGGTCGGTGTCGGTGTAGTGCGAGTTGCCCCCGTCGATGATCACGTCGCCGGGCTCCAAGTGCTCGCTCAGCTCCTGAATCACCGCGTCCACGATGGGGCCAGCGGGTACCAGAAGCATAATTTTACGGGGGGTGGCCAGGCGTTCCACAAATTTCTCCACGGAAGTCACGCCATCGACGCGTCCTTCGCTGGCATCGTTCAGTGCCTGCGCTTTGTCCGGGTCTTTGTCATAGCCCACGACCGAGAAGCCGCTGTCGGCGATATTGAGCAAGAAGTTACTGCCCATTACGCCCAGGCCAATCATTCCGAATTCACATTGTTGGTGGTCCATAGTTGGTTTAATTAGTTGATTAGGAATGAAGGAATTAAGAATTAAAGGTCACCCAATTCTTAATTCCCAATTCAATAATTCTTAATTCTTTTCCATTGCTTTTACTTTATTCAACCGCCGCACGTGCCGTTCCTCCCCGCTAAATTTCGCTCCCAAGAAGGCTTTGGTCATTTCTTTGATGAGTTCTTCACCAAACACGCGGGCACCGAAGCAGATCACGTTCATATCGTCGTGCTCCACGCCCTGCCGCGCCGAGTAGGTATCACAGATCAGCGCGGCCCGCACTCCCTTCACTTTGTTGGCGGCGATGGAAGCGCCCACGCCGCTACCGCAGATGGCAATCCCTCGTTCCACTTCCCCGCTGGCCACCGCATGGGCGATCTTAGCCGCGAAGTCAGGGTAGTCGTCCTTGGCGTCGTAGGTGTCGGCACCGTAATCGGTTAGCGAGATGTCGCTCATCGTTTGCAAGAACGTAATGAGCTTCTGCTTGGCTTCGAACCCACCGTGGTCGGCGGCAATTCCTAGTTTCATGGATGTGATGTTCAGGGTGGCTAGGGGATTAGGGATTGGGTTTTGGGGACTTTCAGGGTGGCAAGGGGTTTTGGGGACTTTCTTGATGGTGAGGATTTTGGGGGTTGGGGATTAGGTTTTGGATAATCTCTAAAACCTAATCCCCAACACCCAATCCCCAAAACCCTCTACGCTGACACCGATTCTACCATCTTCTTGGCGTGCTTCACTACGTTGTCGGCGCTAAAACCGAATTCTTGCATCAGCGCTTTGCCAGGAGCCGACTCGCCGTAGCGGTCGATGCCAATGGCTACCCCCTCGTGCGTAGTGTAGCGGGCCCAGCCCAGCGTCGATCCGGCCTCAATAGAGATCCGCTTCTTCGTGTCGGGCGGCAGCACCTGGTTGCGGTACGACTCGTTCTGGGCGTCGAACAACTCCCACGAGGGCATGCTCACCACGCGGGCGTGGATGCCTTCTTTCTCAAGCTTCTCCTGCGCTTCCAAGGCGACCCACACCTCCGAACCAGTACCGATCAGGATCACCTGGGCCTTTTCTTTAGAGTCCTTTAGCACGTAAGCGCCCTTCTCCAGGTTGTCGGGACCCATGCCGTCCTGGTAGCTGATCACTGGCAGGTTCTGCCGCGACAGTACGATAAGTACGGGACCGTCCTTATGCTCGATGGCGGCCTTCCAGGCGTGCGAGGTCTCGTTGGCATCGGCCGGACGAATTACCGTCACGTTGGGAGTGGCCCGAAGCGACATTAGTTGCTCTACCGATTGGTGGGTGGTGCCGTCTTCGCCCAGCCCAATACTGTCGTGGGTGTACACAAAGATGGAGCGCAGCTTCATGATGGCCGCCAGGCGGATGGGCGGACGCATGTAGTCGGTAAAGATGAAGAAGGTGGAGCCGTAGGCGATGAGTCCTTCGGTAAGGGCGATGCCGTTGGTGATGGCCCCCATTGCGTGCTCGCGAATTCCGAAATGGATGTTGCGTCCGCCGTAGTTGCCCGGCTCGAAGCTGCCCGAGTCTTCTACTTCCGTCTTAGTAGACTCTACTAGGTCGGCCGCGCCACCCACCAGCAGGGGTAGGTGCGGGGCAATGGCGTTCATGGCCTTCTTACCCGCGTTGCGGGTAGCTACCGGACCGTCTTTCGGATCGTAGGTGGGTAGTTGGTCGCTCCAGCCGCTGGGCAACTTTTCTTCGGTAAAATCCAGGTACTCCTGGGCCGCTTCGCCGTGCTGCTGCTTATACTTATCGAACAACTGCTGCCACTCCTGGTGCTTCTTCTTGCCTTTCTCTACGTACTCTTTGTAAAAGTTATACACGCCGTCGGGCACGAAGAACTTTTTGTCAGGGTCCAGACCTAGGTTCTTTTTGGTCAAGGCGACTTCTTCCTCACCCAAGGGAGCGCCGTGCACGCCCGAGGTGTTGGCCTTATTCGGACTGCCGTAGCCGATGATGGTTTTAATTCGGATAAACGAGGGGCGCTCGTCCGCCTTGGCGTTCTCGATGGCTTTCTCTACCGCGTCCAGATCGTTCACGTCTTCCACGTACTGCACATGCCAACCCTGCGCCTCGAAGCGGGCGTTCACGTCCTCGGTGAAGGTGATGTCGGTGTCGCCGTCGATCGAGATGTTGTTATCGTCGTACAGGTAGATCAGGTTACCCAGCTTCAGGTGACCCGCCATGGAGGCCGCTTCGTAGCTGATGCCTTCCATCAGGTCGCCGTCGCTACAGATCACGAAGATATTGTAGTTGAACAGGTCAAAGTCCGGCTTGTTGTAGCGGTCGGCCAGCATCTTTTGCCCGATGGCGAAGCCCACCGCGTTGCCCACGCCCTGGCCCAGGGGACCGGTGGTAACCTCAATGCCGGGCGTCATGCCGTACTCGGGGTGGCCCGGGGTGATGCTGTGGAACTGCCGAAACTGCTTCAGGTCGTCCATCGACAGTTCGTAGCCAGTGAGGTGCATAACGCTGTACTGCAGCACGCAAGCGTGACCGGCCGACAGGATAAAGCGGTCGCGGTTGGGCCAGCGGGGATCGGCCGGGTCGTAGTTCATGGTGCGCGACCACAGCACGTGGGCGAGCGGGGCCAGGCTCATGGCCGTGCCGGGGTGCCCGGCGTTGGCTTTCTGCACCGCGTCCATCGACAGGGTGCGAATGGTGTTAACGCAACTGGTTTCTAGTTCTTGACTCATGTGGTTGGTAGTTATAAGTGATTAGGGTAAAGGACGAATCGGACCGATACCATGATAAAAAAGTAGCGAATTTTGTAAACCGGCTACGCCCTACGCATTATCTCACGGGAGGCAGCGCCTATTCGTTGCAATTAAAGCAATCTATCCGAGAATTTGTTTGCTTTGATCGGTACAATCCGCGGGTTTGGTGGACATATGACTGAATAGCATCGTAAAGGGGCAAGGCTAAGTGCCGACAGTACTTAAAATGTAATCGAATCAACTTTTGCCAATCGATACCCAAATCCCTAATTTTGAGTATAACTTGAGCTTGATGAGAACAACTATAGTCGATACGATCCAGCAGGAAGCAGTGAAAGCTAAACCCAAAAAGGAGGCGATAGAAAATGATCTAAAACTGGCTAAGGAGCGCGCCGTCCGGCAGGACTTGATGAAAATGCGGGGCAAAGTAGATTTCTGGCCGGGTTACCAAACAGTTGTTGTACCGCCCCATGCCGAATAATCAACGCATCGGTGAGCAGGAGTTGCTGCACCACCGCACTACCTTTCATCCCGTCATCAGCGCCCTGCGCCGCGATAACCTGGTGCCCCTAGACCTCACCGCTAGCAACGAATCATTAGCATCGGTCGACCTTACCGACACCGCTGCCTTTGATGCGTGGATACAGCAGCAGCGGCAGGGAAATATTGGCATCGGCGGTTACCTGGAAGACCGCGTTGTGTATCGCCGCAGCAACCACTACGCGGGCGATGACCCCCGCAGTCTGCACCTGGGCCTTGACCTGTGGACGGATGCGGGAACCCCTGTTTATGCCCCCCTGCCAGGAACCGTGCACAGTATGGCCGACAACGCTGGTTTTGGCAACTACGGCCCTACGATGATCATCGAGCATCAGTTGGATGGCTTAAATTTTTACACCCTTTACGGTCACCTAAGTCAGGACTCGCTGGCGCGGATTAGCGTTGGGCAATCCGTAGCGGCGGGCGCCGTGGTAGGCGAGATTGGTCCGTATCCTGAAAACGGCGACTGGCCGCCCCACCTGCATCTGCAACTCATCACCGACCGCCTGGACCGCGAGCAGAGTGACTATGCTGGCGTGGTAGCCCCCGCCCAACGGAGCGACTATGCTACCCGCTGCCCCGATCCGCGGGCCTTGCTGGTCATCCTCGATTGAGCCACTTGCTAAATTGGGAACCCGGGCGGGCCGTCGTCTGATTAGTCTATCCTTTGATAGAATGCCTAAAATGCTTAGTTTTCGACGTATGAATAACCAACAGTTTATTTCGGATCTGCTACGGTCTCACGGGCTAAGAAAGACTCCCAACCGCATCGAAATGCTATCAATATTTATTAAGCAGGAGGCGGCCCTTTCGGCGAGTGATATTATCGCTAAGATGAAGTCTAAACTAGACCGCGTCACGGTGTACCGGGCTTTGAGCTCGTTCGAGGCGCACGGTATTCTGCACCGCGCTTCGGAAGACGAGCGGGGTGTTAAGTACGCGCTCTGCGAGCAGCACTGCCCCGACGAAGCGCACGCCGACCAACACGCGCACTTTGTTTGCAATGAGTGCCACCAAACCTTTTGCCTGGAAGATGTAAAGGTGCCCGTAGTAACGGTTTCTAATAAGTTTTCCGTAGATCGAACCAACTACACCCTGAGCGGCACCTGCCAGGCCTGCAACACGTAAACGCAACAAATTTGCGTAGGTCTGGTTACCAGCGTAACGTTCACCTAACTTAGTTTTGTGTCACGTCTCTTTCTATCTATCCCACTCATCCTTTTAATCGCTTGCTCATCGGGCACCCAGGAGAAGGTTGCTACTTTCCAGGACGAACACGTTCAGATGGAAGATTCTCACCAGCAGATGGAAGCCCACCACGATAGCTTGGAGCAGGTCCACCAGCGCTGGGTACAGGAGCATCAGGCATCTCTGTCCGGCGAAAACGATTCAGTGCTGACCGCCCTTGAAGAGCAGCATCAGGCAATGTTGGATAAGCACCAAGCAATGATCGATGAGCATCAAGCGGTTATTGACAAACACGCGGCCCTACTAGAAGACCCGGAGGTGAGCAACTTCACCGAAGAAGAACTGGATGCGCAGTTTAGCACCATGCGTGACGAACACCAGCAAATGGAGCAGGAGCACGAAATTATGATGCAGGATCACCAAACCATGCAGGCAGAACACAAACGGATGTCCGATGAAACCACGACGGAAGAGTCAACCCAGTAGTTATCTGGTTAGACGTCTAGGGCGTGTTGACATCTAACCTAAACGGCGATTTTGGTACGCTTTCCACCTGTTCTGCGTTGCTTTCGGCGCCCGATGCCACAGCCTCGCGCTTCTCAAGCGCCTTAATCAGACGAAAACCGTCCTCAAAATCTCTCGTTAATCTATATGTCAACACGCCCTAGTTCTTGCAAAACAGCAACCAATTGGTCTGAATCGTTCGGTCCATATTGTTGAAGTTAAGCAGCGTTTATTTCCTTAGGTCGCGGGGTGCCATTCCGTATTTTCGTTTAAACCCAGTATTACAGTGTTGCGGTTGACTGGAGCCGATCATGTCCGAAAAATCGGCGATGGGTTTATCGGTAAACAGGGTTAAATCTAAATCAGGGGCTCACCCAACTGATACTAAACTGAGCGAACACTGGGTTACTCTGAGAGTTCTCAAACAAGTAGGGATCGTCAGATAACAAACTTCTGAAAAAATCGCCATCGTCTACGTTAAACTCCCAATTGTACCTAAGGCCAGCCTGTATCGAGAGCCAAACTGTGCGGGTAACGGCTCGGTCAAGGATAGCCCGAAGCCTCAACTCAGAACGCCTTAGTTCAGGATTTAAACCTCCTTCAAAATCGTTGGCCAAAGCATTGAGGCGGTAGGTATTGCCCTGAAAATTATGACCCAATGACAGGATCGTCTTTTTATTAAAATTATACATCACGTTGAGTCGGGAGGGTAAGAGCACATCCAGTCCCCACTTGCCATTGGTGGAAGCAAACTGGTAGTAAAACACGGGTAAATAGTTAAGGGCACCGCCCAGGTAAGTCCGCGAAATACCTAAACCCCACATCTTACGGTCAGTAGGCTTCCATCCGAATATGGCGGCACCAAACCAACGCGTGTAAGAGAGAGACTGCATATCGGTAAAGGTATAGTCACCGTTGAGGGTAGCTCCGCCTTGCAATATCAAGAAGTTGGTCATATTGAGGGGCTTGAAAATGACGGTAGAAATACTGCTGCTATTTAGCCCATTATCGTCTAGCGTATTAGCAAATGATAATTCGCTATTGGCTGTCGCATTTTCTATATCGTAAAAGGTGCGTAGATAATTCACCTGCAATGCCACCGTAATGTTATTTTTAGAAATGACCGGATACTGTATATCAATACGAAACTCACTGGTTCGATTTACCTGATACTCAGTTTCTGAGAAGCTGACACCGGTAAGGTTACTATTGGTGCCTACATTCATGTCATAGCTACCTTGTACATCATATCCAATCGACACCAGCTTTTGGGGCATCCCCCCCAGTATTCGAGAAGAGCAAAAAGCTTTCACCTCTTCGGCAGGTACCAGGGTGCTAAAATCAAAATCGTCTTCCTGAGCACGTAGGGTAGTAGTGCCCATAAGAGAGACAGCCAGGAATAGCCAGTACGTAAGTTTCATAGTATTTTATTTGGTTTTCATACGTACCCATACATCCGTACGGCCTACAATCCCAAAGGGATCCAGTGAACCCCGCACTTCTAGTTTATCTTTCGTAGCCAGTTCAATACTGCAGTAGTACATATTACCTGATTTCGGGTCGTAGATTGTACCATCCGTCCATTCGTCATCGTCAAAGACAAAATCTTTTAGATTAACCATTTTCAAAATTGGTTCACCTTCTGGATCGGTTTTAGGGTTGCCCGACTCATCATTGGGTTCCTTAAGCCAGACTACACGACCGTAGTACTTCTGATTATCGTCATTTTTATAAATTTGGATATAAGAAGTACCTTCACTGGGCATCCATATGCCTAAAATGTCATCAGCTTTTTGAGCGTAAGATGTTTGCATAATTGCTAAACATAGAAGCAGCGCAGATAGAACGGTAAAGTTTTTCATGGGTATGTGTATATTTTAGTGGTGCATGTGTTTCTCGCTATAGATACAGACCTACAATAAACATCATAACATGATGTTGTGTTTCTGAGTTTACTTATAAGCAGTTAAGACATGGTCATTTTATGTTTGAAATTGATAATTTATCAGCAAATGTGCTTATTTGTTTTATTTTCTAATCGGTAACGCGTCGGTTGTGCTTTCTCAATATTACTTCGGTATGCTGTCTATTCATGCTTTAATGGTTAAAACTGCTTCAGAAACGTAACCTTGCCGATCAACTGCTGCTCTTCCAGGGGGTTCTCCAGCCCATCGATGCGGGTATCGTTAAAGACCAGGTAGACAAACGATAGCGGACGGTACTCCCAACTCCCGCGGACGTTCCAGCGCCCTTGCTCATCAAAGGTGTTATATTGGTAGAAAGCCGATAACTGCACGCGCGGATTCAACGCCAAGCGCGCGCCTAGCGTAGTCAAGTGAGTGCGAAGGTCTTCCCGTAGTTCTCCTAAGTTTTTGAGATTGATAAACTCATAGTCGGCGGTGAGGGCCACGTGGGGGATCGGCACAAACCGCAGCCCGGCTTCCACGCTGGTTCGCCGCCCGTTGTAGAAACCTCCCCACTCCGTGCTGCCCGACGCCGACAGCTTGGCCGACTGGTCAGAATTGAGCCGAACGCGTTGGAATGTATAAAAGTACTCGTCTTGCGCAATGCTGACCCCCAGCGGGGCGAAACCAAAGTTGATATTTTGCCAGGTAGGCAAGATAGAGTACTCTACAAAGCTGCCGTTGGTGAAAAATAACCAGATGGGAAACAGGAATAAGTTAGCCTGCTGAAAATTGCGCGGATCGTTCGCGTCGTGGTAGTAGTTGACGAACACCCCCGGATCAAAGCGGCGAATCCAGGGAAGGCCCTTCGGTCGCCAGATGAAGTAACCCCCGGGGTTGTGCTGAATAACGTTCTTCTGAAAGACAAAACCCATGTCGGGATTGTAGTTCTGCGACACGAAGTTGGTCAGCCAGCCCAGGTAGAACTTGTTGGTACTATACCCCGCAAAGACGTTTCCTGCAATTCCCAAGGTGTCGTTGGAGTTATCCCGCGAGCCCGACACCATGTACGAAATAGTAAACTCGTCCTTCGGGCGCATAAATCCGTCTATCGTCAGCGTCGTATTGTGGCTGGTCGCCAGTCCCAACTCAGGGGAAGCTTCATCCAGCCGGTGGGTGAGCATCACTCCGACGTTGTTTTCTGCCCCGTAGTTGTGCAGGTAGCGGGCCACACCGAAGCTAGCCGCCGGAGAGTTTTCCGTCTCTGCCTGGTGAATGTACAGCCCGGCAATGGCCCGTTGTTCGTCGCGCATGGTGTAGCGAGCCCCGGCGTCAATGCGGGCCGGTTCGGCGTTAAAGTCTCCTTGCAAGCCAATCCGCCGACTAAAGAAGGGCACCACCGCTCGATCGCTCGCCCCGGCCCAGATGCCCGAATTTTCCAGAAAGAACTGGCGCCGTTCGGGAAAAAAGATGTTAAAGCGTTCCAGGTTGTTCACCGCCCGGTCGACCTCCGCTTGGGCAAAATCGGTATTAAAGGTGAGGTCCAGCACCGACCGCGGGTTGATTGCCCACTTCACGTCACCGCCCACCTTTACACTTCCGTCGGTAGAACGAACGTCGCCTTCCTTAAGGTCATCGTATTGATACAAGAGGTAGGGTTCTATGCGCACGTTGGCACTGGGTTCAGGCAATTCTAATCCTTTCAGTTGCGCCGCGTAGGTCATTCGGTAGGGCGAAAACGACTGAGGAATGGCCGGAAACACCGTTTGCTCGTATTCGCGACGCGCCAGCCGGTAGAAGGTTAGTCCCCAGGTAACCGGATCGCCGACCGCCGGGTCGTCGGCCGCCGGATCGTCGGTCGGCCGCTCGTAGCGGAGGGATTTAAACGGAATAGCAAACTCAGCGAAGTAGCCCGAATCGGTAGGATGGGTACGCACCAACCACAAGGCGTTCCAGTCGCTGTCGGTATTAGTATCGTTGAAGTTCTGCAAGTCCCGCTGGTTGCCGTAGGGGGTGGTTTGAAAGGATACGCAGTATTGTTTCAGATTCTGCGGATCAAGCTGAATGCCGAAGATATCGTTTTCCGAAAAATCAAAATCCCGCCGCAGGTCTTGCACCCGCCGTCCGGCTTTGCCTAATGAGTCGTAGCAAAACGCCCCTACGTACAGGTTTTTCTCATCAAACAGCAGCCGCACCTGCGTCGGGTAATCATACTGCCCGCCCTGCCGGGGTTCCATCCGAAAGAACTCCTGAATCACCGACGCCTTTTGCCAGGCAGCCTCGTCGAGCTGACCGTCGATACTGATTTTATCAGTTGTTCGGGTAGCTTCAACGACGGGCGGATTGTCAGGGGGCGGAAAATTGCCGTCAGACTCCTGCGCAAGCAAGGAGTAACCCAAGAAGCTCGCAGCCAAAATCAGAAGCAGCTTTTTCATTTTTCTAGTTCTATTATGTAGCCGCTCATAGCAGTGAAATGCCTACCGGAGCGATTGGCGAGCCTATCAACCGTACAATCAGCGTCTTCTTCGTTGGTAGACGGATGCGGTTCACTCGTAGCAAAAAAAGCTGTTAATAACGCGTGCGGTCAGGATTGAGTAATGGCGTTACCTAATGTACCAAACGCAACATCATTGCAAAGATAACAGTAAGTTACAGACGCAAAAGGTTTGCGTTTAAAACTTTGTGATGGGTGATCCCTACACGTACGCTAGCGGTTCTACTTCTTGACTGATATAAGCAACGAAGCTAGAATGGGGAATCAACCCAGTAACTGTCTGGTCAGGCGGCCAGTTCTTGCAGGGCGGCGACCAACCGATCCAGATCGTCCGGGCTGTTGTACAGATGGGGAGTAACCCGTACGCCGCTTATTTCCCCGACGTTTTTGGTTACCGTGAAGATGTTGTACTTCTCGAAGAGCACATCGGCCAACGCATCGGAATCTATTCCCTTGACGCCCACGTTGGCAATGGCGCAGTAGCGCGCCGACTGGACCGGAGTGTTGATAACGATATTGGGATTATCCTTCACCTTATCCATCCAGTAGGCAGTGAGGTAACGCAAGCGCGCCTCTTTTTTCGGTCCGCCAATGGCGTGGTGGAAGTCAATAGCATCAGCCACCGCCCAGTCGTTGTGGCAGGGAATGGTACCAATATGGCCGAACTTACGAATGTCGTCATCCGCGTAGGTGTTATCACCGAACAGCGGCCACACCTTGTCGATCTTCTCTTTCTTGATGTATAAAATCCCCGTACCCAGCGGCGCGCCCAACCACTTGTGCAGGCTGGCCCCAAAGTAGTCACAGTCTAGATCGGGGATCTTAAACTCCACGTGGGCAAAGGCGTGGGCCGAGTCCGAGATGATTTCAACGCCGCGGGCGTGGGCCATGTCGGCAATTTTACGCACCGGCAGAATCTGCCCCGTGGTATTGATCAGGTGGGTCACCAGGATCACTTTGGTGCGCGGGGTGATGGCCGCTTCGTAGGCGGCAACGATCTCTTCGTCCGACTGGGGATGAAAGGGCAGCTTGATGATTTTATTCACCGAGCCGAAGCGCCGGGCTCGCATGGCGAAGCACTGCAGCATGCTTCCGTAGTCCTGTTCGGTCATGATGGCCTCGTCGCCCGGCTTCATTGTCAGGCCCATAATCACGGTATCCAGCGCTTCGGTGGTGTTGCGACACAGCATCAGCTCTTCGGGCGAACAGCCCGCCAGTTTGGCTACCTGCTCCCGGATGCGCGCGCGGTCTTCCTTGTGCTGGCGGCGCATGTAAAAGGAGTGGTTGGCGTTGATCATTGCCAGGTCGTCAATCTGCGCCGTGGTTACGGGCTCAGCCATCAGACTGTAGTAGCCGTTCTCCAGATTGATAAAGTCAGGATTAACGCGAAACGCCCGGCGCACCTCTTGCCAGTAGTCTTCGTCGCTGGCCAACGCATCGGCCGGTACCGGCGCTTTTTGGCGGCTAACACGCTGAACAAGACTTAGTGCGCTGGCGTCCCAAGCAGAAAGCACGCTTGTTCCGGCTAGCGCGCCACTGGCTTTGGTCATAAAATTTCGGCGGTTGTAGTTTTTCATAACAATAAATTTACTTTCTGCTAATGTACCAAATATACTACGGATTTAAGGGCTAGTTACTAACGAATATCGTATACTCGCTCACCGCCAGATTACCGCCCTCGTCTTCCACCTCAATGCGTAGTACCCGCTCGTGATCACTTGCTTGCCAGGTATAGGGCTGACTGGCCCACAAGGTAGCCAGCGGCAGCTGGTCTTCCGTGAAGGTCGGCATGGTTTCTCCCGCCAGCATGGCCCCGGTATTATCGCGCAGAAACTGCGATTCGCCCCACATCGCCTCGTAACTGGTGTCGCCTTGCCATTCGGTGTCATCCGTCCGGTTGGTGTCGAGTACCAGCGAGAGGCGAATAAAGGTGATGGCGTAGTCCAGTGCCCCGCGTCGTTGCTCCAGGTACCCTTCCACGGCCACCGGACTTCCGGCGGTGCCGGAAAGCGGTTGCTGAGATTGAGCGTTGGTTAGCGCGATCAGGGGCATGTAGGGCCGCATGAGGTACACGCTACGCACCACGCTGGAGCCATCAACAAACGAGGTGCTGTTGCCCGCCGCATCCACCGCGTGCAGCAACACGTGGTACGGCCCGGCCAGGTAGTCCCGGTCGTCGTAGCGAATGCTTTGATCTATCGTGTGACTCGTACCGTCTAGTTGCACCACCTCGTCTACCCGAAAGCCGGGCAGCCGCTGGGTGCGGGCGTGGGTGTGCCCATCCTGCGAGTTGTGAATATCGATGCGCATCTCGCTCAGGGCCAGGTTGTCTTTGAGTTCGCCCCGAACGCGCAGTTCGCTACTGTTCTCCGGCAGCACCTCCATGTATTCGCCCCGAATTTTAACCACGTTGGGGTCGCCCTGGGTGGAGGGGCGGTCAACTTCCGAGAAGACTGGCGCCTCCAGATCGTTGCTGGGGTCGCTGGGATCGCTCTCCGAACAAGCGATCGTTAAAAGAACAGCAGAAAGTATCAATAGGTAAGGCTTCATTGGGTTAAGAATTTATCGTTTCACGACGAGAAAAAGGACAAAGGAACGTTCAGTATGATCACCACGTTGCGGCCCGGTTCGGGCAGGTTGAGCAAACGGTAGCGACTTAGGTGGTGCAGGTAGCGGGTATTGAGCGCATTGTCTATCTGCACCATTAGGTTGAAAACGGTACGGCCAACGGCCCACTCGCTACTCACCCCGCCCCCGAGCAGGGTGTAGCCGGGCGTCGCCCGTTCGTTGCGGTCTACCCGGTCTTGGTCGGCCACCCAGCGCACGTCACCGTGTAACGCAAGGGAATGCAGACATCCGCGCTTTGTAACTATTTGGTAGGCGACTTCGCCCAGGGCGGAAAAGGGCGGAGTGAGTGGGAGGGGCAACCGAAAGTCTAGGTTGTACGAGGATACGTACTCCAGTGAAGCCCGCACATCCAGGGCAGGCCAGGGTTGGTAGCTTGTTACCCACTCGCCGCCCCAGAAGGTGGCATCGGCCTGCCGAAACTCCCAGATCAGCTGACTGCCCGTAGGCAGGCGGCTAAACGAAGCGGTGGGGGCCAGATAAATATATTGATCGTAGTAGGCGACGAACGGAGTGAGCGTACTACTAACTGTTCCCTGCCGGTAGGTCAGCGCGTAGTCGATCTGATAGCCGCGTTCCGATTGCAAGTCCGGATTGCCCAGCTCGTGGCGAAAGGTGCCGTGGTGCACGCCGTTAGAGGCTAGCTCTACGGCGGTCGGCATCCGAAAGCTGGTGCCCACGTTGAGCTTCATCTGCCAAGTGGAAGAAGGCTGCCACCGCCCGCCCAGGGCCCCGCTCACGTTCGCGAACCGCCGGGTGATGCTGGGGTTGCGCTGGTCGAACTCACCCGTGGGCTGGAGCACTTCATCGTACAACGGCTGCTGGTGCTCAGTAATATCGTGCCGTCCGCCGTCGAAGCGCAGCCCGGCGTTCCACTGCCAGCGCGGACTCACCGGCGCATCGGCGTACTCGGCCAGGGCAAAGCCCCCGCCCTGCCAGGTGGTGAAGGCCGGAATCAGGAACTCAAACCCCCCGTAGCCGTTTTGCATCCGTTGCCCCTGCCCGCCGTAGGTAACCGTCCAGCGAGAACTCATTTCCCGGGTGAGGCGGGCACCGAGCGAGTAGGTACGAAGCCGCAGGTCGTGGGCCACCGTGCCATCGGCGGTTTGGCCTACGTTTTGGGTGTGGGGCAGCGATTCTTCCAGCCGTTGGTTGTACTGGTACCCGGCGTCTACTTCCAGGGTAGACTGGTTCCAGGCGTACTGCGTATTCCACAGCACCTTCCAGTGGGTATTGTCCTGCCGCGGTAGCCCGATGCTGCGCCGCTGGTCGTAGCGCTGTAGCTGGTAACCACTCGGAATGCCTACCGCCCCCGGAAACAGTCCAACCCGCTGGTTAAACCGGCTCAGCTTAACGGTCGACTGCCCCCAGGCGCGTTTTAGTCCGGTGGTGAAGGCGAAGTTGCGTTCCTGTCCCGCCGTGTTGCGCAGTCGCTCGTCGTAGATGGGTAGCTCGAAGCCCGCGTAGGTGAAGCGGTCGGCGGGCACCCGGTAGTTGTCGAAGTCTTGGTGGCTGTAGCGCGCGCGGTAGAGCCAACCCTGCTGGTTGCCTGCTACCGCCGCGCTCAGCGCTCGCTGGTGGTTGTTGTACTGGTAGATACTTTTTACCTCGGCCTCCAGCTGCCCTGCTTCCGGAAAAGGGGTCGGTAAAATATTGATCACCCCGCCCATGGCGTCCGAGCCGTAGCGCAGCGAAGCGGGACCCTTCACAATTTCCACCCGCTGCACGTCGAACTGGTCAATCTCTAGTCCGTGGTCCGAGCCCCACTGCTGACCCTCCTGCTTCACGCCCTGGTCGTTCACCATAATCCGGTTGTAGCTCATGCCCCGGATCACCGGTTTGGCAATGCCCACCCCGGTATTGATGGCGTTGACGCCCGCCACGGGAGTGAGGGCATCGACGAAGCTTCCGCCGGTAGACTGATCCAGGTCGGCCCGCGTCACGGTAGTCACCGACTGCGACGCGGTGGCCGTGCTACGGATGGCGGAGGCACCGACGGCCACCTCCGTTAGGGTTTTGGCTTCCGGCCGCAAACGAATGATCACCGGCTGGGCGGCGGAGGGGGATAGCCGGACACGTTGCTTGGCGTAGCCTAGCGAGCGGATCTCTACGGTATAGACGGTATCGGCGGGAACAGAAAATGAAAAAGCGCCTTCGTGCGTGGTGAACTGCCACCGGTCGGGAGCCAGCAGGTGCACCGGAGCCCCGGCCAGCACCTGTTCGTGTTCGTCTACCACCCGCCCCGAAATCGCCGCCTGGCCGTAGCTGGTCAGGGGAAGCAGCGCCGAAAGCACGCTGATAAGCGCACGTAAGTTGCCTCTGAAAAAAATACAGAAATTTAGACGGTGGTTAGGCAATTATAAGAAATTAGGGGTGCAAACTGAATGGCCGGACGTTAATTTATGAATACGTTAAAAATATTTTAACGCAACAATGTTGCAAATGTAGTAAGGCGCTTCTACTTTTGCAAGAAAACAAACCCTACACCCCTATGAAAAACCTTCGCCTACCTTTTATGCTTCTTAGCCTTGCCTGGCTTACCTTTTCTTGCTCCGAAAACGATCCTATGCCCAGTGCCTCCCAGTCCCTAGCCGAACTGGAGGGGGAGTACGTTCGCCTGGCGGTGATTGCGGGTAATAACCAGATGATGGTGATGGACCCCGTGACCGAAGAAGCTACCTTCACGGTAAACGAACCCCTCACCGACGGCGCTCGCTACTACGTAAGTCCGACCGGGCGCTACCTGGTATCGATAGAGCGCGCGCAGAACCGCACCCGCTTCTTCGACGCCGGGATTGTGAACCACACCGACCACGGGCACGAGTACGCAGCGGTGTGGCTGGACAATACCATTACTTCGCCCACCCCGACCCACTACTCGGCCACCGGCGACGATATGGTGCTGTTTAACGATGGCGACGGCTCCATCGTCCACATCGAAGAAAGTCGCCTGGAGGCTCCGAATTACGTGCCGCCGGTGATCCCGCTAGCCAACCAGACCAAGCACCACGGGGCGGTTGTACGCCTGGATAATGGATTGTTTGCCGCTACCTTTCAGCATGACACGGTCACCAAAGACGTTCTGCCGCAGATGGTTAAGCTCGTCGACGAGCAGGGACAAGTACAGTTTGAGAATGACGCCGTGCAGGTAGGTCGCATTCACGGGAATGCTTCCAACGGGAAGGTGGCGCTGTTTGGTGGTACCGAGGGCGTGATCGCCGCTTACGACAACCAGACCATGGCGCTGATTCCTAATCTGGAAGGCATGAACGCCGAACGGGGAAACTGGATTGGTACCGTAGAGGGGCACGACAACCTGGATGTGTTCTACGGTCGGGCCGGTGCGCTCGGGCTGTACCGCATTGACCCGGCAGACCAAAGCATGACCCAGTTTTACGAGGGCGACGACGTAGCAGAATTCTTCTTTAGTGAAGACGGTACCTATCTCATCGTTCACAAAGCAGTGAGCGAAACCAGCGGTGAAATAGTGATATACAACGCCGCTTCGGGTAGCCAAGTGGCCCAAACGAGTTTTTCGGTCGTGAAGGATGATCCCGAACGGGTGCTGACCGCTTCTTCCGAACTCCTCTACGTGCTAGAGCCCTCCCAAACCGAAATCAGCGTGCTTAAGCTTTCTGATCTTTCTTCGGTAAAAACCATCACGCTAGACGCGCCGGTTGAGGCAATCCACCGGGTAGGCTTCCACCGTAAGGCCAACGAGTCTTACTAGACATACTCTGCGATTGAGTCTCACGGTGACTCATCAACGTACCAGCCGATCAAACAGCTCCTCCAGCGTAACTTGCGCATCGGTGCATAAGCCAGGATGCACCGGTGAGGTTTGCACCACGGTACTGCGAACGGCGGTGAGCCACCGAAAGCGAGACGCTGTATCAAGAAACGCAATGGGACCGCTTTTCTGGTCCCCGGCGCTGATGCGCTGCAGGGCCAATAGGTTCGCGCGTACGTCTTCTAGCTCAGTGGCCGCCGAAAAAGCCCGGAGGCGATGCTCATCCAGCTCGTATTTTACCCTTAGAAATTGCTGGGCAGCGCAGTAGACAATCACCCCCACGTTAAGAAACTCCTCGCGCTCTACCCGGGGCACCCACCGAATCACAGCATACTCAAACCAGTGTTTATCGGGCATCCTGGGCTTCTTTTACGAATACGGCGGAATGGTTAAGGCGCACCTCCAGAAAACGGGCGTACGCATCGCGGTAGCCCTGCGGGGTGGGGAAGGCCGTATCGTCCGTTAGCCACGCATCCGGAATCAGGGACACGATAGACGCAATGCGCTCAGCAGTGAGCAGCGGGCGAAACTCCGCATCCACCGCCGCGAGTTCCGATGCCTGCGGCAGCAGCACGTGGTTCTTAATTAGGGCAAAGGGCTTGGTTGCCTGCTGCTCCCAGTCCTGCCAGGAGTAATGAAAGTACAGCGCGGCACCGTGATCGATGAGCCACAGCTCCCGGTGCCAGATCAGCATATTGGTGTTTCGGGCGGTACGGTCCATGTTCATCAGCAGACTATCCAACCACACAATTTGCGAGGCCAGACGCGCGTCAACTACGTTCACCGCCGGGTCGTACATGATCGCCCCGGACAGATAGTGCAGACCCAGATTCAGACCAATGCTAAACTTAAGCAGGTCCTGAATCTCTTCGTCCCCCTCCAGGCGGCCAAAGCCTTCGTCCAGCTGCGCAAACACCAGTTCCGGCACCTTCAGGCCCAACACCCGGGCAATCTCGCTGCCGATCAACTCAGCAATCAGCGCCCCGGTACCCTGCCCGGCTCCGCGAAACTTGAGCACGTACGTGAAGCCATCGTCGGCCTCCACGATGGCGGGCAACGAACCACCCTCGCGCAGCGGCGTGACGTAGCGGGTAACGTTGACCGTACGAATGTTCGTTAGCATAGACTCAAAGATAAACGCATTTGGTAGAAAAGAGAGCGTGGAGGGCAAAAGCATTAGTGGGAAGATTCTTTATCGGACCTCGTCCAGGCAGTTACTTGATGCTATTATCAGTACATTACCGAAAAATTCAGCATCATTAACCACCAAGTCAGCACATGGTACAAGAAGCAAGACCCTGGGAGTATCTTAAGGATCAAATTGAGCAGGGAGCTGAGGATGAAATTAAACGCTACCTGGATACCCTACAGTCCGAAGAAATCGTAGGTTCCGTCAGTCACCTCACCGACAGCGAACGTTTAACCCTTCTCTCGCTGCTCACTCCCCGGGATGCCGCGCACCTGGTTGACGATCTGCCCTGGGCGCAAGCCGTAGACATCATTAACGACCTGGACAGCAAAGACGCCGCGGCCATCATTTCCGAACTTACCAGCGACGATCAGGCTGATTTTCTCAATGAGATGTCGGAGGAAAAGGCCGCGGCCATCATGGTGGCGCTTCCCCGCGAGGAGGCCCGCAGCCTCAAGCAACTCATCCAGTACGATGCCGACACGGCCGGGGGACTGATGATCACCGAGTTTCTGGCCTTCGATGAGATGAACGACGTAGGATCGGTGGTAGAGAACCTGAGAGAAAATTCGGAGAAGTACGCCAAGTACCACCTGCAGTACATCTACGTGACGCACGAGGGGCAGTTTTCCGGGGTACTTAACATGCGCACCCTGCTGCTATCGAAACCCGAGGTGACGCTGGCCAAGATCGTGCTGCGACAGGCTCTCACCGTGCGGGACCTGATGCCGCTGGACGAACTCATCAAGTTCTTCGATACCCACGACTTCTACGGCGTGCCGGTGGTGGATGACAGCCTGCGGCTCAAGGGAGTGGTGCTGCGCAAGGATCTGCGCGAAGCCCAGATTGAGCAGGTCAACACCGAACACCTGGAGACCCAGGGCATTGTGGGCGGAGAAGAACTAAGAACCATGCCGGTGCTGCTCCGCGCCCGCCGCCGCTTGTCGTGGCTCAGCGTCAATATCTTGCTTAACATTGCCGCGGCTAGCGTTATTGCCGTATACCAGGATACCCTGTCGGCCGTAATCGCCCTGGCGGTGTTCCTTCCCATTATCTCCGACATGAGCGGTTGCTCGGGAAACCAGGCGGTGGCGGTTAGCCTGCGGGAGTTATCGCTCGGGGTGGTTCGCCCCTTTGAAATGTTCAGGGTCTGGACGCAAGAAGTTTCCGTCGGACTCATCAACGGCTTCGTACTGGGGAGCTTGATTGGCGTGGCGGCCTGGCTGTGGCAGGGCAATGCCTACCTGGGGCTCGTCGCGGGCGGAGCCCTGGCGATCAATACGGTGGTTGCCGTGTCGCTGGGCGGAGTGATTCCCCTGTTCCTTAAGAAGATGAACGTAGACCCCGCCCTGGCTTCCGGCCCCATTCTGACGACGGTTACTGATATGTTCGGATTTTTCTTGGCCCTGACGTTCGCTGGCTTGGTTTTAACCAAACTATGACCGGCCGTAGAACACTCGAGGGTAGTTGGTACAACTGGAAAGCGATCACTGAATGGGCGGTTGCTTAATTCACTACCTAAACGACCAAGGCACGGATCAAGCACACACCACATTGCCCCCTTTTAGCCATAAACAGGGCACGGGAAAACCGGTCGTCGTTCTATGTGGGTAGTAACTGGGTCAGCTATACGAGGATTATTCGAGCGAGGTGCATAACCCCCCCACCTAGACCGGATGGCGGCAGCGGGGGGTGCGTACTACCGTTTCCAAATCCCTTCTCCGCTCTGCGGACCCTCTTAGACTATTATGACGGGGCTACTGCCCACTACGTCGGGCACTTATAGCAATGACCAGTGGATTCGCCCTAACCTACATCTGGTAGATCCTGACACCGTGGATTGAAACAACGTTGGATGCCTGGAACTGCTCATTGATGACGACAAACGGCGCATGAAAGAGTCTCGCCCGTGGGCACACCTGGTGATCATTCAAGGACAAAATGATCAAATACCTCTCTCCTAGCAGAATCCAAACGGAGATTGACTACCTTAAGGACCTTACCCTCCCTAAAAAACCTACCCCATGAACGCCGATTCAACCTTACTACCCGCCCGGAGAACTTTTCTTAAGAAGAGCTTGCAGACCACCGGACTGCTATTGGGCACCGCTCCGCAGCGGTTTCCCCTTGCCAAACAACCTACTGATAAGCTACTGAATGCCTATTATTTTCGGGCGCACATGTACACGATGGTGCCGCGCCAGGTGCGGGAAGATATGCAGTGGATGGCCGACCTGGGCACCGACGTGGTGTCGGTCGCCGTGCTGGAGCAAGATTTGTTTGCCGCCGTCGAGAACATTGAGATCATTTGCCAAGAGGCCGAGCGCGTGGGTATGCAGGTTTTTGCGGTACCCTCCCACAGGGGCGGGATGTTTGCCGGTGCACCCAAGGTACCCAGCCTATTTTCGGTGAAGAATCCCCAAACCTGGGTGCTGCAGAAAGACTGTACCCCAAAGATATCCAAGGTATCAGGCGTGACCAGCAGCGTGCACTATCCCGAAACTTACGACTTCTTCTGCGAGTCGCTCGCCAAGGTGCTGGATACCTGGCCCATCCGGGGCATCATGTGGGATGAGCCGAAGTCCTACGATTACGACTACTCCCCCCGGGCTATCGAGAAGCTGGGGAAAGACGCTCCGCTGGAGGCCCACCGGAAGGCCACTGCCGACTTTCATGGTTGGCTAAATCAATTTATCAAAGAGAACTATCCAGACACTACCACTTGCCTCTTTGAGCAAGCGCACAAGGGTGAATTGATACCGACGGTAGCCCAGATTCCCTACTTAGACTACCTGGGCTGCGACGGCCGCCCCTAGTACCGTGCCGACGGGGGCAAGGACGAAAGCAACGGTAAAAATCTGCTGGGAGCCGAGGCGGGTGAGAAGTTTCTTAAGGCGGCCCACCAGCACGGCCGCAAAACGCTGTGGCTCATCGAGAACCACAACTTGGCCACTAAAGATATTACCCTGATGGACCGGCGGCTGCCCGAGGTCTTATCGCACGATGTGGACCAACTGATCTATTACTACTACCCCCGCAGCGTGGCCGAACCCAACCGTGCCATGCAGGTAATTGCCCGCCACGTGAAAACCTTTAAGTAGTGACTATGCCTGATCCTACCCTTTGCCTAGCGTACAGCACCCGATCTGACCTCAACCATTCGTACTCCTGGTCGTTATCCCAGCCAATCTACTCGTAGCGAAGCACCTGCGTTGGATTGCTACGAGCGGCTTTCCAAGTATGGTACAGCAGCGTTAGAACCGCCAGCGCAATCAGGGTGAGGGTGGGAACAATAAAAAGCCAGCTAGCTAGGTCAATCCGAAACGCATAGTTATCCAGCCACCGGCTGGTAAGCCAGTAGGCTACGGGCAGAGCAATCGCACAGGATACCACAATCAATAGAATCAACCGCTGGGTGAGTAGCCGTAAAATATCACCGGTAGAAGCCCCTAGTGCCTTCCGAATGCCGATCTCTTGCTGCTTTTTGAGCGTGATCGACGTGATCAACGCAACCAGTCCCAGCAGAGCAACGAAGATCGCTACAACCGTCCCTAGGGTAAATGCTTTGCTGAATCTCTCTTCGGATTGGTACTGTTGTTTGTAGAAATCTTGAAGTAAGAAGTACTCAAAGGAGTTGCCCAAGAACACCCGGTTCCAGGCTTGCCGAACAGCAGCGACCGTTGAGGGAAACGTTTCGGTCGTCGCTGAAAATTTCACCAAGATATTCCCGGCATCGGGATTGGGGAAGAACAGAATCGGCTGATAGGCATTCTCTAGCGAATAATGGTGGTAGTTCTCAATGACACCGACAATTTCGAGCTCGGAGGTCCATCCCCCGTGGAGGATCCTGAGAGTCTGCTTGATGGCTTCATCAGGCTCCTGAAACCCCAGCAATTGAGTAGCAGCCCGGTTCACGATAATCTTACTTTCGGAATTGCTCAGTTCACTGAAGTTCACTCCGGCAACAAAGCGCGCCTCAATTGTCGAGAGGTAGTAGTCATCCACGTTAATTTGCTTGAAGTCATGCACTACCTCGGGGGTGGGGAGGCGGGCGGCCTGAACATTCCAGAGTTGCGCGCTGCCCGGAATGAAGTTAGTCGCGGTGACCTGTTCAATATTCTCAAGGGGTTCAAGCGCAGCGCGTAGGGCTTGTAGCCGCGGCAAGAACCCGCCTTCGCGATCGAACACGTTGGGAGCCTCGATCACCAATGTCTCTTCCGTAGTAATTCCCGCCCCTTGCCGTTGCATATACGCGAGCTGACTTACCACGGTCAAGGTAATCACCATAAGGAGCAATGCCGCGCCTACCTGGAAGACCACCAGCGCCCGACGGAGAGCGCCGAACGTAACCAAGCGTATGCCTTTCAGGGCAACAAGGGGGGTGAACTTGGACAGGAGCCCCCCCGGATACAATCCGGTAACCAGCGTACCTCCCACCAGCAGAGCGATGAGGATTATCCAAAAAAATGGTTGATTGATGTAGGAAGGCTGCTGGTCCAACTGCATAAAATCAACAAACCACGGATACAGCAACCCAACAACCAGGGCAGCAACCAGTATTAATAGCGCGTTGGACAAAAACGCTTCTAGGACGAACTGTTTCACTAGTTGCCCACGAGAAGCACTAAATACCTTTCGGAGCGCTACTTCCTTGGCTCTGCTCAGCGCACCAATCATGGTTAGATTAATGTAGTTGATCCAGGCAATCAGTAACAGTAAAACACCGACCATAGAAAGAACCTCCACCTGAAGGGCATCACCGTGCGCGCGTGGCTCATCCTGCAGGTTTGAGTATAGGTGAATGGACTCAATCGGCTGAAGCACTAATTCTTCTTGCTTGTTCGGGTCCGTGTTTTGTTCAGCCACCATCGTATTTATCTTCTTGACCAGTGATACCATCTCCTGGCGCTGATCCAGCACCACGTAAGTGTACCAGGTAGGAGGGCCCCAGCTTACTTCGAACATCTCAGCCCGTTGTTGGGGAGGGATCTCCTTTGGTAGCAACATAGGGAGTGAACGGTGCGAAAAAAGAACGTCAAACTGGAGGTGCGAATTAGCCGGATAGTCCGTAAATACCCCCGCAATAGTAACCGTTAGTTGACCCTGGTAGGCATCGTGGTAGTCCAGTGTCTTCCCAATGATGTTTTGCTCCTTCCAGGTAGCGCCAAAGTAGCGTTGCGCCGTAGACACCGATAGAATCACCTCAGCGGGGCGGGTCAATGCCTGCTGTGGGTTGCCTTGCACCAACGCCAATCCAAAATGCGATATAATCGCGGCATCCGAAAAATAGGCTTGCTTTTCCTTGAATATAACCGGATCGGTGTCGGGACTACGGTAGGTCAATGTATAACTAGGGGCCCAAGGGCTCACTCGGAAAAAGTCGGTAACTCCAGGAACCTGTTCGACCAGCCTTGGCCCCAGAGCGGGCACCGTAAAGGCCGTTTCTCGTTGCAAAACCCCCTGCTGATAGTGGGCAGAGACGATGCGATAGATATCTTGGTAGTGGGGTTGAAAGGTATCGTAGCTCGTCTCGTACCAAACCTGTCCAAAAATGAACAAGCTAGTCACTATACCAACGAGTAAGCCGGTACCGTTGAGCAGGGAGGTTGTCGCGTAGCGAAGGAAATTTCGCCAGGCGATCGTTAGGTAATTGCGGAGTAACGCTACCATAAGGAAAGGAGATTAGTGCTTCGGTTAACTGATTTACTTCGCCGAAAAAAGCGTACGATCAGCACCAATCGCAAGTTTAGTGGATAGACAATGACTCAACATGCGTTGATTTAGGCCAATCCTTTCAGATAAATGATCAGATCGGTCTCACGAGGCAGGGTTAACTTTTTGCGAAGTCGGTAGCGAGCCGTGTTGACACTGCCCATAGTGATATTGAGTGCACCAGCAATCTCTTTGGAGGAGTAGTTTTTCCAGAGTAGCGTACAAAGCTTTATCTCGTACGGAGTGAGGCCCGGGTGGGCGAGTAACAAGCGAGCAGAGAACTGTTGATCTAAATTGGCAGCAGAAGCCTTGGGAGGATTGTTTTGCGATTTCACTGGCTCATATTGCCGCTGAAAAAACGACAGTTTCCGCTGCTGAAGCCGCCGCCAAACCACCTGGTTCTTATGCCAGACGATCAGGAAGGGCGCTAGAATGAACGCCAGTCCAATGCCCACCTGCACAAAAAGAAGAACGTTGACGAAAGCTTGTCTTTCACTGTTTTGGAAGGCAGCCTTGTGGGTAGGCGGGAAGGGTATAGCAGTATTCTCAACCACAGTAGGTCCGAACACCCCGTAGTAGAACACAATTCCGGCGCAAATCGCCATGACGATCAGAAAACCTTTTAGTGGATAAAAGTGATGCATCATCCTGTCTTGAAGAATAGCTACTCCTTCTTTAACGCTCTGGGTACGGAAGTGATTATATACTTTCAATCTAAGAGCCTTTCGTAATAACGTTGAATTATGAACTACCAGTTACCGCCGATACACCCGCAGTGTCTGATCGCCGTAGTTGGCCACGTACAGCGAGTCTTGACAAACGACTACGTCAGTGGGGTGGCGAAGGCTATCCAAGCGTTGTTGTACTTCTCCATTAGAATCAAATACCCAGACCCGGTGGTTTTCGTAGTCGGCAACGTAAACCTCTTGATTGGTAACGAACAGACCTACCGCCCCGTTAATCGGCTGTTCCTCCCCAATCACCGTTGGCTTCCCGTCCGATAGGTCGAGCACCTGCACCCGGTGGTTGTACGCGTCGGCTACGTACAGCCGGTCAGCGGTGAGATGCACGTCGGTGGGGTAGTAAAACTCGCCCGGCGCGTGGCCCTCAGCGCCCCAGATGTGCCACCGGCTGCCGTCGTAGTACAACACCCGGTGGTGATAGAAGTCGGCAATGGCTATCGCCGACCCGTGTACGCTCACCCCCGCCGGGGCATCCAGTGAGTCGGGTACCGACAAACTGCGGCGCTCGCCGGTTTCCGGTACCAGCACGGTAATGCGGTCGGCACTGTACTCCGGAACCAGCACCCGGGAGCTATCGGCGGCTAGGTGCATCGGACGGTCCAGGCTGTCGTAGATGCGTAGGCGTTCCCCCTCCGGGCTAAGCACCACTACCCGCTGCTGATCGCCGTCGGCTATCCATAATCGTTCATTCACCATGGCCAGCCCGGTGGGGTGAATATCGCCCAATGGCACACTGCGTACCAGTTCCCAGTCTTGCCCGGTGGTCTGGCACGCGCCGAAGATTGCCCCCAGCGCTAGCGCCATGATCCCTCGGCCAGTCACGAGCGGTCGGCTTCGTGGGTTTCCTCCCTGCCATCTGCCCGCACTACGCTGATCCGCACGGCGGTGTAGCCCGCGGCATCCACTTGCTGGGCTACTTGCTCAAGCGACAAGGAAGCACCGGACGGATAGCCAAAGGTAAGGATACCAGTTTCCATCACCACCTCGATGTCGCTCACCGCTTCGGGTAGCTCCTTGAGCTTTTTTTCCAAACCGTAGGCACAGTACGGACATCCCATCCCGTCTACCCGCACGGTAAACCGGTCCGTATCCGACTGCGGATCGGCCACAATGATCGCAGCAGTAGATAATTCTCGAGCAACGCTGGCGTGCGCCTCCTGGTCGTGACCGTTAGCGAATGAGCTAATGGTCGTAAACAATAATCCTAAGGTGATAATACGTGAAATAGACATAGCAATATTTGTTAAAGATGAATAATTAAATGACGTAGCGGAAGCCTAACCAAAGGCTAAATCTGCGGTTGTTGGCTTCAGACACCTGTTGCACAATAGGCCACTGTCCGGCGGCTTCCGCAATAAATCGGCGCAAAGCGAACTGGATACCACCGCCCGCCAACAACAGCCGGTGGCCGGTAACCGGAAACCACTGGGCATTGGCCTCGCCATACAGGGTAAGCTGCCGCACCGGGTAGCGGGCGGGCAACAGGGGCAGGCCCGCACTAACGCGAGCCGCTGCCGCGTCGCTATCGTGCTGTGGTACGTAGCGGTAGCCTACCTCTCCGGCCACCCCGTAGCGCAGGCTCTCGTAGCCCACCACCGCCCCCCCGTAGGCTTGGTACTGGCCCATGCTGATGTCTTCAATGCCCAGGGGCGGACCCGTTGGCAGGGTCTGTACCGTCTTGAAGGCCGCCCGCAGGGTTCGAGCGGGGCGGTCGCGGCGGTAGAACTGATACTTACCCACCAGCTGAACGTCGCCCAAGCGATGGCGCGGCTCGCCTTCCGGACGAGCTGCATGAACCAGGGGAGCGTCCAGGGCCACCAGCGTGTGCGCCGTTGGTCGGTAGCTTCCTCGCCACGACGAACGAACCAGCGTACCGTAGTCGGTGTAGCGAACTTCGGTAAGATTCTGAATGACCACCCGCCGCGCCCCCAGCATAATGGGGTTGTCGACGGTGATCGGGGGTCCTTGGGCGCAGACCAGGTGAACCGTCAGCGACCACCCGAACGCCAGGAGGCCCCGAATAACAAGAAACATAATGATTAAGATTAAAGGGTACACAACGACAAGCGGAGAACACAACTGACCCGAGAGGGCAGAAGAAGCTTGTCAGTAGATCAATGATGAATCTAGGGGTACGCTAAATCAGGAAAGACTGGTGCCAGACAAAACGGTCGACCGTCAGTGGCGGCGGAGTGGGGGGAAACGGAAAAGAGCGATGGATGGAGGCCACGCGGGGCAAGAGTGCCCACCGCAGTAGCGTAACCAGCGGAAGAACAACAGCGGGGACGGCCGTATAGGCAGGGTAGCCGTCGTAGGTAGTCAACACCGTGTACTGGTCCTGGCAGCAGGACGAGGGGGAGACAATAACCCCGTCGCAGGGCGGGGCAGTTTCTTCCATGCCGCAGCCCACCGACGCGGAGCCTAATGCCACGCCCACCTCGGCGAGTTGCCCCCCGCAAAAGTGCGACGCTAGGATGACGCCCGTGCTGTTAATCAGCACCACGATGGCCAGAACGGAAGAGAATGCCGCTTTCATACCGCTAATACGCTGGGAAGGGATAAATAGTTTATTGACCGGTACGATATTTGGGTACCCATATTAACTGTTGAGCACCAAAATCTCTGCGTTATAAAGCGTAACGTCTTATTTTCTCTACCTCTATTCCTACTTCTTTTTATTTCGTGCGAGGAGAACGAGCCCAACGCAGCCGAGCGAGACCTACGGGGTTGGACGGAAATCATTATTCCCAACGGAAGAGAAGCCCACGCCATTGCTGGTAACATCGACGATACGCTGTTGGTCACCACTATGATGTCGGCGTACTTTACCACCGACGGCGGAGCCACCTGGCAGGAATCGCCCGACCTAGGGGGAACGGTCTACGATGTTCTGGAGCGCAACGAGACCGTTTATGCTCTGTGGATTAACGGATTAGGCGACTACGTAAGGCCCTCCCTACATTGCCGACCAAACATATGCCTCCTTAGCGCGTGAGTATACTACCGATTACGGCATTATTTGGCAATATAACACAGGCCAGAGCCAGCACGACCTGATAAGCCCCGTAGGCGTTGACACCTCCGCCAGTAGGGTTACCTTTTTACTAAAGATAATATACCCCTCTGAACCATGACTCAACTTCTAACCGAACTAACTACTCGACGATTGAGATGTACCGTCAGGGCTCCTGGCAGACGATTGAGTTTCCATTCAAGTACGTGCTAAACAACCTACACGTGGACGAGGATAACCGATTGTACGTATCCGCTGCTACGTGGCAGTATGTTCTTAATAACCAGATAACAGGGCCGGACGAGCAGTATCCGGGTTTGGTGTATATCTACCACAAGTCGGTTCCTTAATTTACCTTCTCTCAAAGTTTTAACTAATGTGTTATGCCCCAGTTTGTCACTTTCTTGTTCACGTCTAAACCTACGGCCCCGCAGTGCTAATCGCCGTATCAGGAAACATTGGGGCGGGCAAGAGCACCCTCACCAAGCGCCTGGCCGACCACTACGGCTACCAGGCCGAGCTAGAATCGGTACGCGATAATCCCTACCTAGACGACTTCTACCTCGACATGCCCCGCTGGGCCTTCCCGTTGCAGGTCTACTTCCTCAACCAGCGATTCCGGCAGGCCCGTCGTCTGGGGCAGTCCGACGAACCCGTGGTGATGGACCGCACCATCTACGAGGATGCGGAGATCTTCGCGGCCAACCTGCGCCAGCTGGGCCACCTCAGCGAGCGCGACTACCAAAACTACCATGGCCTGTACGATACCATGCTGTCGTTCGTGCGAGCGCCCGACGTGCTTATCTACCTGCGGGGCAGCGTGCCCACCCTCCAGGCCCGCATTGCCCAGCGCCACCGCACCGCCACCGCCGGACGCGCCAACGAAGACCGCATCCCGGCCGACTACCTGCAGCACCTCAACGAACGCTACGATGCGTGGGTCGGCCGCTTTTCGCTCGCTCCGGTTTTCACCGTACCAATTGATTCCGTAGATTTGGCCGAAGCGGTTCACTTCGCTGCCCTCACCGACCAGATTGATTCAATTAGGTTGGCCGGGGGCAAGCAGCAAGCCTAAACCGTACCCAGCTCAACAAAGCCACATGTCCATCGCCACTACCATTGCCCAGTCAGTTGGGGTTACCGACGCTCAGGTAAACGCCACCGTCGAACTACTGGACCAGGGGGCCACGGTGCCCTTCATCGCCCGCTACCGCAAAGAGCGCACCGGCAGCCTGGATGAAGTTGCTATCGCCAGCATCCGCGACCAGCTGGCCCAGCAGCGCGAGCTCGAGAAGCGCAAAGCTTTCGTACTACAAACCATTGAGGATCAGGGGAAACTAGATGATGCCCTCAAGAAAAAGATTAATGAGGCTGCCACCCTGGCTACCGTAGAAGACCTGTACCTGCCCTACAAGCCGCGCCGTCGTACCAAGGCCACCGTGGCCCGCGAGCGGGGCCTGGAACCCCTGGCCGAGGTGCTGTTCAAGCAAGACAAAACCGATCCCGAAGCCGCCGCGCAGGCCTACGTTAACCCGGAGAAGGAAGTGGCCACCGTAGAGGATGCCCTGCAGGGATCCCGCCACATCATCGCCGAGTGGATCAACGAGCAGCAGGAAACCCGCGCCGCCCTGCGCACCTTGTTCCTCAAACAAGCCACCGTGCGCAGTCAGGTGATAAAAAACAAAGAAGACGAGGGGGCAAAATACCGCGATTACTTCGACTGGGAGGAGCCTTTATCTAAGGTGCCCTCGCACCGGCTGCTGGCCATGCGCCGCGGTGAAAAGGAGATGATCCTGTCGCTGAGCATCAGTCCGCCCGAAGAGGCCGCCCTGGCCCTGCTACGGAAGAATGTTTTACAAAACAACCACGCCAGCACTGCCCAGGTTGAGCTGGCCCTAACCGATGCCTACCGCCGCCTGCTCAAACCCTCGCTCGAAACCGACGTGCGCCTGGTGACCAAGCAGCGGGCCGACGAGGAAGCAATCCGGGTGTTTGCCGAGAACCTGCAGCAACTGCTGCTGGCCCCCGCCCTGGGGGCCAAGCGCGTACTGGCCCTGGACCCCGGCTTCCGCACCGGCTGCAAAGTAGCCTGCCTCAACGAACGCGGCGACTTGTTGGATCACGCCACCGTCTACCCCAATGCGCCGCAGAAGCAAATCCAAGACGCCGCCGAAACTCTGGTAGCGCTCTGCCAGAAGCACCAGCTAGAGGCTGTCGCCATCGGCAACGGCACCGCCGGACGCGAAACCGAGGCCTTCGTGCGCAGCGTGCCCGAACTAGCCG
The DNA here is from genome assembly GCA_049650865.1 of Tunicatimonas sp. GTDB lineage: Bacteria > Bacteroidota > Bacteroidia > Cytophagales > Cyclobacteriaceae > Tunicatimonas. The sequence goes on from JBASAY010000228.1 coordinate 78,414, forward strand.
AACTGCTCATCGTGTCGGTGAACGAAAGCGGAGCATCAGTCTACTCCGCCTCCGACGTGGCCCGCCGCGAGTTTCCCGACCACGACGTTACCGTGCGTGGAGCCGTATCCATCGGTCGCCGCCTCATCGACCCCCTGGCCGAACTGGTGAAGGTAGACCCCAAGGCCATCGGCGTAGGGCAGTACCAGCACGACGTAGACCAGAACGCCCTGATGCAGGGCCTGGAAGACACGGTGGTTAGCTGCGTTAACCGGGTAGGGGTAGAGGTGAACACCGCCAGTCAGGACCTGCTCAGCTTCGTGTCGGGCATCGGCCCCGTGCTGGCGCAGAACATCGTAGACTACCGCACCGAGCGCGGCGGCTTCAAGAACCGCGAGGCGCTGCTCAAGGTGCCCCGCCTGGGCCACAAAGCCTACGAGCAGGCCGCCGGTTTCTTGCGCATCCGTGAGGGCGAAAACCCCCTGGACCGCAGTGGCGTGCACCCCGAGCGCTACGAACTGGTGGCCCGCATGGCCGCCGACCAGAAGGTGACGGTGGATGACCTGATGCAGGATGCCGAACTGCGCAAGACCATCAACCTCAAACGCTACCAGAACGAAGAGGTAGGTCTGCCTACCCTCCAGGACATTCTGACCGAACTGGAAAAGCCCGGCCGCGACCCGCGCGAGAAATTTGAAGCCTTTCAGTTTGCCGAAGGGGTGCACGCGCCCGAAGATTTGAAGGTCGGCATGCAACTGCCCGGCATTGTGACCAACGTCACCAACTTCGGGGCCTTCGTAGACGTGGGAGTGCATCAGGACGGGTTAGTGCACGTAAGTCACTTATCGGACCAGTACGTGAAAGACCCCTCCGCCGTGGTAAAGGTACAGCAGCCCGTGCAGGTAACGGTGATGGAGGTAGACCTGTCCCGCCAGCGCATTGCCCTGTCGATGAAGACTGACCCCTTTGCCGAGAAGAAGCCCAGCCCAACCAAGCGTCCGAAGAAAACCGCCCAACCAAAAGATATGGGCGACTCGCTAGCGCGTTTAAAGAATAAGTTCGGGAAGGGGTAGACAACTTCGGTGTTTATGATAGAGGAATGATGATAAAATAAAGTAACCAACTCTACGGCCTGTGTCACCACAGGACGCTCGGAAGGGGTTTGTAAAGACTGCGCCACGGTGGCACAAACCTCGGAGTTAAGTTGAGTACGTTATTTATT
>JBASAY010000229.1:0-11892 GCA_049650865.1 Tunicatimonas sp.
TTATCGACCTGATGCTCAACGATATTTATACCGAAGAAGAAAAGCAACGCTTCACTGCTGGGCTGGAGCAACTGGAAAAAGATAGTGAGCAGGAGTACGGCGATGGCTTTCTGGACCTAGAACCGGCCCAGCAGGATGAACTGCTGACCAAGTACGAGGCGCAGGCCAAAGAAAACGAAGACCCTGATGCAAAACCCTTCTTCCCCATGATGAAGGAGCTTACCATGTTGGGCTTCTTCACCTCCGAGGTGGGCGCTACCCAGTTCTTGCAGTACGTATCGGTGCCCGGCCGCTACGAAGGCTGTATCTCGATAGAAGAAGCCGGGGGCAGAGCGTTTGCTACCTAACAGATACTTATTTGGGGCGTCCCACGCGGGGCGTCCCACGCGGGGCAAGTCTGCAACGCATTCGTCTACGTCACCCATTTTCAGCCCTCTCGGGCGCGTTTGTAACGCGTTCGTTTACGGTCTTTCCGCTACCAATCTCCAAGGATGGTCTGTGCGAGGTGTATTTGCTGTACGGTTGTCTGTAGCTCTCACCTTCAGACGCATTGGTAGCGTATCTATTCATACGCTACTAGGGATTTTACCAATTTCTGGGTTAGAGGTACCTTTTGGTAATAATTAAGGTTGCACTACCCTCATCTCTTGCTAAAATTGCGTAACGCTACTGCTGCTTCGCAGACAGCTCACCCGATCAGAAAACGCAAATTTCTTCGTGACGCAAATTTCTCCTACTTTTGTAAGTGTCTTTTACGCATTGAAAACAGTCTGAAATCCCTTTAAGCCAGGTTTACTTTTCATTGTGAATTCCACGCCCGAAACCCCTACCGATGAAGTACTACTAGCTGGCATTCGCCAGGGTGAAGAAAAGGCCTACCGCGGGATGTTCGAGCAGTATTATCCTATCCTTACTACCTTTGCGCTTAAACACACCGAAGATATTGACCTGGCAAAAGAACTGGTGCAAGAGGTGTTCATCAAACTCTACCAGAAGCGTGACACCCTAATGATTACGCAATCGCTGAAATCCTACTTGTTTAGGGCGGTTTATCACACCTGCCTGAACACGTTAAACCAAAACCGCCGCCGTCAAGAACATCATCAGCACGCTGCCGAGCAGCAACCCACGGCTGACTTTACTGATAACCTGGTAGAAGCCGAATCTCTACAGCAGATCTACCAAGCCGTTGATGCCCTGCCCGAGCAGTGCCGCCGTATATTTGTCATGAATCGCTTTGAAGGCGTTGATAATCAGGCAATTGCCGACAGGCTGGGGTTATCTAAACGTACGGTAGAGACCCAAATTAGCAAAGCCCTTCGCTTGCTTCGCAAGACCTTGCTAGCGCTATGGATTATTATTTCTAATTTTTTTCTCGCTTGAGTACGTGTTGTTGGGATGAGGTTTGTCTTAGGGGTGTATGAACGATCAGACTTTAGACCCCACCCTACTTCTTCGCTTCCTGAAAGCGGAGCTTTCTGCCGACGAACGGGAGCAGATAGAACAGTGGTGGGCCGGTTCTCCCCAACGTCGCGCAGAGCTTGAGCAGCTGCGTCAGCTCTGGGAGCAGTCGGGACAAGCCAGGGGGCTGGCGCAGGTAGATGCCGCTGCCGATTGGCCGCAGGTTTGGAACCGGATGCAAGAAGCTCCGGCCGCGCCGATCAGGTCAGCCACTAGCCGACGTTCTTTCTTCTGGCGCGTAGCCGCGGCGGTAGCTCTGCTCATCACCACCGCCTGGACCGGTTGGCAGTTCGCGCAGCGAGCAGATAGCGTAACCTTCGCCCAGACCTACGAAGCCAAAGATACCGTTACCACGGTGAGCTTGCCCGACGGCAGCCAGGTTTATCTCAATCAGGGAGCGCGCCTCACCTACGGAGAAGATTTCGGGACACAGACCCGCACGGTGCAATTAACGGGCGAAGCTTACTTTGAGGTTAGCCACAACCCAGCAATTCCCTTTCTGATTCGCACCGCTGCTACCACCACGCGCGTGGTGGGGACCACCTTTAATGTGCGGACCGAAGATCAAGTTGTCAGGGTGACGGTTACCAGCGGGAAGGTGGCGTTCTCACACCGACAAGATACCGTGTTGCTTACGCAAAACGAAGTGGGACTCTACGAGAACAAAACGCTTCGGAAGCAGACCAACGACGATCCTAATTTCTTATCCTGGCAAACCGGGGTGCTGACGTTTGACAGCACTCCGCTCGCAGCGGTGGTGGGCGACCTTGAGCGGCATTACCAGGTGCCGATTGAGGTTGCCAACGCCACCCTGAACAGCCTAACCCTTACGTCTACCTTTCAGCGGCAGCCTTTGGAAGAAGTGCTCGAGGAGCTGCGGCTAACGCTAGACGTGGACTATACGTATCAAAATAACCAAATTACCTTGCAATGAAATTACGACTGATTATGGTACTGCTCAGCACCACCCTGCTGTCATACGGACAAGCTCCGCTCGATTCGGTGCTGACTTTGTCGGAAAAGACCCTATCGCTCAAGATAGCCCTGGATGAGCTTTCCGAAAAAAGTGGTTACCCCTTCTCCTACAGCAGCCGCCTTCCGCTGCAAAGTAAGGTCACTTTTACAGGAACCCAAGGAACGCTGCGGCACTTCTTAGACCGCATCAGCAAACAGCTAGGGATTCACTACCGGGTTATCAACGGAAAGGTGATACTCACCCGGTCGGCACAAGAGGCTAACGTGCCAACTCGGGTAACGCTGAGTGGTTACGTGACTGAGGCATCCAGCAAAGAAAGCCTGATCGGAGCCAACGTGTTTGAGCGGTCTTCGCGCAGCGGCACCACCACCAATGCCTACGGTTTTTACAGCGTTACCCTACCCACCCGTCAGGATAGCATCACGCTGGTTTACTCTTACGTAGGCTACGTGCCCCAAACAATTACTCTGCTGCCCCGTCAGGATACCCTACTCAACATCACGCTGAAAGACGATGCTTTGCTCGATGAGGTAGTGGTTAGTGCTTTGGCGGAAGAGATTCAGGAGGTTACTCAAATGAGCGCCATCTCCGTACCCATTGAGCAGATTAAAGCGGCGCCCGCCCTGCTCGGTGAGGTCGATGTGCTCAAAACCTTGCAACTGCTGCCCGGTGTGCAGTCGGGCAACGAAGGCACCAGCGGCCTGTACGTGCGGGGCGGCGGCCCTGATCAGAACCTGATCTTGCTAGACGGTGTGCCGGTGTACAATGCCTCGCACCTGTTTGGCTTCTTTTCGGTCTTCAACGCCGACGCGATCAACAATGTGCAACTTATCAAGGGGGGCTTTCCGGCCCGCTACGGGGGGCGGCTGTCTTCGGTAATCGATATCAACCTGAAGGAAGGCAACATGAAGGAGTTTCATGGCGAAGGCTCTATCGGATTAATTGCTTCCAAACTCACGTTGGAAGGCCCTATCATCAAAGACAAGACCTCGTTTATCGTATCGGGCCGACGCACCTACGCCGATTTGATCGCCCGACCCATTATCCAGGCTTCGGCCCCCGAGGGAGAGGAACAGACGCTGGGATATTACTTTTACGATCTCAATGCTAAAATTAACCATCGCTTTTCGGATCGCGACCGGCTGTTTCTGAGCGCTTACTTAGGTGACGACCACTTTTACTCCCGCTTCGTGCACCAGGATGAGGCCAACGGAACGCTAAAGTCGGAAGATCAAATAGGGCTTAACTGGGGTAACATCACTTCGGCCCTGCGCTGGAACCATGTTTTCGGGCCTAAACTCTTCGCCAACACCACCCTTACGTACAGTCGCTACCGGTTTAGCACTACGCAGCGGTATAACTATGAATACCTAGACGATGAGCAGCAGAAGGTCAGCGATCAAGGCACGCAGCAGTACCTATCCAGTATCAAAGACTATGCGGCCAAGCTAGACTTTGATTACATTCCTTCGCCTCGCCACTACGTACGCTTCGGAGCCAACGCTACGCACCACACCTTTCGTCCCGGTGTGCTCAACGTACGCTACCAAAACGGCGACGAAGTCGAACAGGGCACTCAGTTAGGGTCTCAAGCAACCGAAGCCGTAGAAACAGCGGCCTACGTTGAGGATGACTGGGAAATCACCAACCGCGTGAAGCTCAACGTAGGCTTGCACGTCTCGGGGTTTCAGGTAGAAGACGCGCTGTATACCTCGTGGCAGCCCCGCCTGGCCGGGCGCTTTTTGCTCAACGATCAGTTATCGCTCAAGGCTTCGTACGTGCAAATGGCGCAGTTCATCCACTTGCTAACTAACTCAGGCGTAGGCCTACCCACCGATCTGTGGGTGCCGGCCACCAGTCGCATCCGACCGCAGCAGTCGCATCAGTGGGCCCTGGGGGCCGCCCGCACCTGGAAACAAGGCTATGAAGTGAGTTTAGAGGGCTACTACAAAACGATGAGCAACCTTATTGAATACAAAGAAGGCGCTAGCTTTATGAACGTAAACCGCGATTGGCAAGACAAAGTAGCCACCGGCGACGGACGCAGCTACGGGGCCGAACTGTTGGTGCAAAAGAAGCAAGGACGCACTACCGGCTGGCTGGGTTACACGCTCTCGTGGAGCAATCGGCAGTTTGACGCGCTCAATTTCGGACGACGCTTTCCCTATAAGTACGACCGGCGGCACGACATCGGCTTAGCCGTGATGCACCAGTGGAAGGAGCGCGTTGAGGTGTCGTTTGCCTGGGTGTTCGGCACCGGCAATACGATTACCCTGCCCACGGCCATCTACGATCGGCAGGGCGACACCTTCGACTTCAACACCGACAGCCAACTTTATAGTTATGGCGAGCGCAATGGCCACCGGATGCGGGCCTATCATCGCCTGGATGCCAGTATCACGTTTCGCAAGCCTACCCGCTGGGGCGAGCGGGCCTGGGTATTCGGAGTATACAACGCTTACAGCCGTCGTAATCCTTTCTACCTGTACTACACTGAATTTTACAGCAACTTCGATGAGGCCGGACAGTTCCGCCAAGTTAGCCTATTTCCTATTATCCCTTCGGTGAGCTACCGTTTTAACTTTTAGTCATGATGAAATCTATTAAGTTCTTGTTTGCAATGCTGGTAACTGTTGCCTGTGAAAGTACGGTAGAAGTAGAATTTCCCCGGGAGACGCCCAAGTTGGTACTGAACGCTCTTCTGGAAGCCGACAGTGCAGTAATCGTAGAGCTTTCGCAGAGCAAGTCGGTGCTAAGCGATGGGGAACTGACCGTCGTGAAAGAAGCGCAGGTGGTCCTACTGGAGAACAACCGGCCGGTAGCTACCCTTACCGAAGCACAATCAGGAATATGGGGTACGTACGCCACCGATTTTACCCTCTCGGCCGAAGCTATCTACACCGTAGAAGCAAGCAAAGAGGGGTTCGAACCGGTGACCGCCACTACCTCGATTCCGGCTGCGGTGCCTATCGAAACACTTGGCTACGACAAGGAAGTAGTAAGAGAAGGCGACCCAAGGTTTGATACCAAGGATAACGCCCCCGATCCCCAGCTTGTCGTCAATAACCTACGACTTAGCTTCAACGACCTGGCTGAAGAGGCTAACTACTACGAAATTCAGGTATACGAAGACCATACTAGCTATTACAGAAAAGAGGATGGCACCTCACCAACTCAAGTTTGGGAAGCTGCTCTTATCACCAGTAGCGATCCGGTGGTAGTAAATAACGATGTTCTGCAAGGAGACACGCACTACACCGGATCATCTTTGATATTTTCAGATGAAATTTTTAACGGGCAGCGCTATACGGTAGCCTTCGACACCGACCGTGACTTTGATACCTTCAGAAGGACCGACCGGTACCGAGTGTTGTTTCGGCACATCTCCGAAGAACAGTTTCGCTACTGGCAGTCCGCAAAACAGCAGTATAGGGCTGAAGACGACCCCTTCGCTGAGCCTGTTCTAATCTTCAACAATGTAGTAGGCGGCTATGGCATAGTAGGTGGTGCTAACACGCAATCGGAGCTTATTACGGCAGAATAATTTTTCTCGATTATCTATACTTTAACTTAAACCAATACATCTTATGCGTTACTGTTCATTTCGTTTATTAGTCCTGGTGTCAATAGGCATTGCAGGAGTTTTTTCGGCACCGGCTGCCCAGGCACAGTGTGCTTCTAAAGGTGACTTCGCCCGCAACAGCATCTTCGTTGAAGGGGGAGGCAACAGCTTTATCTACTCACTCAATTACGATCATAAGCTGTTTGATCACCTGAGCGCCCGAATAGGGGGTATGTACTTCAGTGATGAAGGTACGGAAGGGTCGGTACAGATGTTCTTGCTACCCGTTATGGCTAATTATCTGGCGGGTAACGGCAGCAGTCGGCTAGAATTAGGGGCAGGTTTTCTTATCGGCGACATCGACGTTGACAGCCGCCGTGATGACCTCGACGACGTTGACGTGAGGGGGGCGGGGTTTACAACCACCATCGGCTACCGCCTACAGCCCAGAAGCGGGGGATTCCTCTTCCGAATTGGGTTCACCCCGATCATCGGCAAGGATGGTATCACTCCGTGGGGTGGGCTTAGTTTGGGAGCTACCTTTTAGGGTTTACAGCACTTCAATTTGTATAATTTCCATTTAAACAATTTATCATAATGAACAAATTCATTAAAACGTTAAGCACAATGATGCTGGTCGGCTACCTGCTAACGGGTTGCAACGAAGATCCGGGGGAGCCTATTCTTACGGCCGACAAACAAACTGTAGCCGTAGGGGAAGAAGTAACCCTTACGCTGGGTGGGCTAGAGAAGCACACCTGTATCCGCTGGATTAAAGAAGCCGGCGCCGACTACGAAATTCTGGCGGGGGGCAATATTGATGACCTAACCATGACAGTAAAGTTCTTAGAGTCAGATACGGGAAACATCCTGGTGAATGTAAAAAATTGCCGAGGTGAAGACGACCCTTGTTCCGGCACCTGCCGGGATGCCTATGCTTCTATAAACATAGAGGTTGAGTAGCATTCTTCAACATCGGTTACGCACTACCGCCAAACGATATAGCAATCAATTAAATGTTGCTGGACTGGCTGTAGTGCGTAACTTATTCGGGCATAAGAGATTTTTAGTACAGATTTACGTTGGTATATTACAATATGTGCTACAAAAGATGCTAGTTATGAAAAAGCTCTTACGAATTGTATATGTGAAGGGTTTAGTCATCCTCTCGTTCGGTGCCTACGCCCAAAGCGACGGAAGCGGGCAGTCCGCTACAAGCCAGGAAGAGAAATTGACGAAGAAGGCTACCATCGCGCAGGTAAGTCCTTCGGCCGACGGTAAGTCTAAAAAGCGAAGCACAGTGCCTGATATTCGCCGCCAGGCGGCCGGTGAATCGGTAACGCTGTATCCCAATCCGGTAGTCGACCAGTTGCTGGTAGAAGTAGACCCGAACCGCTGGCAGGGAGGGACACTCACCATCAAAAGCAGATCGGGAAGAAAGATCATTCAGCAACCGATTAACGAGGCGTCTATGGGGTTCAACCTGCGTAGCCTCAACCGCGGGGTATACCGCCTTACGGTGCGTAAGGGAGGAGCTGAGAAAACGGTGGAGCTAGTGAAGATGTAGAAGTTACTTTTGGAGATTAGAGAATAGGGTGCGCAGGAGCACCCTTTTTTGTTCGAGATGAAATCATTTTTTTAGTCTAGCCCGTTATCTATCCTACCAGCAACCTATTTTTTCATTAACCCAACCTTAGCCCATGTCTACCGGATTCTATCAGGTACCTACCCCCACCAACGAACCCATTTATCCGTACGCTCCCGGCACTCCCGAGCGGGAAGCCCTGCAAACTACGCTAAAGGCGCTCAAGGCCGAACCAGCCGAAGTGCCCCTGTACATTGGCAGCGAGCAGATCAAAACTGATGTTAAGAAACCGCTTACTAGTCCGCACAACCACCAACAGGTGCTGGGCCACTACTACGAGGGCGACGCCGGACACGTGCAGCAGGCCATCGACTCGGCACTCGGCGCCAAGCCCGCCTGGGAGAATATGCCCTGGGAGCAGCGGGCCAGCATCTTTCTAAAGGCCGCCGACCTAATTGCGGGTCCCTATCGCTACCAGATGAACGCCGCCACCATGCTGGGGCAGTCCAAAACCTGCCACCAATCGGAGATTGACGCGGTGTGCGAGCTGGTGGACTTCCTGCGGTTTAACGTAAAGTACATGGCGGAGATTTACGCCCAGCAACCGCCCATCTCCCCGTCGGGCATCTGGAACCGCACGGAGCAACGTCCGCTGGAAGGTTTTCTACTAGCTATCACTCCGTTCAACTTCACCGCCATTGCGGGCAATCTGCCTACCTCGGCGGCCATGCTGGGCAACGTGGTGGTGTGGAAGCCCGCCGAAACGCAAATCTACTCGGCCCACTTACTGATGCAAATCTTCCGCGAAGCGGGCGTGCCCGACGGGGTGATTAACCTCATCAATGTGGAGGGCCCCACGGTAGGCGAGGTAGTATTTAACCACGCTGATTTCGCCGGTTTGCATTTTACGGGCAGCACGAAGGTTTTTCAGGAGCTGTGGCGCACCATCGGCAACAATATCGGCAAGTACCGCGCGTACCCCCGCATCGTGGGCGAAACGGGCGGTAAGGACTTTATTATTGCCCACAAATCGGCGGATGCCAAGGCGCTGGCTACGGCCATCGTGCGGGGCAGCTTCGAGTTTCAGGGGCAGAAGTGCTCGGCCGCCTCACGGGTGTACGTACCGAACAACCTGTGGGAGGAAGTGAAGGGCTACGTACTGGAAGACATCAGGGGTATTCGGATGGGCGACGTGGAAGACTTCAGCAACTTCATGAGCGCGGTAATCAGCGAGACGGCCTTTGATCGCATCGTGAAGTATATTGACGAAGCGCAAGAAAACGAACTGGTAGAAGTGATCGCCGGGGGCGAATATGACAAGTCGACCGGCTACTTTATTCAGCCGACGGTGCTGGTAACGCAAGACCCGAAGTCAACGACCATGCAGGAAGAAATCTTCGGTCCGGTGGTGACGGTCTACGTATACCAGGCCGAACGCTACGAGGAGACGCTGGAGCTGGTCGACCAAACCTCACCCTACGCGCTAACCGGGGCGGTGTTCGCACAGGATCGCTACGCCGTTGATTTAGCCACGCAGAAATTACGACACGCGGCGGGCAACTTTTACATCAACGACAAGCCGACCGGGGCGGTGGTGGGGCAGCAACCCTTCGGTGGGGCGCGTGGCTCAGGGACCAACGATAAGGCCGGGGCGCAACTGAACCTGCTACGCTGGGTTTCGCCCCGTACCATCAAAGAAACCTTTGCGCCACCGAAAGACTTCCGATATCCGTTTATGGGGTAGCAGTGTTAGCTACGATCATCGCCGTATAATCCTGTGTCCAGCAAGAGTTGTCGTTCCCTCACTCGGTCTTGGCTGTTGATGCTAAGGATCTTTATGGTTACTCTGGCTTCTGCGGTAAGTGGCTGTATCGTAGCTCCCTCTAGGGCGAAGTGATCGCTCCAGCTATGTCGTCGCGGATGGTAGAACGGCACCAAATGACCCGTTTTCTGATCGAAGGAACCAACATTGGGTCCCTTGTACCAATTACATCGCATACAAGATAGTGCCAAATTGGTTTCACCACCGTGTTAAATAGGAACAACGTGATCCACCTCGTGCTTGTGCAAAGCCATTGATTGAGGAAACAGACAGTATTCGCAACGGTGATCAGCTCGTTCGGCAACCGCTCTGCGTAGGCTGTCAGTAACCTCCGAAGCCACTATTTGCCGTCTTGCAATTGTTTTGCTACTTGCCCCTTCAGCATGATAACGATGTGCTCAACCTTTTCTAACTCATCCAGCTCACGCTGTTGCTCTTCTCCTAACATCCCAGCTTGGCGAAGGGCTAGTAAGTGCTGTAGTCTTGCTTGAGAAGCTTCGGATACGTGGTAAGAAAGTACCTCTTGCGGCGCAGGATTGGCTAATAAGAAATTAACAACCTCACTGGCGGTTTGGGTAGCCAGCGTCTTGAAGCCAACGAAACTTAACTCTAAAACGGTAGACAGCCACGAGCGGATAGGCCGTAATCGTTCCGCTAATTCATCCGAAACCTCCATTATCATCTGAACCATAACCTATCGCTGATTAAGTTGAAAGATAGATTTTTTGCTGAGAGAAAACAAGCTTGTCGATTTTCGATATCGTTTATGGGGTAGGTATGAAAAAATGATTGGTACATTGGCGTTGATCGACGGAAGTTCAAACATAATGCGTTACTTGCGGCTCATAACACACAATGATGAAAATAACCAACGCATTACTATCCGGCGCCGCCGGAGCTGTCTTCCTTACCGCCGTGCACGAAAGCGTGCGGCAGTTTGCGCCCACCGCGCCCCGCGTAGACATTCTGGGCCGTCGGCTTATCCGGCGGGCCTTTCACCAAACCGGTAATCCAGCCCCCCCCAGTGGCACCGAGTACGCCCTGGCACTCACCGGCGACCTGCTATCCAACACCCTTTACTACAGCTTGGTTGGTTTAGGCGAACCGGAAACGGCCAACGTCCGCGGACAGTTGTTAGGAGTAGGAGCGGGACTGGCTGCCATTACCCTGCCGGAGCAACTAAACCTACCCGAAGAGCCGGTGAGTCGGCATATGTCTACCAAACTAATGACCATCGCTTGGTACACATTGGGGGGCATGGTAGCCGGTCGCATGGCGCAGCGATTTGGCGACGACGAGGCTTAGCTTAACGGACCTTCGAGAAGGACATCCTGAACGCCCAGTCCAAACAGGGCAAAATCGTACTTCACTGGGTCAGTAGGGTCCAACTTTCTTAGATTTTGGGTGAGCTCCCGGGCGGTTTGCCAGTCGGTTGGCTTGCGGGTGATTAGGCCCAGGCTTCGCGCCACCCGGTCCACGTGCACGTCGCAGGGGCACACCAGTTGGGCCGGACGCAGTCGGTGCCACAGCCCGAAATCGACGTCCCGATCATCGTGTCGCACCATCCAGCGCAGAAACATGTTAAGGCGCTTGCAGGCTGACTTGCGGGCCGGAGTGGCTACGTGCTTTCTGGTACGCACCGGAAAATCGGGCAGGCTGAAAAAGGCGTTATGAAAGCCGATCAGCCCCGATTCCGTATCTTTGGCATCGGGTTCCATCCCCACCAGAAAAGCGTCTTCTAACGAATCGTATTGCTGATACCAGTCGTGCAAGAAGGCGATGAAGTACAGGGCATCGGTGGCATTGAAGGTGCGGTGCTTGAAGTTGAGAAACGGCTTGAGGTCGGCCTCCTGATGAAACCGCACGAAGTCGTAAGGAGCATCGTCCATATAGCTAAAAAACTCCCGACACTTGTTGATAATCGTTTTGCGCTGCCCCCAGGCCAGCGTAGCTGCTACGAACCCACTAATTTCAATGTCTTGTTGCTTACCAAACCGGTGCGGAATGCTGATCGGATCGTTGATGATAAACGCCGGGCGGTTGTATCGATCCACCTGCTCTTCTAAAAAAGCACGCAAGCGGAGCTGGTCATTTAGATTCACTCGAGAACCCGAGCGTTATGCAGCACCTGATCTTCGGTGAGAAGCAGTTCGCCCGATTGATCGTTTTCTTGCCACCCCAGACGAATGCCCTCCAGCGTGTCTTCTACCCGCCAGGTAAACGCCCTGATGGTTTCTAGGTAGTGCAGTTTTCCTGTATTACCGTTAAAAAACAGCAGGTCAAAATCAGGTAATTCGCGCGGCACCACGCTGTTCCACCGTTGCAGCAGCACCCCCCCAAAGCACACGTAGTGGAAGTCGCCAAAGTACGGAGTGGCGATCATCTCGTTGGCGGGTAGGGTGCGCAGTTGGTAGTAGGCCGGGCCGAACATAATCTCATCGATCAAAATGCGCTCAATGCTAAGTTCAGGTAGTGTAACCCAGGCT